>CAZNCM010000669.1:0-1535 GCA_964571155.1 uncultured Lyngbya sp. | reverse complement strand
TGTGGACAGACTTTCATTTGCATTCCAAATTTGGGTTTAATAGAAATAAAACCGCTACGACACCAAATAAACTTTGAGTTGCGATTCGTAACGTTAATCTTTTCATCAATTGGTTAATTTCACAAGGCTCATTCATCTTAATTTGTTCGATTTCTGACTGCGTGATAGCAACCATATCATCTCGATAAGAATGAAGTTGTTGATGATGAAAAGCGGGCATCATTAATTTTCGTTGCTTTAAATAATGATTGTAGAACCATTAAAGCTTTACACTAATATTCAGTTCAATGGGTATCAATATGCAAAATTTACAATATTTATCTGAGAGTGGAATTCTAGATTGGCTTGTTGTTTTTGGATATTTGGGAATTACCGTTTTTATCATGTGGCAAGTGTTTAACACAAAGCCCCGATAATATCAACTCTGAACCCAATTTCACTGAAATTGAATTAAAAAACAAAAAGCACCCCAACTCCTGGGTGCTTGTTATATCGCTTTAGCTCATCCTGATTTAATCATATTTAATTCCAATTAACTCCTTGGATTGGGTTGATTATTTGATTAAAAATTGACTGAATATAAAAACAATTATTGAATTCTGAAGTGAGTTGTATTTAAGAATTTAACCCCGATCATTTATTGATTTTGTGATTAACTAATATCATTCAAGAGTTCCGTAATTAATCGCTGGTTTCAGTTGCGGAAGTCCCGATTATTAATCCAGATTTTCTGATCACAAATCTCCCCAGAGACTATTCAGCGATGGACTCATCGGTTATTTTTGATTCATGTCCGGAATGAGGTTTGATTGACAGTTAACAACCTCCTAAAGATAGATCTTTTTAAAATGAATAGTCTGCTAAAGTATAGAAAATTATTGGGTTAAAAATAGAAGCTATTACTGTGTCTGCAAACTCTCAAGTTGTGATTGTTGGAGCCGGATTCAGTGGAATTACGGCTAGCAAGATTCTCGCTCAAGCGGGAGTTAACGTTCTACTCATTGACCGTAATAGTTATCACACTTTTATTCCGTTACTCTATCAAGTTGCAACTGGACTTCTACAGCCCCAACAGGTTATTTATCCAGTTAGTCGGATCTTCAAAAATTATCCTCAAGCTCGATTTTTGCAAGCTGAGGTTAATAATACAGACTTTGAACGTAAAATTGTTCATACCAATGCGGGAGAAATTGACTACAACTATTTGGTTTTAGCCACAGGAAGTCAGCCCCAATTTGCTGAAGTTTCTGGTGCTTCTGAATACGGAAAGCCCTTAGTTTCACTTTCAGATGCGGTTAAACTTCGACAACATTTGCTGACTTGTATTGAGCAAGCGCAGCAAGAATTAAGCCCTGAACAGCGTAAAATGCTGTTAACATTTGTGATTGTAGGAGGCGGGCCAACTGGAGTTGAAATGGCGGGAGGTTTATGTGAACTCTTGAACAGTTTATTGGCTCAGAATTATCCCCAATTACGACAACTCTCTGAAGTTATTTTACTCCAATCTCGCGATCGCTTATTGGTAAATTTCCCGG
>CAZNCM010000668.1:0-1543 GCA_964571155.1 uncultured Lyngbya sp. | reverse complement strand
AAATTTCGGTTTATGAAGACCGCAGTTTCACCTTTATTCTCAAAACCCCACCCGCTTCGGTACTGATCAAAAAAGCACTCGGCATTGAAAAAGGTTCAGGCGAACCTCATACTCGCAAAGTGGGTAAGCTTTCCCAAGCCCAACTGCGAGAAATTGCAGAAACCAAAATGCCTGACCTGAATGCGAACGATATCGAAGCGGCGATGAAAATCGTAGCCGGAACCGCTCGCAATATGGGTGTCGAAGTGAGTGCTGATTAACAGCCCTATGGGTAAAGCAAATTCTACAACAACTCGTTATTAACCTCGTTATTAACGAACGGTCAGTGCAAACTATCGGGGGAGAAGTCCAACTTCGCTCGTGACCCCAAGGAGAAAATTATGGCAAAAAAAATCTCGCGCCGATTACAGGAAGTGCAGAAAAAGGTTGAAGATCGAGCCTATGAACCTTTAGAAGCGATTCAACTGCTAAAGGAAACAGCCACAGCCAAATTCCCAGAGTCGGCAGAAGCGCATATTCGTTTAGGAATTGATCCAAAATACACCGACCAACAACTGCGAACCACTGTTACCTTACCGAAAGGAACCGGTCAAACCATTCGGGTTGCGGTTTTAGCAAAAGGTGAAAAGGTAAATGAAGCCCTAACTTCTGGTGCCGATATTGCGGGTTCTGAAGATCTGATCAACGACATCCAGAAAGGAATGCTGGATTTTGATTGCCTGATTGCGACACCTGATATGATGCCCCAAGTCGCCAAACTGGGTCGTTTATTAGGGCCGAAAGGATTAATGCCTTCGCCCAAAGGAGGAACAGTCACAACAGATGTCGCTCAGGCGATTCAGGAATTCAAAGCCGGAAAACTAGAATTTCGGGCAGATCGGACTGGAATCGTTCATGTCATGTTTGGGAAAACCGCCTTCTCTGCCGAAGACTTGCTGGTGAATTTGTGTGCGTTGCAAGAATGTATTGATCGCAACCGTCCTTCAGGCGCAAAAGGTCGTTACTGGCGGAGTGTTTACATTTCAGCCACTATGGGGCCAGCGATTCCCGTTGATATTTACGCCCTACGGGAAACCAAAATCACCGAAGCAGCCTAATTCTAGTGCTGTCAACTCCGACTGTGAAACCCCCGTTGGGGTTGACAAAAATAGACAATTATCTGATAATAGTCTATTGTCAAAAGTTTAAGCGAAATCCATAAACTTAAAATCTGGATTAACCAAAGACAGCAGGTGCAGAAGTCGCTTAATATCCTGCCGAGGTTAGAAGAGATAAATTTAAGATTAAAGATCAAGCAGAACACTGCTTACATTTTGATCGATTAGATTTTCAATCTTCAACCTCGGCTAATCGAGCCGGGGATTTTTTATGGCGAATCAAGATTTCTGGCTAGAGATCGACATCAAAAGCTGTCATTGATTCGACCCGATGTAAGTGGATTGTTATCCACCATGGAGATCAAAGACCAATGGGGAGAACCGTAACCGAAAAACAAGAGATTGTCGCGGATCTCAAACAGATATTGAGCGAAGCTCAACTGGCT
>CAZNCM010000667.1:0-1586 GCA_964571155.1 uncultured Lyngbya sp. | reverse complement strand
AGATCAGGTGACGACCAAGCGGATAAGCTAAAGCCGCTAACCAGGGGGACACCTTAGAAATTGTGAATTTTCCCTTTGGAGAGGTTGGCATTTTGAGGGGTGATGCTTTTAAGTCAAGTGTCATCATAAGTGGATTCGTGTTGCATTGATTTCTTGACTCTAAGGTAAAATTTTTATCCTTCGCTGTCGTTCATCTGAATGACACTTCTCACACTGTCTTGAGTTGAATTGCGAGGCGGTGGCTTTGGGTATCTTGTCAGAGGGCGGCAGAGATTAATCTTTTCTTAACCTTTAACCCTCGAATGATCTTCACGCCGTTGAGCAAACCAGGATTGTAATTGTTGACGACAAGCCGACTCCAATATTCCTCCCAAAACCTGTAAACGGTGGAAGGAACAAGCACTATCGGGAATGTTAGCCACTGTGCGAATTGTACCAGTCTTGGGATCGTCTACTCCATAGACGAGAAGCTGAATTCGGGCTTGCACAATTGCCCCAGAACACATGGGACAAGGCTCTAAGGTAACGTAAAGGGTACATTGGTTTAAATGCCAGTCTTGTAACTTTTGGCCGGCTTTGCGTAGGGCTAATATTTCTGCATGAGCAGTAGGATCATTATCCCGTTCTCGTCGATTTTCTGCCTCAGCGAGTAACTGACCTTGAGAATTAATAATGACGGCTCCGACGGGGACTTCTCCGGCTTCTCCGGCAGACTCAGCCAGTTCTAAGGCTCTTTTCATCCAGTGACAGTGAGTGGTGTAGCTATTCATATTTTTTTTGAAAAAATCAATATTTGATCAACCTGAGACTCTCTGAAAATGATAGATAAGTCTCTACAATTCCATCAAGTTTTACTGTTATATACTGATTTTGTTGGAGAGTATAATGATTTGGGGAAAGTGGATCTAAATTTCTCCAAAACTGAGTGAAAATTCCTATCGATATCATCAGTTTTTTGAATTAATCAAAACTTAATCTTAAGCATCAGACAAAATTTTTAAAATAGAAATAGATAGACTGTTGTTCTTTGAGTTGTGAGTGAGCCGTTCGATCAAAAAATAGCCGGAAAGCTAGCGAGTAGGGAATCTAGCTTCAAAAAACCGAGGATTGGGTGAGGAAACGAGTATAAATTGTTACATAGAGAAAGGTTTAGGTGTGACCTTTTCTCTATTTATTCTGAAGTTTTCACTGCATTGTAGAACATCAATAGAACTTCCCAATTAAAGAGTTAGGAGAATTTCATGCTGAATTTTTTTGAAGATGGCTTTGTTTTAGAAGACGAAGCCAATCCATTTAGGGTTGATTCCGGTTTATCTACCCATCTAGAAAGCTTATCTATTAGCAATGATGATCATTGGATAGCGAGTTCAATTATTCCTGAGTTTTCAGTAAATAATATAGGAAATGATGATCTTGTTGGGAGTGATTTGAATGAGACTTTGAACGGCGGAGAAGGAGATGATATTCTTACTGGACAGGGGGGTAATGATGCGCTTTCTGGAGAACTGGGTAATGATACGTTGTTAGGGGGTTTTGGGGATGATTATCTCGTTGGACAAGAGGGAAATGATTGGTTAGAAGGGGAT
>CAZNCM010000666.1:0-1594 GCA_964571155.1 uncultured Lyngbya sp. | reverse complement strand
GTAGATTTTATTCGGTTAGCGGGGTGTCCGGTTCAATGTCATTATTGTGATACCGGATATGCAAATGGGGGTGAAGGTTTACCTCGAAATCTTCGTTCTTTTGAGGCGTTAATTGCAGAATTGCGATCGCCGAAAGTCGTGATTTCTGGGGGGGAACCATTTATTTATCCTCAACTTCCTGATTTAGTCAAGTGTATTGAAGCCACAAATCGCACTGTCTCTATAGAAACATCTGGCTCATTTTGGCAACCGATTTCTTCCTCCGCTTGGATCACATTAAGTCCGAAAGAACATCTCAATCCTCACTATCCTGTTGTTGCTCAAATGTGGGAACGAGCTTCGGAAATAAAATTGGTGATTGAAACGGGTTCAGAACTCAAATATTATGATCAATATTTATCTTTAAAACCTCAAATTCCTATATTTTTACAACCTGAATGGATGCAACGGGATTACACAATACCTTTAGTTTTAAACTTACTTCAACAATATCCAAAATATCGACTTTCGCTTCAGTTACATAAATATGTGGGTGTAGACTAATCAAAAATGATTGATTCTCGTTGGCACTATCCAACTTCTCTTAAAGAGACTCAAAAAATTCCCTATCAAGGAATAATTCCGCTTGAAAAGCAAGTTCATCATCAACCGATCACGTTTAATTATACAATTAAAGCGACTTTTCGTCGTCAACATTGTAATCCACCAATTTGGACAGATTTTCACTATCATACCTTTGAAGTTATTCTCGAACTCGCTGCAATTTGTCAGCCCGGAGATTTGTATGGGTTAGACATGGTTGAAATGGAAAATAAACTTAATCTTTGGACGGAAAAACTTCCCGAAAAAATTAATGAACATCCCTTATGTCCCCACGGAACCACAGAAGAAATGTGCTTGTATTTTGCTCAGATTCCCGTTGAACCTCATGTTAAACTACTAAGTGTCAGTATTTCTGAAACACCTAGCCGAGTCACCACCTTACAGCTTTCCGAGTAACCCGATCGTGATCTCAACTGGCAAAACGTTTGTGCGGAGAAGCCGATTTCGAGATATGATCAGACGTGAAACAATTTTGTCATCATTACGTTAGTAGATTGTTATGGATATTCTCTCATTGGGTTGGGTTGCTGTTCTGGTTGTGTTTACTTTCTCCATTTCGATGGTCGTTTGGGGGCGTAACGGCTTCTAAATGACCTGAAATTAGGAGGATCACTTAATGTTTGGGGTGGAGATTTTTCCACCCTAAATTTTGATCAACTTTTGAGGTGTATTACATCACAAAAATGTTGATATACCCTACCCCTCTCTATTGAATATTTATTCAGCTTTCGTCGTAGTGCTATAAACTTTCTATTATTACACAACTAATTGTTAACTGTGTGGTTTTCAATTTTTTTTAATCAATGGTAACTAACAATACTAAAAATTATTAAATTTCGTTATCTTTTTAACAAAAAATAAAGAAAATATAAATTAAATTAAAGTTAGAGAATTCTAAAAAACTTAAAAAATAGTCAATATGAGTTTAATCAAACAAGTAGAAATCCGTTCTTTAGAATCAATTAAAACGGGAATGATTGAGTTTTATACT
>CAZNCM010000665.1:0-1624 GCA_964571155.1 uncultured Lyngbya sp. | reverse complement strand
CAACCTAAAAGTCGCTGTATTGCTTATACCAACAACTTCCTAGACGCTATTCTGTTTCATCTTTTGATTATAAACCTAAATCCGGGAAATGTAAATACTCAGCTTGCTATTGAGAGAGTTTTGTTGTAACATCCCTCTTAGCCTATTTTTCTAGGGTTTAAAACGTTCAAAATCTGTAAAAACGTTAATTGTGTTTTCATTCCCGTCTAGCATCGTCGTCAGTCGTGAGTTTGGTATTGGTCAACCATGCAACTTGAAGATTCTCTCCTCGGGGAACCCTTGCTAACAGATGCAATAGATCGTCATCCTTTGAAGATTTCACCTGAAGTTCGATTAATTGATGCGATTACTCAAATGAACAATGTTCGGGGGAGTAGTTGCTTAATGAAAAACAAAGATGATACCTCTAGCACTATTCCCCAAATTCCTCGATTTCAGTCGAGTTGTATTTTTATTATGGCGGAGGAAAAAGCAATCGGAATTCTGACTGAACGGGATATTGTCAAACTGACTGCTCAAGGGATAGATTTTAACAATACAACTGTTGGGGAAGTGATGACTCATCCCGTGATTAGTTTATCACAAACTGCTTGTAAAGATATCTTCGCGCCTTTATTTTTATTTCGACGTTATCAAATTCGTCATTTACCGATTGTAGATGAACAAGAGCGATTAATCGGGGTGATTTCTCCCGAACGAATTCGTCAAGTCTTACAACCAATTCATCTTTTGAAATTGCGGCGAGTTCAGGAAATCATGTCCTCTAATGTGATTCAAGCACCTCCCACAGCTACATTAGAAAATATTGCTCAATTGATGTCAGGTTTTAGAGTCAGTTGTATTGTCATTACCGAACCCGAAACTGATGATCGTTATCTCCCGGTGGGAATTATTACAGAACGAGATATCTTGCAATATAAACTACTGAACATCAATTTTTCTAAGACTATTGTTCGGGATGTGATGAGTCAACCTCTGATTCTACTGAGTCCAGAAGATTCACTCTGGAAAGCACATCAAGAAATGAAAAAACATCATATTCGACGGTTAGTTGTATCTTGGAATTGGGGGAGAGGATTAGGTGTAATCACCCAAACTAATATCTTAAAAATATTTGATCCGATAGAAATGAATAGTATTATGTTGAATTTTAAACAAACGTTGACAAATCTTCAAAATAAATCTTTCAACACAAATCTACAGGATGATTTAGAATTATCATCATTGACTTCCCCAGAAAAAACATCTCAATCTCAATCTAATCAAGACTTAAACTCTTTTCAAAAAAGACAAGCAATACACCAGGGATTAACGAATATTTTACTTAAAATTCAAACTGAAATCGAAAATATGATTGCCGAACCCAATCTCTCTGAGGAGAGACAAAAAAGTTCTTTAGAAACTCTTTTAAGTCATGTTAAACAGGCTAATTTTTTAATCGAAAATTATGGTGAATGCTCTTGTATTAACAGGTAATAAAATTAGCAAATTTCCTGAAGATTAAATAAACATCTAACCTTAATCTAAATCTGTCGGTAAATGGGGATTTTGATAGTGTTCAAAAAAGCGTTGTATCTGATCAGGAAGAACCCGAGAAATTGACAATTCGGGAATATTATCTTCG
>CAZNCM010000664.1:0-1626 GCA_964571155.1 uncultured Lyngbya sp. | reverse complement strand
CACAGATGGAATCTATGAAAGCAGCCGTATTAACTGCGTTTGGTGATGCTGAGAACTTTGAGATTCAAACGGTTCCCACACCAAAACTGAAGGCGAATCAGGTGTTAGTCAGAGTTTGTGCAACCTCCATTAACCCGGTCGATTACCAAACTCGTCGTGGTGATTACAAGGAACTGGTTCAATTACCCGCCATCCTTGGAGTCGATGTTTCAGGGGTGATTGAGGCAATTGGCGAAGCTGTGACTGATTTCAAGGTGGGAGACAACGTGTATTACTCGCCGCAAATTTTTGGAGAATTCGGTAGCTACGCTCAGTATCATGTGGCTGATGCAGCGATTGTTGCACTAAAGCCTGCAAATCTATCGCACATTGAAGCAGCTTCTTTTCCGCTTGCAGGGGGAACCGCTTGGGATTGTCTAGTGACTAGGGGCAATCTACAAGTTGGTGAAACAGTTCTCATCCATGCGGGTGCGGGTGGAGTGGGTTCGATCGCAGTTCAACTTGCCAAAGCGATCGGGGCATACGTTTTTGCGACGTGTAGTTCTAGAAACCGAGATTTCGTGACAGAACTGGGCGCAGATCGGGTGATTGATTATAAAAATGAAGATTACGTAGAAGTCATTCGTCAAGAAACAAATGGACTGGGTGTGGATTTAGTTCTAGATACGATTGGCGGAGAAACAATTCAGCGTAGTCTAGAAATCATTCGTCCCTTTGGTAGGCTTACAAGCATTGTAGACATTGCAATACCGCAATCGCTTCTTGAAGCATGGGGTAAGAATCTGACAATTCATTTTGTTTTTTCACCCCAGTACCGAGCAAAATTAGAGGCTTTGACAAAACTCATCGAGCGTCATCAGCTTCGCCCAGTGATTGATTCAGTCTTTTCTTGGGATCAGGTCGTTCTGGCACATCAGCGTCTAGAGCAGGGAGGAACACGGGGCAAAATTGTGCTGAAGTTTACAGAAGATTAGACCAGCTTTACAGCGTTGGTAATTGCTAAACGGATCGGAGTTTGATTGTGTGCTGAAGGTCAATATTGATTGGGACAGGAGAAACAGAATGATACTGCAAGATCAAGTGGCTTTAGTTACTGGAGGAACATCGGGAATTGGTAGAGCAACAGTATCAGCGAAGCTGACACCAAGTGCAAAGTAGCAAGTTAAACCCCTTCTGTGTAAAGCTTCTGAGCAATATTTTCTAAAACAGTATTTCGTTTGAGTCAGGGTGTTGAGTGGCGCCGGCACTCGATGCGCCGAAGCCGATGCTGATGAAGGTTGTCTTCTCAACATCTTGTGGATAGTTCCCAGGAAAGTTTCCTTACCTGATCAAGTTACTGTGTTAGTGTGTCGTTTGATTCGTGATTTCGCAAATATGGACATTAAACTAGCTCATTACCCTGACGGCAGCGTAGTAGCGATCATCCCAATTCCAAAAACACATCCTCTCTCAAAGCAGGGTGTTTTCATTCTCCAAAATGCGATCGCTATCTTTCAAAAAAATCATCAAATTTTCCCGTCAAATTCTCTCTGATTTTCATCAGATAAGTTGGAAATATTAAGAATGAACAATTTTGATATTTATTAACAGCAAAAGATAGCCATTATCTTGATTAATAAGACTTGA
>CAZNCM010000663.1:0-1638 GCA_964571155.1 uncultured Lyngbya sp. | reverse complement strand
CCTTCAGCAGATGGATGCGTTACGCGAATCAGTCGGACTACGGGGCTACGGTCAAAAAGATCCCTTGATTGAGTATAAACGCGAAGGCTACGAACAATTCCTCGATATGATGACTGACATTCGCCGGAATGTGATTTATTCGATGTTCCAGTTCCAACCTCAACCCGCAACGACTGTTTAGATGAGTTTAGATTTATTTAACAGACTGATCGCTTGACAAGCTGAGATTATCGTGTATATTAGTATCAGTGTGAGGAGTGAGGTCTGTAGAAGAAGTGCTTGGGGTCGAAACACGGCCAGACTCCCAGGCACTTTTTCCATTTTTATAGAGGTCACGTTTAATCGAGTCCTAACGTGAGTTGGAGCGGACGTTGAGCTTTAGCCGTTTGCGGTAGAGGTTCAGGAGATTCTGTAACCGCAGGACAGTAACCTGTGTAGCTGCATTGATCGCAGTGATGTCCAGGAATCGGTTCCCACTGGCAATCTGTTCTTAATTGTGTTGCGAGTTCTCCAATCGTTAATTGAGCTTGTTGTTTGTGTTGGGGAGTCGCCTCAAAAATAATCGATTCTCCAAGTTGCAGATAAACAAGACTCATTTGCTGCAAACTCTTTTTATACCGTTGTTCGAGAGCAAGAGAGTACAAACCCAGTTGTAAATCGATTTCATCGGGTTCAAATTCTCGAATTTTTCGAGAAGACTTATAATCAATCAGTTCCAGTCCGTCATCAAGCCAGTCAAGGCGATCATAACGACCCGAGATCTTAAACTCTATATTATAAAAATTTAACCGAGCTTGTATTTTACCTTCTACTGCCAGAGGCTTTCTTAAAGCAGGTAAAATCGCAATATATTGATAGTAATACGCTTCTAAAATTTCCAGTCCTTGCGTCGATAACTCCGGCGTTAATTCACCCGATACCCGCTGCCAACAGAAACGAATCCAATCTAAACTGGGTCTAGGTTCAGTATAGTTCCAGTCCCCATAAATTCGTGCTAAAGCGGCGTGAAGTGCTTTTCCTAAGAGTGGAGACTTAAAAAAAGCATTCGCTTTGAGTCCACGTTCATACTTAAAATAATAAGCCTGGGGACAACGATGATAATCGAGGAGTTTAGTGGCAGAAAGCGGATAAACCATCTGAACGATTTAAGATAGCAGGATAAAAATCGGGTGTCGGAAAAAAGACCCGATCAAAATCCTTAAAATTGGGATCAAAACATAGTTCAAAAAATAATCAGCAAATGGGAGACTTCCCCGGTTTTACCGCATGAATTGATTCACTTCCCGAGTGAGGCCATCCCCGACGATAAGAAGCCTCTCCGGGCTGTCCCCAACCCAACTGTAATAAAACTTCCAAAAAATTAGACTTTTCCCATTTTAAAATACAAGCCCATTCTGTCCGTTGAGCAATGGCATCCACATCTTGGGGATGAATCCGACGATAATCTTTTCCCGCATTCAAACTGAGATACAAATCCATATCTCCTGTCACCTCATACCAAAACTCAAGGACTTGAGGCTTCGCCGCCTTTAGTGCTAACCTATCTTCGGGTAAAGCCATCAATTGATCATCAACTCTGGGATAACAAAGCGTTTTTCCAGAGAGCGTAATTTCTCGCCAAACAATCCCCGAAACTTG
>CAZNCM010000662.1:589-1639 GCA_964571155.1 uncultured Lyngbya sp. | reverse complement strand
ATCCGGTATATTTCTCTGGATCGTACCCAACCGCTTGGAAGACATTCGGATCAACCATCCCACAACCCAAGACTTCCAACCATTTCCCTTGCCATTGCAAATCCACTTCAGCCGAGGGTTCAGTAAAGGGGAAATAACTCGCCCGGAACCGAATTGGTAAATCCCCAAACATTTGACGCAAGAACTCTTTAATCGTGCCTTTGAGGTCGCTAAAGCGTAATCCTTCATCAACGGCTAACAGTTCAATTTGATGAAACACGGCGGCATGAGTCGCATCAACGCTATCGCGACGATAAACCCGACCGGGTACTACTACTCGTAATCTCGCGCCGGATGATCCGGGGGCATATTCAAGGCTTCAAAGTTATAATAATCACTTTCCATATCTGGCCCCGTGGCGACGGTGTAACCTAAACCGACAAAAATATCCAGGGCGCGATCAATAATGCCGTTAAGCGGGTGAATTTGACCTTGGGGACGATAAATTCCCGGCATCGTTACATCAAGGGTTTCACGCTGGAGTTGGGCTTCTAGTTGGGCGGCTTGGAGGGCGGTGCGTTTGTCGTCTAAGTCGGTTTGAATGGCTTGTTTAATTTCATTGGCCATTGCCCCCACCCGAGGACGTTCACTCGGATCGAGTTTACCCATTGCCCCTAAAACTTTAGAAAGTTGACCTTTTTTACCAAAGTAGTTGATTCGCAACTGTTCGAGTTGATCGAGAGTTTCACAACTGGCGATTTCATCTTGGGCTTTTTGGCGTAAATCTTGGAGTTGGGTGTCAATTTGGGTCATATCCAGAATTTTCAATAAACAACTTTTAAGTTTAAATGATGCTTAACAGAACAGATGGAATCAATTACAGGTTGTTCGGCGCAAAAATCGTAACATTGATCGATTAACATTACCAAAAAAAGCGGGTCAAAAGCCCTGTAGTTCACGACGAATTATGTTTGTGCTATGATGCCCTATCGTAAGCGACGACGATAAATTATGCTCGTATATGAAATGAAGCTGCAAGGAACCCAATACCAGTATAAAAAGCTAGACTCA
>CAZNCM010000662.1:0-579 GCA_964571155.1 uncultured Lyngbya sp. | reverse complement strand
CTGCAAGGAACATATTGCCAGTACCGAAGCTTAGATGAAGCCATTCGGACAGGTCTATTTGTTCGCAACAGCGTCATCAGGGCATGGTTAGATGGTCAGGTTAAAAGTCGCAACGATGCCTACAAGCACTGCAAGCTGTTGTCAGACAATCCAGAATTTCCCTGGGCATCAAGGTTAAACTCAATGGCACGACAAGCACACGCAGAAAGAGCTTGGGCATCAATTGAAAGGTTTTATCGGAATTGCAAGCAGAAAATACCAGGCTCCAAAGGATTTCCAAAGTTTAAAAAATATCAAGTTAGAGCATCTGTTGAATACAAAACATCGGGCTGGAAACTTTCAGAAGATAGACGTTATTTAACGTTTACCGACAAGTTTCAAGCGGGTAAATTTAAACTTTGGGGAAGTCGAAACCTGCACCGCTACCAACTCGAACAAATCAAACGAGTTCGGGTAATCAGAAGACATGACGGGTATTATGCACAATTTCTGATAGATTATGAACGAGAGGAGAAAAAAGAACTCACAGGAAAACAAACAGGATTAGATGTAGGTTTAAACTATTTCTACACAGATTGT
>CAZNCM010000661.1:0-1648 GCA_964571155.1 uncultured Lyngbya sp. | reverse complement strand
ATGGAAGCCGCTAGAGCTAGAAACATCGAACTGCTTTTGGTTGATACTGCCGGACGCCTGCAAAATAAGAAAAATCTGATGGAAGAACTCAGTAAAGTGCGCCGGGTTATTGAAAGAAAAGCACCCGATGCGATCGTAGAATCCCTACTCGTATTAGATGCAACTCTCGGTCAAAATGGTCTGCGTCAGGCTGAAGTGTTTGCAGAAGCTGCTCAACTGAGCGGTGTGGTCTTGACAAAATTAGATGGAACTGCTAAAGGTGGTGTTGCTTTAGCAATTGTCCAAAAGTTAGGTTTACCCATTCGTTTTATTGGTGTGGGGGAAAGTATCGAAGACCTTAGACCTTTTTCAAGCTATGAGTTTATAGAAGCTTTACTCAGTGGCTAAGTCGCATTTTTTAGTTAAGCAGTTTTGTTGAGATTTGAGATGAGGGAAACCCGGCTTGGCTGCCCAAAATTCAGAAATCCTTGAGTGACTGATTGATGATCTTCTTGAGCGTCGGAGTAACCCCGTTTTTCCGAGTGACTCAGTATATCCCATTTTTGTACAAACCATTATCTGAACCAGATATGACTGCTCTGCCCTTGCCCCATCACTCTGATCGATTCTCCACCGGAGACGCAACGCGAACAGCTGAGTCCAATGCTCGTCAATCAACGCCGACGGAAATTACCCCCGTCAGAACGTTGAAAGAACTGGTGGCTCGTTTGCATCGGGAACAGCAGAATGTTAATGAATTGTTGAGTTCTCTCGGATTTGCCCTCCGTAGTTTTAAGAATCTCAATCAATTTTTAGAATTGACTCCCCTCGTTGCCAGTCGGGTTACAGATGCCGATGGCGGTGCCCTTGTTTTGTTTAAACCAAACGGCCAAGTCCGTTTTCAACGGCTGCACTGTCAAGAAGGCCGTCAGTGCCAGGATATTCGTCAAGCCCTAGAAACGGCGACTCGTCAAGTCAGCGTCCAGCCTCTCAATTCAGTGGATCGGATGCCCAAAAATATGCTCAAATCCTATATTGCTAATCTTGATTACCAAGTCAGCAATTTTTTAGGGCCAGAGGTACAGGTCTTTGGGACGGCAATTTTAGTCAATAACAATGAACGGGGGCGGCTGTATGTCTTTAGCCATGACCCGAACTATCACTGGACACCCACACGCCAAAAATTAATGCGTCTGGTTGCCGATCAAACTGCTGTTGCCATTGCCAATGATGAACTAGCGGTTTCTCTGCGGGAAAAAGAACGCCTTGATCGCGAGTTAGAAATTGGCGCCGAAATTCAAGTCCGTCTGTTACCCCGAAAATGCCCGAAAATTCCCGGTGTAGATGTTGCCGCTCATTGTCAAACCGCTAACCGAGTCGGTGGCGATTATTATGATTTTATTCCTTCCAACTTCGATCAAAGAGAAAGTCGCCCCTCGGTTACTTCTGAGTCGATAAGTCAGGAGAAAACTCAGGAAAATTGGAGTATTGTCATCGGCGATGTCATGGGTAAAGGCGTCCCGGCGGGGTTAATTATGACCATGACCAGAGGAATGTTACGCGCCGAGGTTCTCAACCGCCACAGTCCCGCCAAAATTCTTGAACATCTCAATCGCGTCATGTACGCCGATCTCGAAACCTCTAATCGCTTTGTGACTCTATTTTATTC
>CAZNCM010000660.1:791-1651 GCA_964571155.1 uncultured Lyngbya sp. | reverse complement strand
AAAGTAACTGAGTCGGATCGCAATTTCCGCGTAAAACTTCAGCCAATTGTGAACCGCAACGATGCAATAAAGTTAACTCACCTTTGGCATTTGGATAACGTTCTAATAATGAATTTTTCTGTACTTCCACTGGCTGTAAATTAGGTAAATTAATCACCTCCCAACTTTCGTTTTCAGAGGCGGCTAATATCCGATCTTCTGCTAATATTTCTAGCAGCCGGTTAAACAGTCTTTTGTGTCTGTTGACAATTCCTAATTTTTGGAATAATTCTTCAGTTGAAAACTGTTGATTTGTTTGAAGATTCCAGCCCATCTGCTGAAAAGCATTTAAAATATAAGCTGAACTCAATGACTCTAGTTCGAGTAATAAGTCCTGATATTTGACTATCTCTGCTTGATTAATTAATTGAGTACATTGGGAAGACAACTGTTGTTTGATGTCTTCGGGTTTAAGCAGATAATCCGCCGATTTTTTTGTATTTGTATTATTTTGAGATTTCCATTCAATTTTATAAAGCCAATCCTGAAATGAGTTAGATTGATTTTTAAAGAGTAATTCAGGGCTGACAGGTTGAAGTTGTAAGCCTTCTATTGTTGCAATGAGTTTGTCATCTAAATCAGTAATTTTTAAATCGGCGACTAAGATTTGTTGATTCTGAGACTTAATTGGTCTAATTTCAGCCAAACTTTTGACTTGAAAGCTAGGATTCTTATAGAAGGCGAATCGTTCTAAGCCTATGGGTAAATAAGCTTTTAAATGACTTTCTTTTCCGCCAGTTATACCTATATTTACACCTAAACTTTGTAAGCATCCATCTAACAATACTGGATGAAATCTATAGTTTAAACTGCCAATCAGT
>CAZNCM010000660.1:543-781 GCA_964571155.1 uncultured Lyngbya sp. | reverse complement strand
CTGATATTTGAATAATTCCTAGAGACTGTGACTCATTACTCCATAATTTATGGATCGCTTGAAAGTCTTCACCAAATTCTATTCCGTTCGCTTGCAACTGCTGATAATAGTTTTTTACATTTACTTGTTGTTCAAATTTATCTTGAGAATTAATAACCCGAGAGTCACTGAAACTTTCAGTTGTCAATTTTCCACTCGCATGGAGTACCCAAGAAGCCTCAGAATCAGATTCTACAGA
>CAZNCM010000660.1:0-531 GCA_964571155.1 uncultured Lyngbya sp. | reverse complement strand
CTCAAAAGTATATGCTTGATTAGATTCAGGTATTAGAATAGTCTGTAAAATTTTGTTTTCATTTTCAATCAGAGTTAAGGGCGCTTTTATACTAACGTTTTCTAAGAATAAATTTGTATTTGTAGTCAGTTTAGAGCCGGCCGCTAATACAATTTCAAGAAAACCTGCGGCAGGTAAAATAACAGTATCAAAAACACGATGATGATTGAGAAAGTCTAAATTTTCTAAATTAATTAGACTTTCAAATAAAATCGCATCAGATTTAGCAATATTGAGTTTATTTCCTAACAACGGATGTTCGTTAACTTGTCGTCTATTATTCTTAGATTGAGGTTTATTAGAAAAGCTTTCAAACCAATAACGTTGACGTTGGAAAGGATAGGTCGGTAAAGCCACCCGTTGACGAGAATAATCTTTATCAAACCCCAACCAATTCACCTCCACTCCGGCTACATACAACTGAGATAAACTCGATAATATTGTTTGCCAATTGTCTTGTTTAGGCTTCAGACTTGCCAACCACAATTTATC
>CAZNCM010000659.1:257-1684 GCA_964571155.1 uncultured Lyngbya sp. | reverse complement strand
TTATTTGCATCGCCGCCAACCCCCGGTTATTCATCGAGATATTAAACCCAGTAATGTTTTATTGGGCGATCGCAGTGGTCATCGCGTCGGGCAAGTTTATCTGATTGATTTGGGTTCGGTTCAGACGGTGGTACACGGCGGCACCCGGACAATTGTGGGTACTTATGGCTATATGCCCCCCGAACAATTTGGCGGACAGACCACACCGGCTTCGGATTTGTATGCTTTGGGGGCTACCTTAATTTATCTGGCAACCGGACAGCATCCCGATCAATTACCCCAACAGCAGATGCGTATCAGGTTTGAAAATCGAGTTCACCTCAGTCTTAATGTGATAGACTGGCTAAAATCGATGACCGAGCCTAATGTTGAACTCCGATTTCAATCTGCAAAACAGGCATTAGAAGCTCTAGAAAATTCCAACTTCCGAAAAAATCAGTTGTTCGTGACTAAACCGACTGGCAGCAAGGTCATAGTGACAAAGACTGAGGAGATGTTCGAGATTTTCATTCCGCCACGAGGTTTTCATCTGTATCTAATTTTAGCAATTCCCTTGGCAATTGTATGGAACTCTATTACCGCGTCCTTATTGTGGGATCTGCTTTCCAATTTTAGTTGGACAGGATTGTTTTTTGGTTTAGTGTTTTTCACGGTTTTTTCAATACCTGGTCTTGGGATGATTGCATACATTCCCTTAAGTTTATTCGGAGTCACAACACTTCGGATTACTCCGGCTAAAATTTCTCTCACTTGTGAAATATTTGGAGTCCAATACGGCCAACCCTTTATCGGCGATCGCTCGGATATTACAAAAGTTGAAATCTCCCCGGTTTCCTATCAAAAAGACTCGGAAGGAAATCCGGTTAAAGTTCATCCTAAGATTAATATTTGGGTGGGGGTCAAAAAATGGACACTAAATACTATAAACGGTTTAACTCCCCCGGAAATCGATTGGCTTGCTCACGAGTTAAGTGACTGGCTTAATTTACCAATTAGTCAAGGTTAAGAACAAGTTTACGAGGACAAAGGGCGTTAAGTCGTTATTATTCAGTCTCAAGGTAATTCTAAAGCCTACAATCACTACAAACCATTCCCAATTAAAATAAACGATGCCCAATAATAGGGGTGGTCGAGATGATTCCTAATATTAGCAGGAAGTTCAATTTCAGCACTCACAAAAACAATTGTACCATCGGACGATTTCTGACTGACAACGGTTGAGGTATTTTTAGCAATTAAACTCCGTTGGGCGATTTGTAACGCCTCTGTTTTGCTGTATCCTTGTTGTAAAGCATTATAGAAAACATTCATCAAGACTTGAGTTCCACCGTCGCTAACTTTCCACAATGACGCCAGCACAGCCCTCGCCCCCTGATTTTGGAATTGATAACCAAGTCCAAGAATTTGTTCGCCGTTATTATCAAAGC
>CAZNCM010000659.1:0-247 GCA_964571155.1 uncultured Lyngbya sp. | reverse complement strand
TCACAAGCACTTAAAACCACCAAATCTACATTCGATAATGACCAATTTTCTACATCTTGCAAAGTCGGATTTTCCCCCTCACCAAACACAATAAAAGATTCCGAAGGGTCGCCCGGAACAAACGCCGCGTGGGTGGCAAAATGCAACACATTATAACCATTCATTTTCGGTTTAATGGCTTCTAAAGTAAAGGCTTCATCTACATAAGCGGTTGTATTGGTCAGGGTATTTTGTAATACTGCCACTT
>CAZNCM010000658.1:0-1684 GCA_964571155.1 uncultured Lyngbya sp. | reverse complement strand
AATATCTTTTAGAAGACTTGCCCAAAATGTTAGCCTCAATGCAAATTGGGTGCGAGCGAATTAAAGGAATTAGTACCAGTTTAAGAGTCTTTTCCCGTGCCGATCGAGATTACAAAGTGCCGTTTGACATTCACGAAGGTCTTGATAGTACGCTGTTAATTCTCAAACATCGCCTCAAAGCTAACGAGCAACGTCCGGAAATTGAAGTAATTACCCACTATGGAGATTTACCTCAAATTGACTGTTTTCCCGGTCAACTCAATCAGGTCTTTATGAATATTCTGGCTAATGCAATTGATGCGTTAGATGAATCAAATATTGGTCTAAGTTTTGCTGAGATTCAAGCCAACCCTAACCGCATTACCATTCAAACCTCAGTAGAAAATGAAGCAGTAAAAATTGCCATTTGTGATAACGGTCACGGCATGAACGAAGAAGTTAAGGCTAAAATATTCAACCACTTATTTACGACTAAGGGAGTGGGGAAAGGCACGGGGTTAGGATTGGCGATCGCTCAGTCTATTATTGTCGAAAAACATGGCGGAGAGATACAGGTTAATTCTATACTAGGAGAAGGAACGGAATTTGTGATTACGCTACCTAAAGAGTCCTAAAGGAAAGTTAAGGTTTTTGATATTTTAAAAAACACTGGCTAATCAATTCTCAAAAACTACGACAATGAATAACCTAACTCAAAATAGCAACCCTCAGACAACAATTACAATACCCAACTATCAAATCGTCGAAACAGTTTATTCAGGTAGTCGCACTATAGTTGATCGAGCGATTCGTAATGTTGACCAATTACCTGTAGTTATCAAACTGCTGAAAAATCCCTACCCTACCTTCAGCGAATTGGTACAATTTCGCAATCAGTATACCATTGCTAAAAATCTTAATTCACCTCTAATTATCAAAACCTACGCCCTAGAATCATATCAAAATAGTTATGCCTTAGTCATGGAAGACTTTGGCGGTATTTCTCTTCAAGAATGGGGCATCGGAAAAAATTTACCCTCTCTACAGGATTTTTTACAAATAGCGATTTCCCTCTGTAATGCCTTAGAAATACTCTATCGAGAACGGATTATTCATAAAGACATCAAACCCAGCAATATCTTAATTAATCCCGAAACCAAAGAAGTAAAATTAATCGACTTTAGCATCGCCACCCTATTACCCCGAGAAACTCAAGAAATCCAAAATCCCAACGTATTAGAAGGAACTCTTGCTTATATTTCCCCAGAACAAACAGGCCGAATGAACCGAGGAATTGACTATCGGAGCGATTACTATTCATTAGGTGTAACGTTCTATGAATTACTCACAGGAAAATTACCCTTTTCATCAAATGACCCCATGGAGTTGGTACATTGTCATTTGGCTAAAATCGCACCTAGTGCCCATGAAATTAATTCAAAAATTCCGTTTGTTCTTTCAGAAATTATCAGTAAATTGATGGCGAAAAATACCGAAGAGCGCTATCAAAGTGTCTGGGGATTGAAATCCGATTTAGAACAATGTTTAACTCAACTGCAACAAACAGGAGAGATAAAAAACTTTGAAATAGGCAAACAGGATGTCTGCGATCGCTTTCTGATTCCCGACAAACTCTACGGGCGAGAAACCGAAGTAGAAACCCTACTACAAGCCTTTGAAAGAGTGAGTGCCGGCGCAACAGAAA
>CAZNCM010000657.1:0-1705 GCA_964571155.1 uncultured Lyngbya sp. | reverse complement strand
TTTTCAAAATGTGGAGTCTCTCGGAATGGAATTGATTTGTACATTAACCACTCAGTTAGAAGGAAATATCGAACTCATTCGCGGAAATGGAACCACATTTAACTTGACTTTCTCAGAATTGGAATATCGACAACGATATTGATACATCTGTTTGAGCTATCCTCTACCCAATAATGAATTATGTCTTTATCTGAAACTCCAAATGTTAACTCAAGTTCATCTAAACATCAGGTCTCTAATCAGGAAAATCAAAACCATAATCCCATCAAGAATCATCCCATGTCTAATTCTCCGCAATCAAACCCTCGCTTTTCTTTGATGCAATGGTTTTATAACTTACCCATTCGCAGAAAACAAATCCTCGGACTTGTGGCTTCTGAAGTAATTTCTATTGTCGGATTAGTGGGTGTAGGGTCTTATTTAATTATTCATGGCATTCGAGAACAAGCATATCATCAAGCCAAAGCAGAACTTGCTGTAACTGAAGTTAATTATAATATTAAAATCAATCAAATGGGTTTCGGGTTTCGAGGTCAATCGGATAACTCAGCAATTATTGAAGCCGCCCAAAGTTATTCCAATTCAAGAACAATAGATTTTTCATTACAAGAACAAGTTCAGCAAATTCTCAGCAATGAAATTCGTTCTCGTCAGATTGAATATGCAACCTTAGTCGGTGAGGATTTAAAAATTATTGTCAATGGAAATAACAATCGCACCGGAGAAATCTTTAATCCCCAGAATCTAGTCCGTGAAGTTCTCAACACTCCCCGACAAATTAAAAGCAGCGAGATTGTTACTCAGCAAGAGTTACTGCAAGAATCACCCCCCTATATCAATCCCAAACAGATCGAACATGGACTCATTCGTTATACTGTTACTCCGGTTATCTCTCCTGAGACTAAAGCCGTAATTGCAGTCTTAGTCTCGGGGGATTTAATTAATGGAAAGGCTGACACTTGGAATCAAACTGTTGAGGCGTTAAAGGGAGGATATACGGCAATTTATTCGATACCCGTTCGGGAAAAACCTAAGTTAGCCTTTTCAATTTTAGAACAAGAAGCCCAAAATCTTAATTCAGATAATCTTATCAATAAACAATCTAATACTCTCGTTTTTAATCAGCCTTTATCGAATCCAGAACTTTTATTTTCTGCACTCTCGACTCCAAATCAAGTCATAACTAAACGTTTAAAAATTCATAATTATTCCTATACAGTTGCAGCCAAAATTCTGAGGAACTTTGCGGGAAATCCGGTGGCTATTTTAGTTCGAGGAACACCCGAAACCCTTTTGAACAAACTCCTGAAAAAAACCCTTTCTATACAATTTATTATCTCAATATTTGCTCTGGCGATTGATGTGATCATCGCTATTTTTTTAGCTCGAACAATCTCTAAACTGATTCAGAATTTAAAAACAGCAAGTCAGGAATTTTCATCGGGAAATTTACAAGCCAGATCCGAAATTTTAAGCTGTGATGAAATCGGAGAATTAACGGTAATGTTTAATCAAATGGCTGAAAAAATCTTAAAATCATTTGAGAAAGAACAAGCCATCTTAAAAGCACAATCTCAACTCAATACTCAACTCAGACAACAGATTAATGTTCGTCAGCAAACGGAAGAACAGCTAAAAATATCACTGCGAGAAAAAGAAGTCTTGCTCAAAGAAATTCATCATCGGGTCAAAAACAATTTATTTG
>CAZNCM010000656.1:930-1707 GCA_964571155.1 uncultured Lyngbya sp. | reverse complement strand
AGAAACCGAAAACTCAGCAAAGTCTGCATACACATCTTTGGGAGTTGACCAAGAGGGATCACCTCCACCAAAAAAAGTTGAGAAGAAAATCCCTTCAATTTTCAGTTTATCGGTGGTGCGAAATTGCAAACCCTCCCGGTCTAAAACTTTTTTACCATCAATCCAAACTCGAATTTGACCATCTTTTTGATCGGGTTGATTTAACACAACTTCCTGTTCAACATGATACCAAGTTCCCGGTTGAAATTGCCAAGCACCCCGACCAATAGAAGTTCCATAATTCTCACTGGTGGGAAGATAGGCATAAACTTCTCCATCACCTTGTCTTCTCCACATAAACCGAGTCGAAAAACCGTCAGTTCCATCGGGAATATTACCCCCGCTAACCGATTTTCCCCCAAATAGTCCGGGGAGTTTTCCGCCTTTTACAAAGTCAAAATCATCAGAAAAACGGAGATAATAGCTTAAATGCAAAGCATCACGAGGCGGAAGACCTAAGTCGGCATAAAATTGGGTGCCACCGAGGGGAACTCCTTGGGATCGAGAAACACTGGGACTCGCCGAACCAGCCGGATAACGAACTCTCAGAATGCGGGAAAATTTGCCACTCGGGTCAGCGGTAACTTCGACTTCATCTAGTCCCCAGGAACCATAGGAACGAATATTCCAAGCCTCTTGCCAATTCACCTCTGCAAACCCATCTGACCACAGTGTAGGGGAATTAGAGGGGCGTTGACGAGCATCAGCGATGGGGGAAGGACTATTTTCGATAGAGGA
>CAZNCM010000656.1:0-920 GCA_964571155.1 uncultured Lyngbya sp. | reverse complement strand
CACAAACTAGCGGTTGTAATCAGGGTCTTAGTTTTCACTCGCTTGATACTTTTCCAGGGAAATCTCATCTCAAAAATCTCATCCTCTGTTATTTATCTACACCGATCAAACTGAGAAGACAATTAAGGAACCTTTTATATAATTTGATTTCTGTCTCAATCGTTACAAATTGATCCGCAGAAGACTCTTATTATAAAAGCTTCAAAATAATGAAATCATCTCTAAAGATGAACCCTGAAGACAAAAGCTCGACATTTCAATCATAGTCTCAATAGAAGTAGACCTTACTGTCCGGTCAAAGAATCAGGATCGGGAAGGGGTTGTTGGAGTCCAATGGCAGACCAAGCATCATCAGAGCTAGCATTCTGGTCATTGGAGACAGGCTTTCTGACGATCCGCAATCGATTTTGATCTTGAAGTTTACCTAACTCCTCTTGATAAGCAGCAATAATTCTGGCGAGACTGATGGCAATCTGATCCCAGCTTTCATCACTGACAATTTTATCAGCCATCCCTTGGAATAAGCCACTTTGTTTACTGCTCTTGACGTATTCTTTGAGACGTTTGCCCGATTTTTGTAAAGCCGCTTGGTAAACCTCTCCATTTGACCACCAAATTCCGGGCTGATTTAATAACCAAGTCAAAATGTACTCCGGGGCGTGTTGTTCCTTGACCCAAGTTGCTAGATGCTTTAATTCTTCCATTTGAGTTCTGCTCCAAATTTTTCACCGACTCAATTCTACTCGATTCAGCCGATACAAGTCATTTGGTATTCAAATACACAATGAATGTTAAAAAAAACCTGATCTAAATTATACAAAAAAAGAATCAGCGATACAGTGAAAATGAAATTCGTGCATTCACCCACAACTAACGTTTAGAGCGAGCAGATACATATGGGACAGCAGAAATTTGGTGTA
>CAZNCM010000655.1:0-1730 GCA_964571155.1 uncultured Lyngbya sp. | reverse complement strand
CAACTTACTCGCTTCTTCAGCTTTAGTTTCCTGTTGTTTGCGTTGGGCTTCTAACCCGGCAATCACATCATTAACATCCTGGGAAGTTCCCCCCAGATAAGATGCCGCAGTGTCCAGAATTTCCGACTTCAAACCCAACCTTTTGGCAATTTTTAACGCATTAGAACGTCCGGGAATTCCCCACAATAAACGATAGGTTGGTTGGAGAGTTTTTTCATCAAATTCTACGCTAGAATTTTCAAAGCGTTCATCTTGATATTTTAACGCTTTTAATTCCCCAAAGTGAGTCGTTGCGATTGTTAATAAAGCAGAATCAGCCAGAGACTGTAACAAAGCGGTTGCTAAAGCACTCCCTTCTGTGGGGTCAGTTCCCGCCCCAATTTCATCGAGTAAAATCAGGGCATTTGACACCTGATATTCTGGATTTTTTATCTTTGCTTTCAGCGTTTCTAGAGACTCAATTTCCTCTATTTTTTCTACTTCTTCTTGGTTTTGAACAGCTTCTACTTGCTTTTCTTGATCCTCTGTCTCTAACAGTTTCCCAGAAGAAATAGCGTTTAAAATCCGACTAATACGGCGAATATGACCCGAGAACGTCGATAAACTTTGTTCGATGGATTGTTCATCTCCAATATCGGCTAAAACCAAATCAAACCACGGTAATTCTACAGGTTCTCTGGCTGGAATAAATAGCCCCACTTTAGCCATGAGTGCAGCCATACCCATCGTTTTTAACGTTACCGTTTTTCCCCCTGTATTTGGCCCCGTAATTGCGACCACTCGAATCGAGGGTTTAATCGTTACATCAATGGGAACAACAGGCGTACCTTGTTCATTTCGCTGTTGCCAAACTAACAACGGGTGGCGAAGTTGTCGTAATGTGACTGGGTTTTGAAATCGGGTTTGATCGGTGTCTGAAGGAAGAACACATTCAATATTTTCGTCTTGAATTTTGAGGTTAGTAAATGTGGGTGGATTGGCTTCTAGCCACAAACTATAACGCGCTCTAGAAACGGCCAGATCTATTGTTGTAACAATCACTAATAATCGTTCTAAGTCGGGTTGAACTTCAGCAACTTGTTCACTTAAAACCTGACGAACGGCTTCTTCTTCGATCTGTTCTCGGCGTTGTAATTGTCGCAGTTGATTATTAAGTTCTATCGTTGATTTGGGTTCAATATAAAGGGTTCCACCTTTGGCTGAAGTATCGTGAACAATACCCGGAACTTGATCTTTTTGGGGGGCTTTTACCGGAATCACAAACCGATCACCTCTTTGGGTAATTAATTGTTCTTGAATGGCTCCGGCTTTGCGTTGTAAAATGCTTTGTAGAATCTGATAAATGCGATCGCGTGTACTTTTGAGTTTAATCCGAATATCTGTTAACTTTGGATTTGCCCGATCCGTGACATCCCCGCGATCATCAATACATCGGTGAATTTCTTGTTCAAGTTCGGGGTAAGTTCGCAACTCAGACACCAACTTCGCCAACACTGGAACCGCTTCTTCCTGGGCGTCAACCTGACGTCGAAGCTGTCGCGCACCTGCGAGAGTTGTGGCAATATTAAGAAGTTCCTCTCCTGAGAGAATTCCATGACGTTCAACACGTTCGAGGGCGTTACCAATATCTTGAATTCCCTGAAGTGAGAGTCCACTGGTTAACTGCAATTCGAGTTGATAGGCTTCTTTGGTTTGCGCCAACAACTCCAATGTTTCCGCAGGAGTTTGGG
>CAZNCM010000654.1:0-1730 GCA_964571155.1 uncultured Lyngbya sp. | reverse complement strand
CATCTTAAAATAGGCAGTTAAACTTTAATTATTCACCACGTTTTACAGTTAACCGTTAACAGAGATTTGAGTTAACCGTTTTTTCTCTATCCCTCCAACTCCCGATTTTCCCCACTCCTGAAGTCCTTAACTCCTGAAGTCCTGAAGTCGCGAACTTCTAAATATTGATTATTGTTCGGCTTGGATGTTTTCACCGGAGTCGATAAAGCTTCGGCGACTTGACTCAAACAGCGATAATCTTTTACCATCCAAGCGTGAAGCAACACATTGAGTATAACCTCTTGACCGACCGGAAGTTGAGAACTACTCGCCGGGACAATCATCCCATCCAAAGGAGTCCAGATAGAGGTAAAGTTAATCCGATTGAGTTGGGCGACATCTCGGTTTAGATCTTGTATAAATTTAGAGTTAGGGCGCATTTGTAGGGTACCGGGTGTAACATAAAAGTATGCGGTCCAAGTGCCGTTATGGGGAGAGGAAATGGTAATCAGACGTTGTACCCGTTCAATTCCGCCTAAGCGTTGGACGTAGTAGCGACTGACCAAACCTCCCATGCTGAACCCGACTAAATCTATGGGTTGGTCTGGCGGAAAGGTTCGATCTACATAGTCTGTAATTTGTGCAGCAAGTCGGTCTATTCCCAAAAACCCATAATTGGGTATCAGGTTAAAGCAATGCACTTCCCATCCCCGTTGGCTCAGATAAGCCGACATGGTGCGGAAAATCGCCGTGGTATCAAATATACCGTGAATCAGGATCACAGGATTACGGTGGCTGCTGTTCATCAGAACCCAACAAATGAATTTATTCCACACTATAAACGAACATTACCGAGTTGTTTAAGCAGTGATAGTCCAGTCTGTCAACTGACGGCTGTCCCGATTCTGAGAGTCCTATTCAAGAATTGCAATAATTCAATCCGTATTTTTACTTAGTTTGTTGATTAGGATACTCTATCAGCGTGATAATTGTAAATTATTGTAAATAAATATAGACAAATCTTTCAGTTTTCCTCTAATCTAACCTATAAATATTTCTTTTAAAAAAAATAGAGGGAAAGGAATGATAGGTAAAATTTTGGGTTTTAATAAAAAGTCGGATTATTTTTTAGAGCTTGATGATTCCAAAGGAACCCAGTCCGCTCCGACTGAACCCGCTAAAAAAGAAGAAGCTAAACCCGCTCCTGTAGAAGTGAAAGCGAAAAAAGAGGAGCCTACCCCGGCTGCAAAAACCAGCAAAAAGGCAAAAACCACTAAAGCCAAAGCCAAGCCTGCAACTCAGGAAACTAAAGAACAAGCGAAAGCAACCGTTGAGGCAATTTCTGTGAAGCCGAAAGAACTTCCTTCTTTCAATGATGGTCTTCAAAGCACTCCCGCAGGAATGAATTTTGCGCCCGATAACTTAATGAAATCAGTCTCCTCTAGCCGTCGTCGTCCGGGTCCAAGCATGAATATGTTTAAGGATATGGCGCGTCAAGTTGGATCTCGTTAGTGAGGTTGCTTAAGAGTTGAATATTTAGGAAGTAGCGGATGACAATGATTAAAGTATTGTCCGCTATTTCGATTGAGCTTTGAGAAAAACCAAACCACTATAGAGATGAAATGCCGGGTCCCAAGGCGTTTCAGATTTGCGCTCAATATCAACATTAGATTTTAAACGGCTGAGAAGTTGAGTATAGTCAATTGCTGTTTCTGCAAAGGGGGTAAAATCAGACCAGAGCCGAACATTAG
>CAZNCM010000653.1:1151-1731 GCA_964571155.1 uncultured Lyngbya sp. | reverse complement strand
AATACATCACCGGAAAACAGAGCAAACTAATCAGGGCTGATAAACAACGAATCGTCGCTACCGAATGACCAAAGGTTTGCATCCAAAAACGGGCTAACAAATAGTAAAAAGGAGAATGTTCGGGATGTTTTTTAAAGCTAGTAAAAGCATCTTGTAAACTTTTTTCAGCGGTTGGATATTGATAAATCTCGACCAAATCTTCGGCTCGAATTAGTTGACCTGTATAAATTTGGGGGATTAAATCATCAAGTAGATAACCCGAACTTCTCACTGAGGTATGAACTTCATCATACCAATACACTTTATACCCTAAGTTGACAAACCGAAAGGCAATTCCTACAATTATAAGGAGAGCCGCAAATTGTTGTAACCATCGGGTTGTAGACTTTGATTGCTCCATGATTTGCTAATAATCGGACGGTTGACTCATTTTACAGTGAATCGCAGTCGTTTTGACAAAATTAATAATATGATCTCATCAAGTTTATTTGAGATTTAATTTTTTCCTCAAACTGAAATCTGAATAAATATCTGTAATGAATACTAATGATACAATCTTTGGCGGTGAGTAATTTATAAG
>CAZNCM010000653.1:698-1141 GCA_964571155.1 uncultured Lyngbya sp. | reverse complement strand
ATATTTTCAAGATTCATCTCTGAACTCAACCACATAACTTTGTTCTTCAAATGTAACCCGATCACCATGTACTAATTTACGTCCGCGACGGGTTTCTATTTGATCATTGACTAACACCCAACCGGACTGAATAATCAATTTAGCTTGTCCTCCGGTTTGGGCGCAACCGACAAATTTAAGAAATTGATCGAGTTTAATTGTTGGTTCGTCGGGTGGTGTCATTGTAATCTCCGATTTTAAATTTTTCCAAGAAAGTAATGATTCTTTTAATGAGATTTTCAAGGGTTAGAAGTATTCAGGACGCAAGCAAGAGCGCCCCGACTTTATTTCTAAGTGAATTTCCTAAACAGTAACGGTTTGATTAAGTTTGGTTTGGGCGGCTAATACTTCTTGTCTTGCCCATTGATCGACGGCAATAATATCCTCTAAAGAGGGATTTTGAC
>CAZNCM010000653.1:0-654 GCA_964571155.1 uncultured Lyngbya sp. | reverse complement strand
AATTTTTTCGTCTAAAAACAACGCCACCGCCTGTTCATTTGCCGCATTTAATACCGCTGGCATTGTTCCCCCCGCACGTCCGGCAGCATAGGCAAGAGACATACAAGGATATTTCTGATTATCGGGTGCTTTGAAGGTTAAATTTCCGGCTTTAACTAAATCTAATTGTTCCCAATGGGTATAAATTCGTTCCGGCCAAGACATCGCATAAAGTAGGGGTAAACGCATATCCGGCCAACCCAATTGAGCTAAAACAGAAGTATCTTGCAACTCAATTAATGAGTGAATAATACTCTGGGGATGAATAACAATATCAATATGATCGTAATCCAATCCAAACAGAAAATGAGCTTCAACAGTGATTTTACGACCCATTGACCAGTTGGGATGTTTAATCGCATCCGCCACTTTTACCTCTGCTAATTTCTCAACCGGCCAATCGCGAAATGCACCCCCAGAAGCGGTTAAAATAATCCGTCGCAATCCCTTTTCTGGAACCCCTTGTAAACATTGAAAAATTGCCGAATGTTCGGAGTCAGCCGGAAGCAATTTCACCCCATATTCTTGAATTAAAGGATTGACAACAGGGCCGCCTGCGATTAACGTTTCTTTATTGGCGAGGGCGATATCTTTTCCTGCTTTAATCGCCGCTAA
>CAZNCM010000652.1:0-1735 GCA_964571155.1 uncultured Lyngbya sp. | reverse complement strand
ATTATGCTCGATTAATTCTGTAATTTTGAATATGTTTTCAATAAAATTTGGATTTGTTACAGTTCATCTAAGTTCAAGTCAATAAATTATTCAAGCGTTCGAGTTCATCGGTATCGAGATAGGTAGTTTTTCCTGATAGAATTCCTGTCACGTTGCGGAATGGTTTTCCGATTCGCATACCGCGATCGCTGATTATAAATTCGCGAATATCTTTGTTATGCTTAGAACCACGCATTTTAAGAACTGTCAATCCCCGTTTAACTTCGCTATAAATCTCAATATAGCGTAATAAAATTATTGAATCGGTATTGGTAGATATATTTGAATCGGTAATTGAATCACTGCCCATTAAATTAGCTGTATTTGCCGTGCATAAAGTAGTGATGCCGTTTTCCTTTAACAAAGTATTGAGAGTCAGTAAAAATTCGCGAAATCCTTTGAAATTTGAAACTCTCTCTAAAGCTGAAATGCTGTCAATCGCGACTCTTTTAGGTTTAAATTGCTCTATTTTAGCCTTCATTTGGACGAAATGAGATTCGAGTCCGATAGTTTCAGGATAGCGACAGACAATTTCTAAGATACCCTCCTTTTCCATTTGTTCGTAGTCTACTCCCCATCCCAAGGCGTTACGTAAAAGCTGATCGCGACTTTCTTCAAAAGCAAACAGAAGACATTTTTCGCCATTTTTAACCCCTCCGCTGATAAATTCGGTTGCCATGAGAGTTTTACCAGTTCCTGTAGCCCCCGAAACCAAGCAGATAGATCCTTTGAACCAACCTCCACCACACATTTTATCCAAGTCGGCGCTACCAGAAGTGATACGTTGGCGAGAAGTTTGGCGTTTAGAGACATCCGTGGAAAAAGGAATTACTACAATGCCCTGTTCTGAAACAATCGTAAACGGAAATTCTCCATGTTGATGGCTCACCCCTCGGTATTTGAGAATTTCAATAGTGCGGCGACGTTTTTCTTCAATCAAGGCATTACGCATGATAATTACGTTGTCGGCGACAAATTCTTCAATTCCATAACGACTAATTTGTCCGTAATCAGAAGTCCTCTCTGAGGTTAATATAGCGGTAATTTCCATTTCTCTAAGGACTTGGGCTAGCTTAAACAAAGCGGATCTGACCTGAGCCACATCTGGCACGTAGCTAAAAATTGCTCCCAAAGAATCCATAGCGACTCGTTCGGCACCTACTTGCTTAATTGCATATTTTATGCGGGCTATTAGAGGATCTAAATCGTATTCACCGCTAACCGTCGGTAAGTCGCGATCTTGAGGAGAAGCATCAACAAAAACCCACTTTTTTGCTTGTTCCCACTCCTTAATGTCCCAACCGAAACCCTGTACATTTTTACGCAGCATTTTAGGCGGTTCTTCAAAGGTTACAAAAACACCGTTTTGCCCTCTGTTAATGCCTTCTGCTAAAAATTGAGAAGCAAAGATGGTTTTGCCACTACCAGCAGTCCCTGCAATAAGAGTAGTTCTTCCTTTTGGCAATCCACCTTCGGAAAATATATCAAAACCTGGAATTCCTGTGGCGATTTTAGCTAGCCGATCTGATTGTGCCTGATTCATTTAGTTGTTTGCGACTTCCCTAAAGCTTTCGAACAATTTTCAATAAAAGATTGTATAACGTGAGCAAGTTTAACATTATGGTATTGAATGGTAGATAATTAGGGAATAACAGACTGCTATCACTCTTGGTTGGATTTAGCACTCAACCTTTGC
>CAZNCM010000651.1:0-1755 GCA_964571155.1 uncultured Lyngbya sp. | reverse complement strand
GGTATTTTCTGCACTGGTAATCGTTGAGTTGACAAAATTCCCCCAGTCTGAATTATTCTGCGGAAAAATACAACCGTAGTTTTCAAAACTCAACGGTTCTTGAGGAATCAAACTATAAGATTTCATATCTTCCCCTTGCTTCCAAATTTCTCCAATCAGTAAAATACCATCACTGGCGATCGCATCGATTTCATTACTTTTTAGACGTCGTAAACCTTCTGTTCGACTTCCTAAAAGTTGCCAATCTGCTTCGGGATAAATCGGTTTAAAATCGGTCTCGGTGGTTGTTCCTTGAATAAAAGCAATTGAAACTTGACCGGGTGCGATCTGTTCTAATTCTTCTTCTGTGCTGCGAGTGGGATCTAAACGTTCCACATCCTCTTGTTGAACTAACAACTGTATTCCGGTGGTAAAAAACGGGATCGAAAATTCAACCCTTTGTTCTCGTTCTACCGTAATACTATCGGCTCCGCAGACCAAATCAACAGTCCCATTTTCAACCGAACTAAACCGATTTTGAATGGTAACGGGTTTCAACTGAAGTCGAATTGATCGATTTAATTCTTGTTCGAGACGACTGTGAATTAACTGCATTAACTCCACCGAATACCCCTCAAAGGTATTACTTTCGTTAGAATAGCTAAAGGGAATCGCATCTTCACGCACACCCACCGTTAAAACCCCCGTCCGGTTCACTTTTTCTAACACCGTTTCGGCGAGAGTCGGAAGTTGAAAACCAACGGTTAATAAAAGGCTGAAAAAAGAAATTGTAATTTTAGTGTTCATTTGATCCCCCAACAAAAATAAGAATAGACCTCATCTTTCTCCCCTGTCACCTATTCAGGCTAATCTTGCGGAAAAATAACCTGTTGTCCAGACGGAGAAGTTGCATACCCTAAAATAGCTTGTACAGCCGGACTCGCAGGTCGTTTATAAACATAATACAATTGTCGTTGATAGGGATAACTCAAAGAACCGGGTTGTACCCCTTCGATGGGAAGCGTTCGCACCGTTTGCTGATTAACCACTTGAGTAAATGTCGCGTATCCAATCCCATCTGTCCCCAATTGTCGCAACATTCCTGTCGTTTCATCTCGGGGTAAAGTCGTAATATTGGGTGTTGTTCCAAAGGTTCGACCCTGCAAAATCATCTCTTGAAACGCTTGATGAGTTCCACTTACGGGGGGACGGTTAATCACTTGAATAGTGGCATTTGGCCCTCCGACTTCTGACCAATTCGTGATTTGTCCGGTAAAAATATTGTAGACTTGAACATCTGTCAGTCCACCTTGGTAGGGATTATTAATACTGACGACAATGGCAATTTGATCGGACGCGATGGGTAAAGCCTCTAACCCCTGGTTTTCCTCTTGAGGAGTCAGCGATCGCGAAATTCCGGCAAGATCAGCTTCCCCATTCAAAACCGCTTTAATCCCATTATTGGTACCGTTCGCCACCGTGTCAACTGTAGCATTTGGAAATTGACGTTCAAACCCTTGTTTGAGATTTTGGGTAATCGTGACCATACTGGTAGAACCATCAATTTGAATCTCAGTATTGGGAGGAACGGACGCCGGAGCGGGAAAAATTTCAGCATCAGGAGGGGGAGGAGGCGCAACAGTGGGTTGAACGGTGGACGTGATATTTCCGGGTTGATCAGCAGGTTTCCTCAGAAAAAACCAATATCCTAAACCCAGTAAAGCCAGAAAAATTAAAATATAAACAATGGGAGGCGGGCCGCTGCGTTGTGCCATA
>CAZNCM010000650.1:0-1756 GCA_964571155.1 uncultured Lyngbya sp. | reverse complement strand
CTGAGATCTCTCGAACTTGGTCAAAGCTTTTCCGATTGAGTCTCTAATCTCTAGCATATCTTAAGTAATAATATTTCTCAATAGGGCCAGCGAAAAAAGTCAGTAGCTCGAAATTCCTTCTAATACAAGCATAATCAGGCTTTAAGGTAGATTGACAAGTGAATTCATAATTCTATAAACTAAGTTCATTAGCAATAACGGTACTTAATGCGAGGAAATCAAGGCATGACTGAGATTCAAAGTCCGGTGCGTCAGTTGGGCGAAATGGGTGACAACCCAGTTTTATTTGACCATTCCGTTACAGGGCCGATTTGCGAAGGTATGAATGCCTTGTTAGCAAGCTTTCAGGCACTTTACATCCAATATCAAAAACATCATTTTGTGGTTGAGGGAGCGGAGTTCTACTCCATACACGAGTTTTTCCAAGATAGTTACGAAGAAGTCCAAGGACACGTTCACGAACTCGGTGAGCGTCTTAATGGTTTAGGGGGGATTCCAGTAGCCAGCTTTAGCAAATTGGCTGAGATGTGCTGCTTTGAGCCTGAAGCCGATGGATATTACCTATCGCGCCAAATGCTCGAACATGATCTGGTTGCTGAACAAGCAATTTTACAACTGTTACGCCGTCAAGCTGGACAAGCTGAAAGCCTTGGCGATCGCGCAACTCGTTATTTATACGAGAAAATTCTCTTAGAAACAGAAGAGCGTGCTTACCATATCGATCATTTCTTAGCAAACGATACGTTAGTTCAAATGAACGGTTCCAAATAATCAAGTTTAATAGCTTAAATTGAATAACGTTTACAAAATAAAGTCGGGAATGACCTAAGTTCCTGGCTTTTCTGTTTTTATACCAAATCTTGACAAACCTTGTGTTATAGGTTAAACAAACCTATATTGATGAAAAAATTCAGTTGCAAAGTATAAAAAGTTACTCGCCCAGGGGTTGAAGGTTTGGTTATTTAAAAAACTTATTAATTTTTTCTCTGTGATTAGCTGCAACGATAACAGAAACCAAATTAACGATATAGAGGCGATCGCGGTGAATTGAACTTCCGATCAACTCAATTATTTCTACGATGACAACTCAACTTGAGCTAGTGTATCTATCTTTCGGATGAGATTTCAAAGATGACAAACTGTAGTATGGGTATTACAATTTCAATATCCGAGTAATGTGCAATCCCGATGTTGGGTCGGGTAATATGCAACAATGATCAAAGAAAGACGATAACCATCCCGCACGGAGTTAGAGCTGTGGAGTCTCGATATCATCCTGCATCCATTGAACAGAAGTGGCAACAAACATGGGCTGAAAGTGGGTCATACCAAACCTCAACCGACGCCCAAAAACCGAAATTTTACGCCCTGGCGATGTTTCCCTACCCTTCAGGAAACTTACACATGGGTCATGTTCGCGTCTATACCATCACCGACGTGATCGCCCGACTGAAACGGATGCAAGGCTTTCGCGTCCTCAACCCGATGGGGTGGGATGCTTTCGGACTTCCGGCGGAAAATGCGGCGATCGAACGAAACGTACATCCGGCGAAGTGGACCTATCAAAATATCGCCCAGATGAAACAACAGTTAGAACGTTTGGGCATTTCCTTCGACTGGGAAAAAGAACTGGCAACCTGTTCGCCGGACTATTATCGCTGGACGCAGTGGATATTTTTGCAATTTTACAACGCTGGACTGGCCTATCAAAAAGAAGCGGCGGTAAACTGGGACCCCATCGATCAAACGGTGTTGG
>CAZNCM010000649.1:0-1787 GCA_964571155.1 uncultured Lyngbya sp. | reverse complement strand
TCAAGCCTTAACCGTTTTAAGTCTGTTACTCATTATCACGGCAAATTTAGCCCAAAATCCTAACGAAGCTTTAATCGGATTATCTAATTTTCTACCCTATTTTTTTGTTTTTGCCGGACATAACACCTTAATTCAAACCCCGACTCAACTCCGCCAAATTGCTTGGATTTTAATTTTTCCTTCTATTCCCGTTGTAATTTTAGGTTTAGGTCAACAATTTCTCGGATGGTCAGGAATTGAACAATTAAGAGGCTTTTTCGGTTGGGTTATCGTTCTCAATGGTAGCCCTCCTGATAGAATGTCTTCCGTGTTTATGTACGCCAATATTTTAGCTGTTTATCTGCTAATTGTCTTTATTTTAGGACTCGGATTATTAATAGAACGTCTTCCATTTTGGCAGTTTAAACCCGATAAAAAACTCTATCCTAAATCCTCCTTTTTAACGATTTTAATCATCGTTTTAGTCGGTGCAACAATTGCCCTAATTTTCACCAACTCCCGCAACGCTTGGGGACTAATGGTGTTTTCTAGTGTCGCCTACGCGGTTTATTTGGGATGGCCGATTGTGTTAGGATTAGTGATTGCTGGAGTCGCAGCAATTTTTGGGGCGGCATTTGCCCCTTCTCCGTTTCAAAAAGGGTTAAGAGTGATTGTTCCGGCTTATTTTTGGGAACGTTTGACCGACCAAAACTTTGAACGTCCGGTTGAAACGCTTCGCATCACTCAATGGAAATTTGCCTGGAACCTCACCCAAGAAAAACCGCTAACAGGTTGGGGTTTGCGAAACTTTACCGCCCTCTACGAAAGCCAGATGAATGTTTGGATGGGTCATCCTCATAACTTCTTTTTAATGATGACCGCTGAAGTGGGAATTCCTGCAACTTTACTCTTGTTAAGTATTGTGGGTTGGATTTTAGCCCAAGCGGTTCGGGTTGCTATTCAACACAAAATTAAACCAGAAAACCGATTAATTTTCTTCAGTTACGGATTGGCATTTGGGGCTTGTGTGTTGTTTAATCTGTTAGATGTAACGTTGTATGATTTCCGAGTCAATACTTTAGGATGGATACTACTCGCGGCAATTTTTGGCAATTCTAAAAAATTTAATCTAACAAATCGGGTTGCTGACGAACAATTTTGTCATACAAAGACTGAAAACTAAACCAACCCATAAAATGACTGCCAATCTGACTGTAAGTTAAACTGGCAACATCCGGTTCAATTAATATTGGTTTCCCTGCTGCTTCTGCCATTAATTGCGCCTGAGCAGACCGTTCCATCGTGATAAACCACCACGCCGTTTCATCAACAGAATGACCAACGGTGAGTAAACCATGATTACGCAGAATAACCGCTTTGCGTTCGCCGAGGGTTTGGGTAATCCGTTTCCCTTCCGAGAGATCAAGCACCACTCCGGTATAATCATCAAATAAAGCATGATCTTGATAAAAAGCACAGGCATCTTGAGTTAAGGGGTCAAGCAGTCGCCCCAAACAAGACCAAGCCTTCCCATGTATCGAATGAGCATGAGCTGCTGCTACCACATCGGGTCTAGCTTGATGGACTTGGGAATGTATCGCAAACGCCGCCGCGTTAACGGGTTTATCGCCTTGAACCACTTCCCCTTTTTGATTGACCAATAATAAATCGGAAACCCTAATCTGACCAAAATACATCCCAAACGGGTTCACCCAAAATAAATCCGGCCATTCGGGGTCACGAGCGGTAATGTGTCCGGCGACGCCTTCATCAAAGCCATAATGGGCAAATAAACGTAACGCTGCGGC
>CAZNCM010000648.1:0-1797 GCA_964571155.1 uncultured Lyngbya sp. | reverse complement strand
TTTCCCTCTCCTTGTAGGAGAGGGTTAGGGAGAGGTAAGGAAGGGGCGCAATGTCGTTTACAAATGATTTCTTATTGCTATAATCCCCATTTTTACGTCTATTGAAGTCTTTTATGTTATATCAAATACGGAAAATAATGCTACACATCTTTCTCCCCACCTCCCCACCTCCCCACCTCCCTATCAATCATATGCGGATGAGAACATTTAACTCTCCAGACAACTTAAACAGCCTTTAACGGGTAAAATTAGCGACCTGGGAGGGGAGAGGATAGAATAGAAATACTGGGTAAAATAACCATAACAATGACTTTTGAAGCTTTATTCTCCCAAATCGTTAGTTACCGCGATCTGATCATCTTTTTGATCCTGATTGCCCCTTGGTTAACATGGCTAATTTGTTTTATCATTCCTGGGTATTGGGAAGAACCCTATCTCCTCAGTTTTAACCTGTGGCTGGCATTAATTACGATGTTATTTTGGGTCGGATATTTAGCCTATGCGACGAATACCGGGGGTTGGTCGTTAGTGGTGAAACAGGCGGATTTATTATTGCTAATTACTCCTCCTTATTATCTGTTGACTTCTTTGTGGATTTCTAAACAAAGAATGCCTTTAGACTTTATTCCTGCATTTAGAACTTTAGAAGGGTTTATTTTCTTAGCCGGAGCTTTTCTTGCCCTATCTTGGATTTTATCACGGATTAGAATCATTTTTTTCTCCGCTTTGCCCTTTTCAAATTTTCTTATGATTCTTGCAGTTATTTTAGGGATTGGATATTTGGGTTATCGTCAGATGGTGGGAAAATAAAAAATTCCTTGGTAAATTACCCTAAATCGTTAACTTTAAACCCTCAATTTTAGGATAAGTTTACTCCAGTTTAAGCTAACCTATAACTCAGTATTTTCTTCCTCTAAAGTCAGTGCGAGTTGGTAAATTTCACGACGGGGAAGGGAGATATTTTGAGCCAGTTGACGGCTAGCTTGCGATCGCGTTAATCCCTGACGAAGTAATGCCTCTAATTCTGCTTTGATTGCACTTTCTGATAGTTGTGGCGTTTCTTGAATTTTTCCGGCGATAACGAGAGTATATTCGCCTTTGGGTTCAACATTTTCATAATGCTTGATGGCTTCTTCCAGGCTTCCTCGCCAAAATTCTTCATAGAGTTTGGTTAACTCTCTCCCAAATACAATCTGGCGATCGCTTCCTAACGTTTCTGCTAAATCTTGTAAAGTTTGTCGTACACGATGAGGGGATTCATATAAAATAATCGTATGAGATTGCGATCGCAAATCTTGCAAACGTTGCTGTCGAAGTTTGTTTTTTGTCGGTAAAAATCCTTCAAATGCAAACCGATCCGTTTCTAAACCGGAAACACTCAACGCCGTTAAACAAGCACTCACCCCCGGAATTGGAATCACCGCAATTTCAGCTTCAATACAAGCTTTTACCAGTTCATATCCTGGATCAGAAATTCCCGGTATTCCCGCATCAGTAACAATAGCGATCGCTTTTCCTTGATGCAACTTTTCTAAAACTTCAGGAATGCGGCGATGTTGATTGTGTTCATAGTAACTTATTTGTGGAGTTTGAATTTGAAAATGTTGTAACAATTTACCCGTGTGTCGGGTATCTTCTGCGGCGATTAAATCTACCGTTTTTAGGGTTTGAACCGCTCGAAAGGTGAGATCACCCAAATTACCAATCGGTGTTCCCACCACATAAAGCGTTCCCGGTTTAACTTCCATTTATTTCTAACCCACAAAGGACAGACCAAAATTTTAAATGAACAACAAT
>CAZNCM010000647.1:270-1821 GCA_964571155.1 uncultured Lyngbya sp. | reverse complement strand
ACGATCGCTCGGCACCAACAAATCCTGGTTGGGAATCAGATCCCATTCCCGCACACTCAGCAGAGTTTGCTTCAAAAATCCCTCTTGAGCAGGCAGATAAATAACGGGTATATTATTTTGGAGAGCAACTTCTAGTTTAGGAGTATTAGGGTGAAGACTTTCATCGGTATTTTCAGATGGGGGTGTGAGTTGTCTTCCGATGGGAGTGCCAAGACTTTGTTGAAGGATAATCTTTTTGGCTGAACTCTTATTTAATTTAATTTCTTGACCAGATTGATCGGATTTAGCACGACGTTGGGCTTCTTCTTGTATAAGATTAAGTTGTCGCTGAATTCTTCTGGCTCGTAATTCAACAGGGACACTAATGTTGTCTTGACTTTCGGTTGCGGGGGGTGAAGCAATGGTCAGAACTGGCTCTGTACTTCCCGTCATCCAGACGCGACTACACAACTGAAGGTTTACACAGTTGAAGGGTTTGTTCAGCGCATTGAAAATGGGTGTCCCGCTATTGCCTGTAGATTCTACAGAAATGGGAACCGGAAATTGTGCTGTCGCTGTCGGTATCCCGGTTACAATTAAAATGAACGCCAGCAATGAAATCGATACAAACCGCATGGGTCTGTAGAGTCGGCTTTGTAAATGGTTGCTAAACGCTTCTAGGGTTCGGATAACTCCGATACGGATGTCCGCTAATCTAGGCATATTTACTTAACCTCTCGTTCGCACTTTTCCCATTCTACGCAACAAAAATACAAATTGGGGGAAAATATTGCTAAGGGGTGATACCCCTGCCCCATCTGGGATTTCAACACTAGCGATAATTTTTACTCAATTACTCTGTCTAAAGATAGAAAAATAAATAGGTTTAAAATCCGGATCTTACCCCCTTTTAAATAATTTTAAGCGACTAAATTAACTCAATATTTTGATAATTTTCAGTGATTATTCGCTGTTTGTCTTTATATTCTAAATCTAATGAAACTTCTATTTCTAACGCTTGGATAAGTTTTTTTGCCTGTTTAATTGTCATTGTTACTCTAGTAATCCATTTGATTTCTCTGATTAACTAGAAATTTTCTTTGATTATTCCATCAACAACTCTGCTCAAATAATCATTTCCGGGTTTGTCACTTTTTATGCTACATCTTGAAATGCGGACTGTAGAATCGTAGAATCAATTTGCACACAGAACCATTTGGAGAAGAACCTAGCCCCAAGTTCCGGAACCCGAGTACAATTCTGTGTAGGTTCCTGTAGTCGATCTCAGAGTGAGACATTGTATGAATTTAATTCTAAAGCGTACAGATGATGTATTTTTTGCTACATTAGAAGAATAGCTCAAACGGAGATCAGCAATGTATAAAGTTTGGCTTACTTTGGTTTCATTTCTTGAGTGTCTAGTTTAACTCTCTGGGGTTTGAAAGTGCGAATTTAGCTTTTCTATTGTCCTTGAACTCTCATATTAGTAGATCTTATGCAGTCAACCTCTGTATCTTCTGAAACGCCCAGTAATCGACCCTTTTTAACCTGGCAGCGTATTATTGACTGGGC
>CAZNCM010000647.1:0-260 GCA_964571155.1 uncultured Lyngbya sp. | reverse complement strand
GAACATTATCGTTGTCGTAGTTTTAACAAAGATGAACGAATTCCTGCCCGTCCGGGTTTACTCTATCTTGTACAATGCGGTTCTGTTCGTCTTGTGGGTAGCGCTCAACTCGGAACGACTTTCAATCAATCCAATTCTAAAGAACCTCGTCGTAGTTTAGATGAGGCGTTTCTGGGTTTTGTCGGTGCGGGTCAACCGTTTGAGTTAGTCGCCCAGTCGCCCTTTTCCCTTCAAGCTTATGCTCATACCGATGAGACCAC
>CAZNCM010000646.1:1306-1874 GCA_964571155.1 uncultured Lyngbya sp. | reverse complement strand
TGAAACAAGCTGAGACGCGATCGCAATACTCATCTACGAAGGGTGGCGATCGCTAATTTAGTATACAACCGGATTTGATATCACTTCTGCCTTGTGAGAAAGTAGGAGAGTTGAAAACTATAGTTGAAAACTTGAGATCGAAAAATGAGTTTTTCACCCGAACTAATTGCCTTAGCCCGTTATCTGGCTGGTGAGTTTGACAATCAAGCACAAGCAACTGCTGAACCCGTTTGGTACGTTCCTCTCCGCCTTTGGCATCGTCCCTTGCCAACCCCTATTTTTGCCGATAGTATTACTCTGTTTGTAGAACAAGCCAACGCTTCAACTCTCGATCAGCCCTATCGTCAACGAATTATGCAACTCTATTCGTCTCCTGAGACGACCGAACGTCTATACGTCCAGTATCATATGCTTAAAGATATGAAGGCTGTTCAAGGCGGAGGTCGTCATGTAGAGAAACTCAGACAACTTAAACCCGAACAGCTTGAATTTCTTCCAGGTTGTCGGCTAGATGTGACTTATCAACAACACTCGGCAAATACTTATCACTTCAAAGCAAATTTGCCCG
>CAZNCM010000646.1:0-1215 GCA_964571155.1 uncultured Lyngbya sp. | reverse complement strand
TTGCCCGAAAATACTCGCTGTTGCTTCACCTCTCAAAATAAAACCATTCAGATCGATTTAGGCTTTGAAGCGATGCCCAATGATTTCTTCAGCTACGATAAAGGAATCAACCCCCAAACAGGTCAAGGGACTTGGGGAGCATTATTAGGCCCATTTCGATTTGTCAAACTTCAGGACTTTGCATCTGAACTCTCAATTCAACCCCATGGTTAGGCAGTGGGGAGTCGGGAATGGGGAAGTAAAGTTATTCACAAACTGTATTCAGCAGTTGTTCTCCCTAGTCCCTAATCCCTAATCCTAACTGGCTCGTACACCTTCCTCAAGTGCCTCTTCTTCGGTTTCAAAGATTTCAAACACAGAATCCATCATGGTGACTTCAAACACCAATTTAGCTTCTGGATGAACATTGCAAATGCGGAAACTGCCTTTAACTTTATCCGCATCACGCATCCCTGCCACCAATGACGTCAAGCCAGAGCTATCAATAAAGTTAACTTGACCAAGATTGACGACAACATGACGACTAAGTTTCGAGATGCACTCTTGCAACTTGAGGCGGAATTGCCAAGCCGTAGTGATATCTAGGCGTCCACTGGGAGCCAAGACAATCACTTTTGTTCCATTTTGGGTCGTATGTTCCTTTTGATCGATATGAATCACTGACCGTCCCCTCGGATGTTCGATAGAGCAATGATTGCTGCTTCTGACAGTAGTTTAACTCAGACCTGTTAGTTGGGAGCAGTCCAGTTAGCCCAATCTTGGGGTTTCAAGAAGGTTTCATACAGTTCGGCTTCTGGGGTTCCAGGTTGAGGTTGATAACCATATTCCCATCTTACCAAAGGTGGCAAAGACATGAGAATCGACTCCGTACGTCCGTTGGTCTGTAACCCAAATATCGTACCGCGATCGTAGACAAGATTAAATTCTACATATCGGCCTCGTCGATACAGTTGAAAATTGCGTTCACGATCGCCATATTCTGTCCCTCGACGACGCTCAACAATCGGCTGATAGCCCGGTAAAAAGGCGCGTCCACAATCCTGTACAAAGGCAAATAACGCTTCCCAATCTCGGGTTTCCAGGGAACCTATTTGTCCGGAGTATTTTGCCGCCTCACTATCGCTATGGGGGCCGCGATAGAGTTCTCCTTGACCATCTTGGTAGTCAAAGAAAATCCCCCCAATTCCTCGGGCTTCTTGACGGTGCTTAATGTAA
>CAZNCM010000645.1:0-1876 GCA_964571155.1 uncultured Lyngbya sp. | reverse complement strand
CGATCGCCGAAACGTTGGTTGTGTTGAGAGACGGGTCGGCAACTTGCAGTTAGTCCGCTTTTAGCTATTCGATTAATAGAAGCGATCGCATCAATAGACTTGAATTGAATTCAATCCTCCAAAAAGAAGGTTCTTGATGAATTTTCCCTCATTTCAACCGACAACTCCCTCTTTTTTTATCCCTCAAAATATGGCAAGCATCCCACTCCGTTTCTGAGGTCAACTCGGTTTCATGGTGGACAACAATCCAAGAGCGTTTCAAGTCACTCATACAACTTCACAATTTCAAAGGTTTATCTTCTAATTATTAATGAAAATGTAGATTAAATTCTGATTGAATCATCAATAATCCTTTAACCTTTAGAAAACTCAGTAGATTCACCCGCATTTGAGGAGTATGAAACGAAGACATTTCTGCCATGTAGCAATTAGTTCGGCTTGTTTGATGACGATTTTCGGACAAGATTTAGCTTCGGCTTCAAGTTCTAAATCTTCTCCAATCAAAGTCCATCACAATTGGGTTGTTTTGTATTGGATGCCATACGATAATGATTTGATGCGTTTTGGTGAGCCAATTCTTGAAATGCTCACGAGCGGAACACGCGACAGTGAAACTCTGGTTGTCGTTCAATCAGACTATTGGGGTGATAGAAAAATGCGTCGCCGTCTGCTCAAAAATGGAACAATACATGAGATAGAGTTATTAGAACAAGACAGTAGCGATGTCTCTACTTTCTCAGCTTATTTAGATTGGGCGCATCAAAGAATGACAGCAGAACACTGGGCTATTATTATTGTTGGTCACGGTGGAAAAATTAATGAAATTAGCCCCGACGATCACGGAGGGAATTTACAGACAAGAACTTGGATGGGAGTTGACCAGTTGGCTGAAGCCGTTAGCCATTTTAATCGGGCGACCGACGGACGGGTGGAGTTGCTGTTCTTTCAAAACTGTAACAAAGCTACCCTGGAAGCGGTCTACGAAGCTCGAAATTGCGCCCGATATACCCTCGCCTCTCAGCTTCATCTGGGCGCACCGAATTACTATTACGAAGGTTTCCTCAGTCGCTTAAAAGAACCTTCTGTAAATGGACGTGAAGCCGCTATTTCTATTATGAATTCCGAACGGGCGGATATGTATCATACACTGACTTTGGTTGATAACCAAGCGGTCAGACAAATTCCAAAGAAACTTTCGCCATTGGTTCAGTTAATTCTTAATACCCGTTTGTCCCCAATAGAAAAGCCCGAATTTTCAACCTATACTTATTCTAATGAACGACATTGCGATGCGCTCGGTTTACTGGATTACCTTTCTAGTACGAATAGTCAAGCGAGCGATAAGTTTACCCCATTTGCTGAGTTTCTACAGTCATCGGTTATTTCTCATTACAAGACGGGTGGAGAATTTTATGGTCGTCGCTTCAGAGATCATGCTAACTCCGAAAAATTGCGGGGTTTGGGTTTATATTTTCCAGAAACTCCCGAAGATATTTCTCGTTACAGTTCGTTGGCTTTATATCGAGAAGTTGATTTAGTTAACTTGTACCGAACTACAGTCGGAAGTTCAAGAAACGGTAGAGAGTGAGGGTTAATCGAAAACATTGAATTTGATTCTAAGAGAAACAAAATCGGGTTTAGATCGGGTGATAATTTAAACAAAGTTGCTCTGTTTCGGAAAACTCCATTCTCAACAAAAGATGGTTAGAAAATCAATTCTCATAAGTAAATACAGCCCACCCAAACGGCTAAACTAGCTCTGAGCGTTCCCTTACCCTTGACCCTACATCCGGCGGCGGTGTACCTTAATAGTCTGGGGGCTGGCTCCCGACCGACGATGAGACAGTCTCTTGATGCGATCGCGAATATTCTGACC
>CAZNCM010000644.1:1117-1877 GCA_964571155.1 uncultured Lyngbya sp. | reverse complement strand
TATTACTAAATCTTATCATACTTTTGTCCTAACCATAGCGCGTAGCGCTATATCTATCCTGAACTAAACTTGCGGGGGTAGTAATCTGTTAAAGTAAGGTCTTAAATCTTAAATCTTGTTATGCTGTTAATTAATGATTAGAAATATCTCTAACAGATTTTTTAAATTCTGTTCTTTGTTGCTGTTGATCAAGAAGTATAACTAACTTTATAAATCTCAAACACAGCAGAGAGTATCACAAAAAAAAGTTATTGTCAAGCTTAGTCTGTAGCCTTGATCAAACCAAACCCGATCAAATTTATTCATAAAGAGCTACAATTTTCGCGAACAATATATGAGAAGATTATCTCTGTATCGTTTTCTAAACTCAATCATAGGAGTCAATCAAGCATTGCTCAAACTATTATGTAGCGGTGAACGCATCAAAAGACCTCAATGTAGATAAACAACCGCTATTCCATTTCACGTAACATTAAATACTGAGTATCAGATCATTGAATACTCAGAACCCTAAACAATCGTAAAATTTCTTCGTGTGCCTTCTCAATGATAATTGATGAAGTGATACAGGTGCTGAATGCTAGCCTGTCGGAACCTTTAACTTCTCTCCAAGAACTGATACTCCGTCAATCGTGGGAGGGAAAAACCTATACAGTCATTGCTAAGGAAGCCTTTTATGGAGCCGAACGAGTTCGTAAAGTGGCAGCCGGATTATGGTTGTTACTCAGTGAAACCTGGTCTGAACCCATAAACAAAGCCA
>CAZNCM010000644.1:0-1107 GCA_964571155.1 uncultured Lyngbya sp. | reverse complement strand
TTTGGAGTCCCGTTCTTTGACCCTTGCTCAACAGCAGTTAATCCAGAAGCAATCAGAATCTTTAGTGAGAACCGTTGTCGAATTTCCCAATCGTCCTTTACTGCACAACTCTCGCTTTTATATTCCTCGACCTCCCATCGAGGAACTCGCCTATACAGAAATGACCCAACCCGGAAGTCTGATCCGGATTAGAGCACCTCGGAAAATGGGAAAAAGCTCCCTCATTTTTTATTTGTTAGCTCAAGCAGAAGTTGAAAACTACCAGAGTGTGATTATCGATTTTCAGCAAGCAGATCGAATTATTTTTAGCGACCTCAATAAATTCTTACGTTGGTTCAGTATTAATGTCACGCGCGAACTCAACTTAGAGTCAAGACTCGACCAATATTGGGATAAAGATATTGGGAGCAAAGTAAGCTGTACCAACTACTTTCAAGCTTATCTTTTAACTCAAATCCAGTCTCCCATTGTTCTGGCTTTAACAGAAGTTGATCGGGTGTTTGAATATCCCGAAATTGCCGGAGAATTTTTTCCGTTGTTAAGATTTTGGCACGAACAGGCTCGCCAGATCAATATTTGGCAAAAACTCCGCATGATTGTTACCTACTCAACAGAAATTTATCTTCCTCTCCAGCTTCATCAATCCCCATTTAATGTGGGTTTACCTCTAACATTAAAATCGTTTACCGCTCAACAAGTCCAACAACTTGCTGACCAATACGGATTAACTTGGATCGGAAATTCTCAGATCGAACAACTGATGAATATGGTGGGAGGACATCCTTATTTAATTCAGTTAGCATTTTATAATCTCGCTTTTCCAGAATATCCCTTTCATCAACAATCTGTTATCCAGTCTTTTAATTCTACACCTGAACATGAAGTCTTAATTTCTCCTCAAAGTCGCTTTCAAAATCTCTTAGAAAAAGCTCCAACAGAAGCGGGAATTTTTAATGACTATTTGCGTCATTTATTGACAAAAATTCAATCTGATCCCCAATTAAAAGCTTCAGTTAAAAAGATAGTTGAATCGGATACAGGTGTAGAAATCGAGTCAATTATTGCACACAAATTAAAGAGTCTCGGACTGATTCATCTAGAAGGTGA
>CAZNCM010000643.1:0-1899 GCA_964571155.1 uncultured Lyngbya sp. | reverse complement strand
CAGATATTGCAGCCGAAGCAGGTGCGCGTCAAACCTACGAATCTTTGATTAAAGTTGCACCTGATAACCAAACCAAAGAAACTTTAGTTCACTTGTTAACGCGGGAGATTTCTCATACGAAAATGTTTATGAAAGCATTAGATTCGATGGGTAAACTCACTGATCCGTTCTTCGGAAATATTCAACCCGATGAAACCGTTGATATTTACTACAACTTATCAACTAACGGAGAAGACCATCGCGGTCCTTGGAATTCCGATGAGAATTTCCGCTATATTGCCGATCCGATGAAAGATAAAGTTCAACAATAATAATCAATCCTAAAAAGTGAACTTTGGGGGCGCGACTTCGCCCCCTTTTGTTTTAACTCGCGACTGCCATTTCAGGAGTTTGAACAACTTTGTTTTCAGTTAAAACTTGACGATTTTTGAGGTCAAACTTGTATCCTTCCGGCAGAATATGAAGCTTGATTCCACACAATGCTAAACCTTCATCTCTTAAGAGTTCTCCGATGTTGTTATGAGTGATTTCACTTAAATCTACAACCGTACAACTCCCATCTCCAACCACTTCAAATTGATGATCTCGCACCACAATCGCCGTATTTTCATCAATCCCTATACCAATTAAATCGGGATGTCTCGCCACCGCAGTGAGTAAGCGTCCTAAACGTCCCCGTTGAGCAAAATGTTGGTCAATCACTGCTTCGGGAAGAAAACTCATTCCTGCTTCCATTTCCACAATTTCAATCCGGGGGTGAGTCTGTCCTTCTCCTTCTAAAATCATATTCCCCGACATCATGCTTGCACCTGCACTGGTTCCCCCCACAACTAACCCTTCGGTGTATTTTTTTAATAGCGCTTGATGTAAAGTAGTATCTTTGAGAATTTCTGTAATTCTGGCTTGATCGCCTCCCGTAAAAAAGACACCTGTTGCTTCATTAACAGCCTCTAATGCTCTTGAGGTTTCTGCATCTTCTCGCTCGATTGTATCAATAATCCGAACATTTTCAATCCCCAACCGTTCAAACACTCGAATATAGTCATCTCCCACTTCTCGAGGTGACTCAGTGGCAACCGTCATCACCACAATTTTGGCATCAATTCCACCTGCACAGCGCACAAACTCTCGTAAAATTTTGCAATCGCCTTCTCGATCTTCAGCACCGCCAATAATGACCAGTTGTCCCTGATGTTGATTCGATGTCATAACCAATCTCCTGTTCTGCCCAGATGAGGCATAATCTCTAATTAAAGCACAAGTGATAGAGTTTATTTAACCTCCTAAAGACAGAAATTAAGACAGTATTTATACCGATTGGACAAGGGCGGTTTAAGACTCGAAAAAACGGGAGTCAAGACCTCACAGTTTTTAATTCAAGTCCAACTTTTAATTAAAGAATTAAAGTTTAAAAAATACAAGCACACAAACTCTCACTTTTGTCATCTATCTTTAGAAAAATTATAAACGCTTCTGATTTCCCTGAACTGAGTTTGAATGCGAAATTTGGCGATCGCCGTTATATTAACAAACAGACAAAGGTGACTTGATAGCCCCACCATCCAATTTGATCTCAATAGTCGTTTTATGCCTAAATCAACCCCAACTCGCAAATATAACCTCACAGAAGGTTCTGTCGGACTCAAACTTCTCACCCTGACTTTACCCATGGTTTGGGGCGTTTTCTCAGTGATTGCCTTTAATTTAGCCGATACCTATTTTGTGGGTCAACTGGGAACCGCCCAACTCGCGGCGATGAGTTTTACCTTCCCCGTGGTTATGGTGATGGGAAGTTTAGCAATTGGACTAGGAACCGGGGCGGCTTCGGTGATTTCTCGGGCAATTGGTGAAGGGGATCGTGACCGAGTACAACGATTAACCACCAATAGTCTAACATTA
>CAZNCM010000642.1:1711-1919 GCA_964571155.1 uncultured Lyngbya sp. | reverse complement strand
CACAGGCGTAAAGGTCGTTAATTTGACGGAGTGCTACGTTTAACGAACGAATTCCGCCACCAATTGGGGTTGTTAGAGGGCCTTTAATAGCCACTCCGTATTCTTTGATGGCGGTGAGGGTATCTTGGGGGAGATACTGATAGGTGCCATACTGTTCACACGCTTCATCTCCGGCGTAAACCTTGAACCAACTAATTTGGCGTTGACC
>CAZNCM010000642.1:1435-1701 GCA_964571155.1 uncultured Lyngbya sp. | reverse complement strand
ATAATCGGATTATCGGGGACTACGGGTTCACCATTGTTGAAGGTAACTTTTTCGCCTGTGGTTGGAGGGGTAATTTTTTCGTACATTGAGTTATCCTATCACATCAAATTTAGCGGGCAAAACGGATCATGTAATTTTGATCCGGTTCTACCTTTTTCACGATTTTTGACGACGACTGCAACGAATAGGCAAGAAATCTACAATTTCTTTAGAATTGTTGAGCGCATCCCGTTAAAATCAAGACATATAATCGGATGGATTTACCG
>CAZNCM010000642.1:0-1425 GCA_964571155.1 uncultured Lyngbya sp. | reverse complement strand
TTATTTTTAATAAACTCTAGATGGATTAATTAATCTTTCTAAAAAATTAATCGACATTTGCCAAATGGCATACGGATGAATTGAAGGAGAAGGAGAGTAAGATAGACTCTGCTTACTGTAAAATTCGTAAAAATTTTTTTAAACTGTACTGAATTCTTGGTTAGGTGTTTGTAAAGGAAATGGAGACTTCTTATAGATGTCTTTACCAGGGAAGCAAACCATGAAAAATATTAAATTCAAAGCACTCAGTTTATTATCTGTAGCCGCCGGCTTTTTATTGATGTCTAGTCCGGCTTTAGCTTCAACTTACAAAAGCACCAACGGAACAACAACTTTAGTGGTTAAACCGGATGCAAACCGAACATTAATTGGAAATTATTCCACGAGGGTTAAGAGTCGTAGAATTGTCGGAGATATCCGCATTACTGATGCAGAAGGTGTACCGGGTTCTTACATTTATCAAGGTACATTTTCTGATCGCGGTTTGGATGGAACAGAAGAATGTATTGGTGATATTACCATAGTCCGTCGTCAGATTGACCGTTCTGCGAAAATGGGTGCAAAAGTTACCTGGAAAGTTAAAGGCGGGCCGACTTGTGCTTCTGTGGGTGAAACCTATGTGTTAGACTTAGTTGAAGCTCTACCTTCTCCCGATGCAAAAGGAGATTTTAACTGGAATAATTCCGGGACTTGGCTTTCTGAACCCTTGCGGTATTCTACATGGCCGAAATGGAAAGTAACCTCTAGTGATGGCGAACTTAATTGTCGAGATAAACCCAATGGTATAATCAAACAGGTTTATCGGATGAATGTTGATCAAATAGAAGTCAATAAAGACCGGGCTAATGCTTTTGAGTTAAGCCCCGGAAAGAGTCCTTGGTTGTTGACAAATAAAGGTTGTTATGTTCGGGCGAATAAGCAATACATTCAACCTATTTCTATGCCTTAATCGGATTAAATTGGATTAAAAAAAGTTCCCCCTCGTTTAGAATGTGAGGGGGTTTATATTTTAGAGCGACAATAAAATGACTTGACTTCTAATCCTGAAAACTGGGAGATTAATCATTAACATCTTCAGAATCTTGAGAGAAAATCAATGCGCTGTAAGGGCCGATGGCAATATTTCCGTTATAGTCTAATCCATCTTTTTCACCTTCTTCAGCAGTGATATCATTTCCCCCAAAATTACCAAAGTCAGAACTATAATCTTGTGAGTCACTATTAAACCGTACTCGCCAGCCACCCCCTTTAGGAAACCCTATATTGTAGCTTTCATAGCTATGGTCACCCATGTTAACCACAATTACAACATCATCTTTTGCACCGCCCGTTTCCCAGCGATGAAAGGCGATCAGTTTATCATTATTATTAATGTGATAGACATTCACATTTTGACCTTGCAAGCCCCGTGTATTACCGTCTAAG
>CAZNCM010000641.1:237-1933 GCA_964571155.1 uncultured Lyngbya sp. | reverse complement strand
ATCGCAGTCGAGCTATTATGGAAGCGATTGAGCGGGTGCTTTCCCAACGCCTGCATCAACTCCAAAAAAATACCTGGTATGCTGATTATGCCGTTAATTTTTTACCTAGCTTACGACTGATCTATTTTGAAAATAAATCTCAAGGTGAGGTGGCTCGGGAATTGAATATGAATAATCAATCCCAAGTTAGTCGGATCTTAAAGTTTAAGCAAATGCTCAATCAAATTCGAGAACAGGTTATGGAACAGTTAATTCAGGTTTTGTTGAATAAAGCAGGATTAAATTCGGCGGATGGGGTTATAGATACGAATGCTTTTGATTCTTTAATTCAACATTTAACTCACTATTTAGATGAAACTGTATTTCTAGATGCAGCCCGAGAAATTCAGGCAGGTAAATGTCGAAGAATGACCAGTTTATTTGCTGAAAAAATGCGCGATTATCTAAACCATGAATCCAACCCTTAAGAACACAAAAATTATGAGTTTATTATTTTTTTAAAAGCAATTTATAAAAACTACAACCCAATCAATAACGATTAAACCCAACGCTTAACTAGGAGAATTGACATGAATTTTGATCTTGATTCTGAACGCTCGAAAGGAAACGCTAATTCACTATCTTACCGACAATTACAGTTAGAAACGGTTGATCTAGAACCGGAAAATTTTCAGCAAGCGACCCTCCTGAGTCGTCACTTTAACAATGAACCCCAACAATGGCAAGCTTATTTGAATACACTGGCTGTCTTCGCATTAGAACAATGGTTAAGCGATCGCCATTTAACATTGACTTATCAAGTGGATTCTCTGATTCAAACTCAAGTTCTATCTTCGGAAGCAATCAGCGCTCTCCAAGTTGGGAATTTTAAACTTTGCTTACTTTCCAATGCGAGTTTAGAAGATCAAGAAATTAAAATCCCTAAAAAGATGATTGATTCTCCTGATTTTGCCGCCCATTTTTATACGATAATTCAAGTATTTATTGAGGAATATCAAGTCATTGTAGTTGGATTTTTACGATATGACCAGCTCATCAAAAAAAATCTAAAAAATACAAAAGAAAATTACTACAAACTGTCTTTAGATGAATTTAACGCCGAACCCAGCCACTTGATTTTTAATCTCAAATATTTAAGTCCAGCCGCAATCAAACTCCCTGAAAATAGATTCATTGAAAATACCTTTGAACAGTTAACACGCTGGTTAGATCAGACTTTTACAAAAGACTGGCAACCGATTGAAGAACTGTTAGGGAACCGTAAACCGATTATTCAAATGTGTTTGAGGTCAGACGAAGTAACAGATCAGTCGTTTATAAATGCTGTAAAAAAATTTCTGAAACAATTCTCAACTCCCCCAATTCAGGAAGATAAAAATCAGGTCAATTTAGCCGAACCTGAACTCTCATCAACTGAAGTCAGTCACGCTCTTGTGCAAGTTTTAGAAATAACAGAAGATGAAGAAACACGCTGGCAAGCCGCAGAATTTTTGTGGGAAATTGATCCGAGTCATCCGGCTATCGGTGTACGACGAGCTATTGATTTGGGAATGCAATTATCAGGAATTTCTGTAGCGCTAATGGTTGCAGTTTTACCGAAACCCAACCAACGAATAGCAATTCTTTTGAGAATTTATCCACTGCAAGAACAATCCTTTTTACCTGCCAATTTAAAACTGATTGGTTTAGATGAAAT
>CAZNCM010000641.1:0-211 GCA_964571155.1 uncultured Lyngbya sp. | reverse complement strand
CGGGATGATTATATTCAGTTTAAATTCACCGCCGATCCGGGCGATCAGTTTAGCCTTGAGATCGTTCTCAATAATGCCACGGTGAGAAAACACTTTATGGTTTGAATAAACTGAACTGAATCCTATGATATTACAGTACAGGAGTTTTCTGAATTACGACTAAAGCAATTGAGTAATTATGACCAAACAAGCTGTTATTAAGATAGAAGGG
>CAZNCM010000640.1:1308-1948 GCA_964571155.1 uncultured Lyngbya sp. | reverse complement strand
CGATATGCGCCCGAGTCAATGATGTATACTGAGATGGTTCATGCTTCCCAAGTTCGTCATCTCGAAGAACTTCCGCAAATGATGGAAGTAGACCCCAACGAGCGCCCCATTAGTATACAACTGTTTGACTGTCGGCCTGATTTTCTCGCCGAAGCTGCCCAACGAGCGGTACAAGAAGGCGCCAATACCGTTGATATTAACATGGGCTGTCCGGTGAATAAAATCACCAAAAAAGGCGGGGGTTCGTCGTTGTTGCGACAGCCAGAAGTTGCCGAAACTATTGTACAATCTGTTGTCAAAGCGGTAGACGTTCCGGTAACTGTAAAAACCCGTATTGGTTGGGATGACAACGAAATTAATATTCTTGATTTTGCGAAACGCATGGAAGACTCTGGCGCTGCGATGATCACGATTCATGCTCGAACTCGCGCCGCCGGGTATAATGGCAAGGCAAACTGGGAATGGATTGCTAAAGTTAAGCAAATTCTTTCTATTCCCGTGATTGCCAATGGTGATATTATTTCAGTCGAAAGTGCTGTAGATTGTTTGCAGTTAACGGGCGCTGATGGGGTAATGTGTTCACGGGGCACGTTGGGATATCCGTTTTTAGTCGGTGAAATTGACTCGTTTTTGAAGACGG
>CAZNCM010000640.1:0-1298 GCA_964571155.1 uncultured Lyngbya sp. | reverse complement strand
CGAATGCGCCAAAGAACATCTCAAAGCTTTGGGTGAGTATAAAGGTCAACGGGGAATTTATCAATCTCGCAAACACATGACTTGGTATGCGAAAGGCTTTGCGGGGGCGAATGAACTCCGTAACCAATTAGCGAAAATTGAGTCTGTGGAACAGGGTTGTGATTTAATTGATAAGGTACTCACAAAATTAGAAGATTCTTGAGAAATCTTGTTCCCTCTCATTGTAGGAGAGGGTTAGGGTGAGGTCAGAGGATTCTTTCTTTTGTATAAAGTTCACAAACCCATGAACCCTCATCCCTTACAATGAAATACGGATGACTGAGTGAGCGATCGCAAACGTTTCACGCTTATACTGAACACGGAAGATTGACAGGGTGACTATGGAATCACTGAAAGGACGAGATTTCCTCAGTTTGGCTGATGTAAGTATCGATGAGTTGTACACACTGCTGGAGTTGGCGTCGCAACTGAAGTCAGGAATGGTGAAAGTTCAACGCAATAAGGTGTTGGGCTTGATGTTTTCTAAAGCTTCGACTCGAACTCGGGTGAGTTTTACCGTAGCCATGTATCAGTTAGGTGGACAAGTCATTGATCTCAACCCCAGTGTCACTCAAGTTAGTCGCGGTGAACCTTTAGTAGACACGGCGCGAGTGTTAGATCGATATCTCGATATTATCGCCATTCGTACCTTTGAACAAAAAGATATTGAAACCTTCGCCGACTATGCTCAAATTCCGGTTATTAATGCTCTAACAGACCGAGAACATCCCTGTCAAGTTCTCGCCGATTTAATGACGGTTCAAGAATGTTTTGGAAAGCTTTCGGGTTTAACCTTAACCTATTTTGGCGATGGTGCAAATAATATGGCACATTCGTTACTTTTAGGGTGTGCAATGGTGGGAATGAATGTGAGAATTGCCGCTCCTGCTGACCATCAACCCAATCGTGATATTGTTGATCAAGCGACTGAAATCGCCCACAGCAAAACCGAAGTAACCGTTACAGACAACCCCCTAGAAGCGGCAAAAGATGCCCACGTGATTTATACCGATGTTTGGGCAAGTATGGGTCAAGAAGAAGAAGCCCGCACTCGCATTCCCCTATTTCAACCCTATCAAGTGAATGAACAATTAATGGCAAAAGCGGCAAATAATGCCATTGTTTTACATTGTTTACCCGCCCACCGAGACGAAGAAATTACCAACGCTGTGATCGAAGGAAAACAATCAAAAGTTTGGGATCAAGCTGAAAATCGAATGCACGCCCAAAAAGCATTACTTGCCGTTTTATTGGGATAA
>CAZNCM010000639.1:0-1961 GCA_964571155.1 uncultured Lyngbya sp. | reverse complement strand
ACCGCCGAGTTTATTGAGTTTAGCCGCTCAAGCCGCCCGTGCGGAAGGGATCGAAGCCGCGACCGCTGAAAAAGGCCCCTGGCGAATTACGTTGGATTGTCCCAGTTTCAGCCCTTTCCTAAAGTTTAGTAAACGCCGAGACTTACGAGAACAGGTTTTTAAGGCTTATATTAGTCGGGCGTCAAACGGCGAGTTGAATAATTTTCCGTTAATTGATCGGATTTTAGAATTGCGTCAAGAAAAGTCTAAGTTACTCGGTTTTAGTAGTTATGCTGAGTTGAGTTTAGCCACTAAAATGGCGCCGAGCGTGGAGGCGGTCGAGGCTTTATCAGAAGAATTACGTGTTGTTAGTTATGAGGCGGCACTCAAAGATTTTGAAGAACTGAAAGCCTTTGCTGCGTCTAAAAATGCCCCAGAAGCAGAAGACTTAAAACACTGGGATATGAGTTTTTGGGCTGAACGTCAACGAGAAGAAAAATTTGCGTTTACCGATGAAGAACTACGCCCTTATTTTCCCTTACCTCAAGTGTTAGAAGGGTTGTTTGGTTTGGTCAAACGAATTTTTGGAGTGACGATTATTTCGGCGGATGGTCATGCTCCGGTTTGGCATGAAGATGTGCGTTATTTTGAAGTCATTGATGATACCGGAAATACCATCGCTTACTTTTATTTAGACCCCTATAGTCGTCCCTCAGAAAAACGGGGCGGGGCTTGGATGGATGAGTGTATTACTCGGTCAAAAATCACAGAAAATGGTCAATCTACGGTGTGTTTACCTGTGGCTTATTTGCAATGTAATCAAACGCCACCTGTGGATGGAAAACCTAGTTTAATGACCTTTAGTGAGGTAGAAACGTTATTCCATGAATTTGGTCACGGTTTACAACATATGTTGACAACGGTTGACTATCCGGGTGCAGCAGGTATTAATAATGTTGAATGGGATGCGGTGGAGTTACCGAGCCAATTTATGGAAAATTGGTGTTATGATCGGGTGACTTTGTTTGGCATGGCTAAACATTATCAGACTGGAGAATCTTTACCTGAACATTATTATCAAAAGTTGCTGGCTGCACGCACCTATATGAGTGGTACGGTGATGTTACGACAGCTTCATTTTGGGTTGGTTGATTTGGAATTGCACCATCGTTATCAACCGGGAGGAAGTGAAAGGGTTATTGATGTCAGAAACCGAATTGCTCAAAATACAACAGTGTTAAAACCATTACCGGAAGATGCGTTTTTGTGTGCATTTGGGCATATTTTCTCGGGAGGTTATGCAGCAGGTTATTACAGCTATAAATGGGCTGAAGTTCTCAGTGCGGATGCTTTTTCTGCCTTTGAAGAAGCGGGATTAGAAGATGAAAAAGCAATGGCTGAAACGGGTAAACGATTCCGAGAAACGGTTTTGGCTTTGGGTGGAAGTTTACATCCCATGGAAGTCTTTAAGTCTTTCCGAGGACGTGAACCGATTACTCAACCTTTATTGCTTCATAGTGGTTTAGTTCCCGTTGCATAATTGCGTTTAATTCTCTAGAGGCGTTCCTGGAGAGCGTCTCTAAATTCTACTTGCTAGATGAAATATTCTCTAAATTTATGATTGTTATTCTTTCCGCAATCTTGCCTGTAGCTTGTATTGTTTTGATTGGCTTTATTGTCGGAAAAAAGCTTGATTTTGATCAATCTACCCTTTCTCGTCTCAGTTTGTATGTATTATTTCCGGCTTTAATTATTGATAATCTCTACCAAACAACGCTCAGTGGTGAAAATGCCATTTCGATTACGATTGGGTTTTTAATTACATTTATTATTTTATGTGTTTTTGCATGGCAATTAAGTCATTATTTACAGTTTACAACGGATTTAAAAAAGAGTTTAGTGACAACTACGGCTTTACCTAATGTCGGCAATTTAGGGCTTCCGGTGACTTTATTTGCTTTGGGAGAGGCGGGATTGGAACG
>CAZNCM010000638.1:1775-1990 GCA_964571155.1 uncultured Lyngbya sp. | reverse complement strand
TCGACTCGCCAACTCCGGTAAATCGATTAAATTAAACCCTCCAAAACCAATCCCATCAATTAAAACCAGGTGCAACTGATCTAAAAACTTACCGCCAATCAGTAAGTCACAAAGGGTGTCTGTCGCATCCCACCCATCCGGTTGCACTTGTCCCCAAACCATCCCCTCAAAGCGAGTTCCGCCACAAACCACCCCGGTAATGGAGACGGGTTCAC
>CAZNCM010000638.1:0-1748 GCA_964571155.1 uncultured Lyngbya sp. | reverse complement strand
TATGGCGCTCAAAGGGAGCATCATCAAAACCAATTACCCGAATGACACGATTGAGTTTCAGCAGGGTTTCGAGGTTCACTTGTCCCTATTGGGGCGCACCTGCGGCGCGTTGAAGGGCAATTTCACGGTTGGCTTGGTATTGGGTCACTTTTTGTTGGGCGGTTTCATAGTTGTCACTCGACTCGGGAACTTGTCCCATCAGTTCTGAGGCTTGTCTCCACTGGCTGGCGACGTTTTCCCACTCGGTTCGAGATTGAGCGGTTTGAGCGAGGTTTGCCGCACTAATTGCACTACGAACCGCTTCCACCCACGGATCAGCAGCAGGGGTTTCTGCGGTGGGAGGGGGTTCAGAAGTTTCAGGGGTTGTCTCCTCTGGGGTTAAGGTTTCGACTTCTTCAGACTCAGAATCTCCGCCACTGAGAAAAGGAAGGGGATAAATCCCACTCAAGTGTAAACCAGCAACGGCGGCGATCGCCAACAAAGTCAGCAGTCCGACAAACAGCAGTATTTTACCCTTATTGTCTGACTGGACTGGTTGAGATTCTGCTTCTAAGTCGTCGTCTAAGTCGTCGTCTTCTTCCGGGTTGTAGTTAACCCCTATATTGTCATCAATGTCTTCTTCGTCAATACTTTCATCATCAAAATCATAGTCATCAGCCTCCTGATCCGAAAGGATCACGTCTTCCGGAAGCACTTCTTCAGGAATATCATCTTCGTTCAAATAGTCCTCCTCATCCTGATCAATTGCAAGCTGTGGTATAGGAGGAATAAATTCTTCCTCAAAGTCCAATGATTTTTCGGGAAAGTCTTTGAGAATAATTTGATCTTCCCAAGCGGGTAAATCATCCCCAAATTCTCGTCCGTAAATTTTGACGGTATGTACAGAGTCAATGTCCAGCTTTTTCATCCCGTTCTCAATAAAGCTGACTAAGGCTTTTTGATGATTGGGGACTTGTTCGCCTTCAAGCATGACATGAAGACAGTCATTCTCCCGCATGACATCGGCGCTAATGCCTTTCGGTTTCAGGGAATGGTTGATCGCCGTGGCGATCGCTTTGGGATCACCTTGTTTAGCGAGTTGTTTAGGGAGGTCGCGTTGGTTTTCGTCTGGCATGGCTATCCCTGTGTTGGGGTAACTGGCAATTCAATGATACTATCTGTTTTTGTAAGCTGTGTAACCTGATTTGGCAAGACACGGTGCGGGGTCGAACCCGCAGGGAAACGTCACAACGATCCCAGTGTCTAACCTCTACTTGGAGATTGAAATAGGGTACACAGAGCGATTACGTGGGTTTGTAAGGTTGAGATTTCATCAGCACCGCGTTTGAGTTGGGTTTCTAACTCTAACAATAGCGGTAAGGTGTGTTGGAGTTGTCGAACTGAAAGTGATTGTACCTCTTGACGCAGAAAATAGATGCGCTTAGGATTACCAATTTCTGCGGCAATGGCGATTTCTCGCTCATCTTTGACTCGCCGATCAATCATCAATTTCACCCACAACCAAGTCCGAAATTGACCCACCAATGTAGCCACTATTTTCAGTGCGGGTTCATTGTGATCGATCAAAGCTGCTATTAATTCTAAAGCCTGAGTGGTATTTCCGGCTTTAATTGCTTGGGCGAGTTTGAGACTGTTTTGAGTATTGGACTGAACTAAGGTGGCGATCGCTTCGAGTTTTAAGGCTTCGGAGTGATTTCCGGCATAGAGTTTCAGTTTTTCCAATTCGTTGTAAAGTTGTTGGGTATCGT
>CAZNCM010000637.1:294-2005 GCA_964571155.1 uncultured Lyngbya sp. | reverse complement strand
CAGTCTTGACAACGGCTGTGACATCTGATTGAGCGTACCAGGATTCTTGATCACCATTAAAGAAATTGTTCGTTAAGGGATAAGTCGTCTCGAAGAAATCCGTTTCCTCCATCTCTGAGCTGAATAGCGCTTTGAGCACGTTCATAAGTGATCTCCCTTACGAGAACACCTTAAGAGTAGTGATTTCCCCTAACTTTCCTCAATGCGTTTTGAGCTGAATTCTGTATAGAAAATATGAGCGACCGTTACCAAAAACACAAACGGCGCAACCTTGAAGATTGCGCCGTCTATCGTTGTCTGAGTTGATCGGGGTAGAGCATATCCTAGTGGCTAAGGCTGAACTAGAACAGACGACCTTCAAAAACGCATCCCTGAAGTTGTGCTACCACCCCGAGGAGGATCCCCACCCTGGGGCTGGTAATCGGCATAGCTAGCAAAAGTACTGACTAAAAACCAACCTAATACGAGACTTAAAACGGTACTCATTCGCATCAGGTTAATAATCGGAATGTTCGTCAACCTCTCTTTCAAGAAAACACACTGATAAAAATAATTTATACTGCAATTAAAAATTCCGTAGCTAACTTCCAATATGTCTATTACACCCATTTTGTGTGTAATTAGAATAAAGCAATCTATTTTTTCATTAAAGACCACGTTAATTTACATATCGTCCCTCCTTCTGGCTTAGAAATCCTCGAAAATCGTCCCTGAAAGAAGTCTTCAAGACGATAAAAAAACTTGGTCCCTTCCCCGACATGGGAAGACGTTAATCCCGAACCGTTATCCTCAATTCGCAAGGTGTAGAAGTCTTCACAAATCTTGCCGGTAACCATTAGCCGGGTTGTCCCCGTAGCGTGTTTGCCGACATTTTCCAAAGACTCTTGCAGAAACCAACAGAGCTTACGTTTGGCGTCAATATCTAAATGGGCACAATCAAAGGGTTCGAACGAAACTGAACGAACTTTGATGTCCTTAAAGCAGGGGAGATCTCGCTGCACACAGATGCTATAAACTTCGTAAAACACCTCATGCAGAGGATGGGTTAGTTCTAGCCGAATGTCTTTACGAGTATCGGCGAGATAAACGTCTTCGATCGCCTCCTGCCTGAGGCTTTCACCAATACTTCTGATCTCCCGATTGAGAGCTTGGAGATCGCTAATCAAATACCCTTGATCGAGCTTGCCATCTTTGACATTGCGTAACAGTCCCGCCAAAGTTTGTAGAGGACCAGCATGAATCGAATTGAAGATACGATCAATGGTTTTGCGGCGTTCCTCTAATAGCTTAGTTGCCTCTTCTTCCAGTTTGCGTGACTTTTCGAGGGCTAAACGCTCACTTTGATAAAAGGCAATGTAGGTGATTCCAGTGATGCCCAAAATTGAGGAGGTGGGAAGTACTGGCAACCAAATGCCAAATCTGTAAAGCAGTAAGTAGCTAAAGGTCAGTAAAACTAAAATTGTCGATGCGAGCAGAAGACCATTCCACACCGTTGACTGGCGATCGCGGTAGGCGCTACCAATCAAAATGCCTCCCAACCCCGCTAAAACAATCAACAGGTCTTCAGTAAAGGGATGAATTGAGTCAATTAAAGGCCGATTGTGGAGGACTCGATTGATGATCTGGCTCGTAGCATGAGCTTCAAATTCTGTCCCAATGATGCCGACAGTGGGCAAGAGTGGTTGGTTATTGCTATCCTCGCCCACTAAGT
>CAZNCM010000637.1:0-284 GCA_964571155.1 uncultured Lyngbya sp. | reverse complement strand
CTGTTCCAACGATTCCGATTCTTGGAAGAATTGGGTAATTCGCTTCATCGTCCTCTACTAAGTTCGAGGAAGCCGCTATTGGCACAAATCTTGGGAAAAAAGAATCGTTATTTCCAACAATGACTGCTTTCCCTTTAAGGTGATTGATTTCTAACCCTTCGCTCAAAAATTTTTCAGCATCAACGATTTGGAAAGTGTTGGTGCCAGCGCGAAAGTTGAGTAATGTCTGAAGACGTGAAATGTCGCGATTGCGAACATATCCACCGAACGTTCGCTCTAGTATC
>CAZNCM010000636.1:0-2015 GCA_964571155.1 uncultured Lyngbya sp. | reverse complement strand
GGGCGTTTTTTGTTGGTAATTTTTGTTTGGCTAGATGATATATTTCGGATGAATCCGTTAACATTTTAGCCTCAAACGTAATAACAGATAGCCTGTTTCTAGATGAAGATGTTCATCAATCAGGGTAAAACCATATTGTTCATAAAAAGCTCGTCCTCCTTGATTTTCTTTAAAAACTTCTACAAAAAGCTGACTTCGTATTGTTCGCGCCCAATTGATTAAAGCTCGTCCAATACCCTGACGCTGAAATTGGGGTTCTACAAAAATCGCCCCAACTTCTTCATCTAATAGCGAAATAAATCCGACAACACGGTTATCCTGTTCAAAAACCCAGGTTTCGGCAGCAGGTAAATAAATATTCGGTATATTTTGACGTTCTGTTTCCAAAAATGATTCATCCAAAAATGAATGAGCGATCTTTGAGGCGGAATACCAAACTTCTAACAAACGGTTGAGATCCTGTTCTTGGTAAGGGCGAATCATGGGTTTAAATTCATTAAATTAATCACTACTGGTTTGGGGTAAATCAACTCTTTCCTTAAGTTTAAACGCAACAAAATGCCACCCTAACCCAACACCAATTAATCCTAAGCCAATTAACCAAACTTGCCATTCTATCCAGAAGGCTAAAAATAAGCCGGATAAAAATGCAAACCAACTCATCCAAACGGGATATAATCGTTGTTCATCACTCAGACGCAATGCGGCTAAACCGACAATTCCACAGCGCCAGAGAGAACCAAAAGCACTTAATGACCAAGTGGTTTTTACATCTCCAGTCAAGACTAAAAGTCCGATCGCAATACTAATAAAAATAACCGCCCAATAGGGTGTGGTTCCGTCAGAATTTAATTGGGCAACTAATTTCGGCATATCACCCCGTCTCCCCATCGCTAACAGCAACCGAGATAATCCCAAAATAACACTCAATAACACACTTAAAGTTGCGGTAATTGCTCCAATTGCTAATAGGGTTTTTGCACCGGGAATGCCTAAACTTTCGGCAACGACTTCTAAGGGTGCTGCTTGTTCGGAAGCAATTCCTAATGCTTTTGCTCCAATTGATCCTAAGCTAACAAGGGCAACACCGACATAAATAACAGTAGTAATTGCCAGAGTAATTAGAACCGCTTTGGGGATATTTTTACGAGGTTCTGTAATTTCTTCTCCTAACATCGTAATCCGGGCTGGGCCGTTATAAGCAACAAATAATAAAGCGACTGATTCGAGGAAGTTTTTTAATCCGGTTTTGAGGTCAATATCAGCAAATGTGACGGGTAAAAAACCACGTTGAGATAATACAAATCCTCCGGCAATCATTAAAAATAATAAAGAAAATAGAGTAACAGAAAGAATCACAGTGGTTGTGACTTTAGAACGTCGCATTCCGCCTAATACAACCCCAGTTAAACCCAAAACAGCAATTTCAGCAATAGGAACTAAAAAAGACTCTGAAATACCAATTGTATTAATCAGATAACTGGAAAAACCCAAAGCCGCCGTCGCAGCAACAGCCGTTTTTCCGAGCAGATACATCCACCCTCCGGTAAAACCAAACCAACGGTTAAGATACTTGTAACCGTATTCATAAATCCCCCCACTGACGGGATGACTGGCGGCGAGTTGAGCGAGATTCAAACTATTTGCAACTTGTAAGATTCCGGCTACGACTAATGCCCCAATGACGGCATAACCAGACAAGGCGGCAGCCAAACCTAAACTGACAAAAATTCCGACACCAATGACTGATCCTAACCCCATAATGGTGGCACCAAACCAACCTAATTCGCGTTTAAGTTGTTGGGGAGAATGATTGGATGCAGACATACTTTTTTTTCCTAGATTGGGCAACTTTCAAAAAATAGGGGCATGATTCCACACCCCTTGAAGTCAATTTAGAAAAGCTAAAATCAGTTCTGTTGTACAGGAGATAAAGTAGATTTAGAGCTAACAGCAGCCATTTGTTGAGTTTTAACAATTGAGGCTTGTAGCATGGGAGTCCGACTCACAGAACT
>CAZNCM010000635.1:0-2017 GCA_964571155.1 uncultured Lyngbya sp. | reverse complement strand
TATCGGTTCCCCCATTGCCATCATCAATGGTGTATTCAAAGGTATCTGTTCCGGTGAAATTTGCCGCAGGAGTATAAATTAACTGACCATTTTCTGAACGTGCAACGGTTCCCCCATTAGCCGAATTTTCGTCAAAGGTTGTAATGTTTAACGGGTCGTTTTCCGGGTCGGTATCGTTGGCGAGAACGTTAATAGTAACCGGTGTATTGAAACCAGTTGTACGAGTATCATCAACCGCGTCAGGATTGGTATTTACAGGTTCTTCAACTGTTACCGTAACTGTGGCGGTATCGGTTCCCCCATTGCCATCATCAATGGTGTATTCAAAGGTATCTGTTCCGGTAAACCCTTGATTGGGTTGATAGACAATTACATCATCTGTGGTGTCATTGGGTGTACCGTTATCATTGAGAGTCGCAGTACCGTTAGCAGGAGTTGTAATGCTATTTTCAACGATATTTAAAGGGTCAAAGTTTGGGTCAGAATCATTGCTTAAAACGGGAATTGGAACTGATGTATTTACCGGTGTTGTAGCGGTATCATCAACCGCATTTGGACGAAAGTTGAGATTAGTCCGTTGATAAAGAAAACCTCCTCCTACTAAGTCTAGCCCACCGTCATTTTCTAAGGTCTCGTCGGGAAAAGTCCTCCAATCAACTAAATCGTTTGTCTCATCAATATCTGTTGGAAATAAAGCATAGCCGAAGAATTTCTGACCGACAGAATTCTCGCCCAATAAGTCTTCATAGCTGACAAAAATGCCTTGGATGGCTTGTCTTTGCGGGGTTGTGAGGGCGATCGCATCTTCGCCTGGATCTCGGCGCAAAACTGCAATATCATATTTAATATCAGATTGACCCCAATCATTGTTTTGAACAGTGATTAATTCTCCAAACTCACTTGGATTACCATTTTCATCAAGTGCGGTAATGGCTGCGATTTGAAATTCATCATTTCCTCCCCGTTCCATGATGACAAAACCAATACCATCTAGATCGGTTGGGGGAACTGATAAACCATCTCGGTTAATGTAGTCAACTCGCTCAATGTTGTTGTTATTCCCTTGGCGATTGCCTTTGTTAGTGAAAATATTATCTGTACCCCGGTTAATTAAGTCCTCAAATAAAGCGACTTCCATCGGATCTTGATCTCCGCTAGCCAGAGCAATATCCGGAGCTAAATTAATCTCTGTATTGGTGCTACCATTGGCTTTTTCATACCAAATGATTTCTCGATTACCTTTGGCTAGATCGTTGTCCTTCCGTCTTAATTTAAACTCTTGGATTCCCTGTTCAACAAATGTATATTTTTGACCATCTCTCGGATCTAAAAATGACACAATTTCTGTGTTCTTACCCTGCCCAAAATTATAAGTAATTTCCGTTTCATCTTCGTCTGGAGCTACAATCGTCTCTGGCGAGGCTGGATTGGCAATTGTATCCCCATTCTCATCCTGATCATTATCGCTTAATCTGATTTCAATGGGGCGAGGGAAGGTAAAGTTGTAGTTGGCGATCGCGTCTAAAGTCAGAGCTAAAGAGACTTCAAATTCTTCGGTTTTTACTTCTAAATTCCAGTCTCCTCCCAAAGCATAATAACCGATTTTATTGGCTGAAGCGGCTATTTTTGCTCCGGTAATTTTACCGAGTTTTTCGATAAATTCAACCCCGGCGTCTCCGGCTGCAACGTTACAACCGTACAGTAATAAACTGCTTACAGACCAAGTTTGTAGGGAGTTGGCGTAGCGGTTTAACGTCTCAAGACTCAGTTCGCTATTCCCCAGTTGTAAACAGCCGGGTGAACCGTGAGAAATAATCTGAATTTCGGAAATATTGCTATTTTCTTTGATTGCTTCTGTAATCTGTTCAACCCCGTCTTGATTCGGGTCGATAACTATTGCTTTTGCTTGGGTTACAACGCCTTTAAATAGCTTTTCTGCTTCTTCGACTTGAGCATCAATAACAACCAGAATGTCTGTTTTTGTTGGGTTCATTGCAACGGGCGAATTAATTTTTGA
>CAZNCM010000634.1:0-2038 GCA_964571155.1 uncultured Lyngbya sp. | reverse complement strand
TCTCCGCTTTGTCCAACAATTACGCCGCTATTTGACGACAACTGAACAACAGACGATTTTTGAAACCGAAGCTCGTCGTCCCTCGGCGGTAGCGACTTATTTAGCGGTTTATGCTCAAATTGCTCAAGGGTTTGCCAACCGACAACCGGCTTTAATTCGGAAAGCAAAATTGATGTTAATGCAGTTGGGTCGGCGCCAAGATGTGCATCTGGAAAAAGCAGTCTGTTCGTTATTATTGGGTCAAACCGAAGAAGCCAGTCGTGCTTTAGAGTTGAGCCAGGAACGGGAACCCATTGCCTATATTCGCGAAAATTCTCAAGATTCTCCCGATTTATTACCGGGATTGTGTCTCTATGCCGAACGATGGTTGCAAGATGAGGTCTTTCCTCATTTTCGGGATTTAGTCAATCGTTCTGTTTCTCTCAAAGATTATTTTGCTGATGAACACGTTCAATCTTATTTAGAATCCCTCTCCTCGGAAGTGGGAACTGCTAATGAGTGGGTCGTGGTACAACCTCGTCGTAACAACCCTTCTAGCGGTACTGTCGCCACTCCCAAACCGATGTTAGGCTCTCAGTCTCAAAGCTCCTCTGTGAAAACCCCAACTTCCAAGTTAGGGGGAGCAAGTGCCGGAACGACGGCGGTGACATTGACCTCCTCAATGGCGGCTTCACCGACACCTGCAACGGGAGTGTCTTCTCCCTCGCCCTCACGCTCCTCGACGGTGAAAAGTGAGTTATCAGCAACCCAACCCCTGACAGAATCAGAACTGTCTCAAGCTTCCCGACAGATGCCGCCGCGACTGAGTGAACCCATCCCGAGTAGTTCTAAGTCATCTGGGTCGGGGTCTAGCCGTTCATCTTCAACAACGGTATCTACTAACCCTGTATTGGGTCAGGAGAGTTCTACTGAAGGACGAACGCCTGGAAAACGACGCAACAATAACTCTACAAAGTTTGATCCTTCAACGCTTCGTCGTTTACTGTTATTGGGTGCGGCTAGTGTTCTCGGATTATGGTTGGCTTGGTTAATTCTATCTGCTTTATGGGGTTTAGTCTCTGGTGCTTTTGGAGGCGGTAATCAACAGGCAATGGTACAACTCGATCAGCCTCCTGTTGCCATACCCACGCCCGAACCTCAAAATCCTTTAACAGCAGAACTCACTCCCGAAGTTGCTCAACAAGTGGTTCAGAAATGGTTAGATACTAAGGCGGCTGCATTAGGCCCCGAACATCAGATCGAAGCCTTACGAGACATATTGGTTGATCCCGCTCTAGCGCAGTGGGTGGCAATTGCCCAAAGTATTGAATCTGAAAATTCTTATCGCAATTATCAACACAGTTTAACGATCAATGATGTTCAGATCGATTCCAATAATCCGAATCAAGCTTTTATTGATGCTCAAGTGAGCGAGACGACTCGGTTTTATCAAAATGGTCAACCTGTTGATTCTCGTTCTGAAACACTCCGAGTTAGATATCAGCTTGTCAAACAACAGGATCTCTGGCAAATCGAGGATTGGCGGGTCGTTCGATAAATAGTGTAGCGTCGCGGCGGGCAATTTGAACGCCCGCAATTGGGTCAAACCTAAGTTTAGAAAGCGTTTGACCTCACAACTTCTGCTTTGAATTTACAGTTTACAGTTTTCTAGATAATTCTCAACTTCTGTAGAGATCCGTATGGGTTGGTCTCTACAGATTTTTGATTTTCTACCGTTGACTGATCACAGGCGACTGTCAAAGCTGATCCCCAATTGGCGAAAATGTTATCATTTGATGACAATACGATCCCGGAGTTGCCGATAAATCCGTACATTTACTCATAATTTGTTGCACTCCCCCCTTGACCACTCGAAAAATATTCTTCAATATATTGAGTAATTAAGCGATCCCCACGATCCCAAAGAAAAGCTACAGATACACCTAAATTGTTGTTGTTAGAAGTGGAGAACATCAAGCTCATGGTTAAAGATCGTCCCCCCTTAGAAGAGATGACATTGAGACAACTGCGTAAAGTTGCGAGTGAATATGGAATCTCG
>CAZNCM010000633.1:0-2045 GCA_964571155.1 uncultured Lyngbya sp. | reverse complement strand
GTCGAGATAAAGTAGAATATCCTCATCACTAAATTTCGGCCCTAAATAAGCCCCTTTCATCCGATCTTTCGGGGCAGAAACCGTCTTTATTTTAGGTTCTAAAGTCGCAAGGGTTGAATTTTTCATCGCCGGATTTTCTACAGTTGTACTCACGGCAAATACTTTTTCGGGTTCAACAGTTCGAGGTTGATTGTGATATTGATACCACACCGCCAAAGCCGCCCCTAACGCTCCGCCTGCATCTCCGGCTGCGGGTTGAATCCAAATGTCTTTAAACGGCCCTTCGCGCAAAATACGCCCGTTAGCAACACAATTTAACGCCACCCCTCCCGCCAGACAAAGATAATCAACATTCAGTTCTTTTTGAACCGTTCTTGATAATCGTAAAACCACTTCTTCTGTCACCACTTGTATTGAAGCGGCGATATCCATTTCTCGTTGAGTGAGTTTGGTTTCCGGCTGACGAGGCGGCCCTGCAAACAGTTGATCAAACTTTTTATTCGTCATCGTTAAGCCGACGGTATAGTTGAAATAATCCATATTCAACCGAAACGTACCATCGTCTTTTAAATCAATTAAATGGGTAAGAATTTTATCAACATATTTCGGCTGACCATAAGGCGCTAACCCCATGAGTTTGTACTCGCCCGAATTGACTTTAAACCCGGTATAATAAGTAAAGGCAGAATACAATAAACCCAAGGAATGGGGAAAGTCAATTTCCCACTGCGGAGTCAGGGTATTGCCTTCACCTAACCAAACCGTTGTAGTTGCCCATTCCCCCACACCATCGAGACACAAAACCGCCGCTTTTTCAAAGGGACTGGGAAAATAAGCAGAAGCCGCGTGAGACTGATGATGTTCAGAAAACATCAATTTTGCCCGTTTAACGCCGAGTAATTTTGAGAATTCTTTTTTTAATACAGTTTTCAGGTAAAGTTTTTCTTTCAACCAAACAGGCATCGCCGTTATAAACGAACGAAACCCATTCGGGGCGTAACTGAGATAAGTTTCTAAAAGTCGTTCAAATTTGACTAAAGGCTTGTCGTAGAAAACAATATGATCAAGATCAAGAAGGGTAAGATTGGCTTGTTGTAAACAGTAGCGGATCGCGTGTTCAGGAAAGCGGGCATCGTGCTTTTTTCGGGAAAATCGTTCTTCTTGGGCCGCAGCAATAATCTCTCCATCTCGGACTAAAGCCGCTGCACTATCGTGATAATAGGCTGAAATTCCCAGTATGTGCATAAATTTTAGATCTCCTCACAAATTGCGCTATCCGGACTTGGGCGATCGCTTGGCACGGGGTGCGCTGACACTACTCATCAAAAATATCTTCAGATTATACCAACGACGGCCCGACTCCGACGGAAGATTCCGAAAAAAGAGATTAATTCTTGAGAAATGGGAAAAGAGTTTGAACAGTGATCACTTCTAACTTCAACCCGAGGTGGGGCGACGGGAAGAATGTTAAGAATTCTTCGATAAAACGCTGTATCAACCTCTACTAAACTAAGAATGTAGATCAATTACCATAAATTTGGATCGAGTATAGCCATCTTAATCAAATTTTCATGCGCTTAGAGCAGTTGCAATCTTTTCTGTGTGTAGCTGAAACCGGAAGCTTTCAAAAAGCCGCACACAAATGTGGTGTTACTCAGTCAACGATCAGCCGTCAGGTACAAGGACTAGAAGCCGAACTCGGTTTACCTCTATTCCATCGTACCGCCCAAGCAAAGCTGACCGTTGGGGGAGAACGCTTTTGGCCCTATGCTCGCAAAATTTGTCAAACCTGGGACGGTGCAAAAGAAGAATTGGCCTCCTTACTCGCGGGAAAACAACCCGAACTCTGTGTGGCAGCCATTCATTCAATTTGTGCCTCTTACCTCCCTCCCGTGTTACAGAAATTTTGCTACGCTTACCCAGAAGTTCAACTGCGAGTCACCTCCCTCGGAAGTGATCGGGCGCTCAAGGTGTTACGAGATGGGTTGGTTGATGTCGCCATTGTGATGAATAACCGCTCATTTACCGCAACCGGAGAATTGATT
>CAZNCM010000632.1:0-2070 GCA_964571155.1 uncultured Lyngbya sp. | reverse complement strand
CGTTATCCCCTAGAATATTTGCCCTATCCGCTGATTGTTTGGGCTTCTCTGCGGTTTGGTCAACGGGGTGCTGCTATTGCTCACTTTTTAACCGCTATGTTTGCGGTTTGGGGGTTAATGCGCGACAGTGGCCCCTTTATTGACCGCAGCACCGATATTCCCCAAATCTTTTCCCTACAAGCGTTTATCGGGGTGATGATTATTACGGGTTTGGTTCTCGCCTCAACCGTTGCCGAACGTCAACAAGCCGAAGCCGCTCTGAGAGCCAGCGAAGCCAGTTTAGCTCACGCTCAGGGCATAGCTCAAGTCGGTCATTGGGATCTCGTGATTCGGGGTTCCCATCTGTACTGGTCGGATCAACTGTATCGCATCTTAAACCTAGAACCTCAGTCTGTTCCGGCGACCTTAGAACTGTTTTTGCAGTCGGTTCATCCTGAAGATCAAAATTTAGTTCGTCAGTCTGTCGAGCAAGTTCTTGACCAACAACATTCCTACACCATTGACTATCGTCTGGTTTTGCCCGATGGCCATCAACGTTTTGTTTGGGAACAAACGGTCATTTCACCGACTCGCATTACCGGAACCGTACAGGATATTACCGAACGAAAACGCTCAGAAATGGCATTACGAGCCAGTGAAGAACGGTTTTCTAAAACCTTCGCCGCCAGTCCGATTGGGATTGGAATTTGTACGTTTTCCGATGAATGTTTTCTCGATGTTAATGAGAGTTTTCTGCGTCAACTCGGTTGGAAACGAGACCAAGTGATTAACGCCACCACTCAACAACTCAAACTCTGGGTGAACCCCGAAGAACATCTAAAATTGCGAAAGGTTCTTCAACAACATCATCAAGTGAGTAATCTCGAAATTCAAGTCTACAATCAGGCCAGTGAAATTCGCAATTGGTTGATTTCCATTGAATTAATTGACTTAGGGGGAATTGAATGTCTATTGATGATGGGGAACGATATTACTGAAAGCAAGCAAGCCTCTTTACTTCGCAACGCCAAAGAAGCTGCCGAGGCCGCCAACCGTGCCAAAAGTTTATTTTTAGCCAATATGAGTCACGAACTGCGAACCCCACTCAATGCAATTCTCGGCTATAGTGAACTCCTCCGAGAAGATGCTCAAGATCTGGGATTAGAAGACTTTGTGGGAGACTTAAAAAATATTCATGTTGCAGGTCATCATTTGTTAGACCTGATTAACGATATTCTTGACTTCTCAAAAATCGAAGCGGGTCGGATGAATTTTCATCTAGAAACTTATACAGTCGCCACTTTACTGTGGGAAGTTGAAACCACCATTGCCCCCCTCGCCGAAAAAAATACAAACACTTTTAAAATAGAAGTTACTGAGGAGATCGATATCATTCATACTGATATTACCAAGGTGCGACAGTCGTTATTAAATTTGTTGAGTAATGCTTGTAAATTTACCGAACAGGGTCTAGTCACCTTAAAAGTTTGGACAGAAACCTGCGATGACCTGAGCGCTGAACTCCCGACTGTACCCGCACCCGACTTACCCAACTTAACTCCCCAAAAAGATTCACTGATTACTGATTTATCTTCTGCCTCTGAAGCGAATACTCAACCCATCACTTATATCATTTTTCAAGTCATTGATAGCGGTATTGGTATGAGTCCCCGACAAATTACCACTATCTTTAACCCCTTTACTCAAGCTGATGAAAGCACCACCCGTAAGTATGGAGGGACGGGTCTGGGTTTAACCATTACTCGCAAACTTTGTGAACTGATGGGCGGAGAACTCAGCGTTACCAGCAAGTTAGGTCACGGTTCGACCTTTACCATGCGACTTCCCCAATTCCTTTATTATGCCCAAGAACAATAGCTTACGAGCGTGATGCGTAAAGCCCCCGTATTTCAATCGGGGGATATAAGCGATCTGGCCAAATTTATTTGGCAGTGAAAAGAAGGTATAGCGCTTCGCGCTAGGCAAGAGCTCATATGGCAAGAGGCAAGAGAGGGGAAAGTTCGGTATAATCAGGCTTTTGGCTGTTCTTCGTGCCTGGGATTTGTAAATATACCAGCGCGAACTGCTATA
>CAZNCM010000631.1:0-2096 GCA_964571155.1 uncultured Lyngbya sp. | reverse complement strand
GATGAAGCCATTCGGACGGGGCGTTTTGTTCGGAACAGCGTCATCAGAGCATGGTTGGATGGCCAGGTTAAGAGTCGCAACGATGCCTATAAACACTGCAAGGTGCTGTCAGACAACCCGGAATTCCCTTGGGTTGCCAGATTAAACTCAATGGCGCGACAGGCTCATGCGGAAAGGGCTTGGGCATCAATTGAACGGTTTTATAGAAATTGCAGGCAAAAGACACCAGGTAAGAAGGGATTCCCAAAGTTTAAAAAGTACCAAGTCAGAGCGTGTGTTGAATACAAAACCTCGGGCTGGAAACTGTCGGAAGATCGGCGTTATTTAACCTTTAGCGACAAATTTGAAGCGGGTACATTTAAACTGGGGGGAAGTCGAGATTTGCACTTCTATCAACTCCAACAAATTAAACGAGTTCGAGTGATCAGAAGGCATGATGGGTATTATGCACAATTTCTGATAGATTACGAACGAGAGGAAAAAAAAGAACTCACAGGAAAACAAACTGGGTTAGATGTCGGTGTTAACTATTTCTACACTGATTGTTCTGGTAATCAAGCAGACAATCCTCGGTTTTTGAGAAAGGATGAACGCCAACTTAAAAAGTTGCAACGCCGACTATCAAGAACCAAAAAGGGGAGTCAAAACCGTAAAAAAGCCAGGAATAGATTAGGTAGAGCGCATCTCAAGGTTTCACGCAGACGTAACGATTGGGTCTGTAAATTAGCTCAACACGTCATCCGGTCTAACGACTTGGTAGCGATTGAAAACCTACGGATACAAAACATGGTTAAAAACGACCATCTGGCTAAATCAATTAACGATGCCGCTTGGTACAAGTTTAGAGAATGGTTAGAGTATTTTGGGAGAATTTATGGGGTTCCAGTCATTGCCGTTGAACCTGCTAACACCTCCCAAAACTGTTCAAACTGTGGCGAGAAAGTAGCTAAAACTCTCAGCACCCGAACTCATAAATGTCCTCACTGTGGATACGTTGCAGACCGAGATCATAACGCTGCTCAAAACATTCTCAAAACCGCATTAAAGCAGCTAGCAAAAAGAAACGGAACAGAAATGGATTTAACGGATTAACTTGACTGTAAAACGCATAAATCTAGGCTGATCGCAGGTAGCTTAATCCGTTTTTCCGCGAAAGTATCTGTTTTTCAAATACCGTCGGGCAGACGGAAATCAACGCCTCCCGAGAGAACGATCTCTGCTTTGTTGGGAAAACTCAACCTAGTAAATCAACTCGTAGAAAGAGGAAGCCCAAACAGTAATGTTTGGATTCCCCCGCGATTTATCCGGGGGAGGATGTCAAAATGCTGATGACTGACTCTGACCCTTTTAATTTTTACTAATGACAGGATTCAAATTTGGTTTGATTGGTGGTGGAGTGATGGGAGAAGCTCTCCTGTCTCGTTTAATTGCTCAAAAGATTTACCTGCCTTCAGATGTGATTGTTAGCGAACCCCAAGCGCAATGTAGAGAGGTTCTTCAGCAACAGTACGGGGTAGAGGTCACGGGTGATAATAGCCAAGCTGCACAGGTTACAGAGGTGTTGCTGTTGGCGGTTAAACCCCAAATTTTAGATACCATTATTTCAGATTTAGCGGCTCTGAGTTTAGGAGATTCTACAAACCCTGATTCTGAGGTAATGATTATTTCGATTTTAGCGGGTGTACCTTTGAGTAAGTTAGAGTCAGCTTTCCTTCATCGCCCTGTGATTCGGGTGATGCCGAATACTCCGGCAACGGTTGGGGCGGGTATTAGTGCCATTGCTTCGGGTCAAGCGGTTAAACCGGATCATCTCAAACTGGCTCAACAAATTTTAGCGGCTGTGGGTGAAGTGGTGGAAGTGCCAGAATCTCTGATGGATGCAGTTACGGGTTTATCGGGGTCTGGGCCTGCTTATGTTGCCTTGATGGTTGAGGCTCTAGCTGATGGAGGGGTGGCGGCTGGACTCCCGAGAGCGATTGCTTCTAAACTGGCTTTACAGACGGTTCTCGGTACCGCAGAGTTGCTACAACAAACAGGTATGCACCCGGCTGAGTTAAAAGATCGTGTTACCAGTCCAGGGGGAACGACAATTGCAG
>CAZNCM010000630.1:1395-2101 GCA_964571155.1 uncultured Lyngbya sp. | reverse complement strand
AGAATATTAGAATAGTCGTTAAATCGCCAATGTAGGTAATCATTTGTCTACTCAAGACATTTTAAAAATCAGATGTTTTGAGAGAATCATGCCTGAGAATGTCTGCAAATGCAAGCTTGCCACTGTCTTGCTCCTATTTGTCTAGTTGGCGCTGGTTTTTGGCTGGAGAACTTGAGGATAATCTAGTGGGATAGAGTTGCAACTCAGGTTGAATAACAATTTTAGTCTTTAGCTCGATCACCTCGAACTTGCCAAAGCTTCACTTTAGCGTAATCAGAAGCTTTACTAATCCGAACACCTTGAGAGGTCATATAAGCAATTTCTGGATAAAATTGGGCGGGTGGTTTTTCCGGACCTCTGGCCATCTGATCCGCAATCCGAATTAAAGTCGGTTCCATCTGCAACGCCATAATCATACTCTTGAGATTGCCATTCACTCCGGCATGAACGCTACCGCGCAATCGTCCCCAAATGATAATATCTCCTTCTGCAACGACTGTACTTCCCGGATTGACATCTCCGACAATAATCACACTCCCCGGATGCTTGACTTCCATTCCTGAACGCAGAGTCGTTTGTAAATAGAGCGGATCAGCTTGAGAATCTGCTTTGTTGGTCGGGGTATTATTGAGTTGATGGCGTTCTGAGTCTTGATCGACAGAATAACCAACGGTGGCTGCGGCGACAGCAGTTTGGCGTCGAGAGG
>CAZNCM010000630.1:930-1385 GCA_964571155.1 uncultured Lyngbya sp. | reverse complement strand
CGCTTCAGGTGGAGTTGGGCGATGGTTAAAGCTTCGGCAATCTCTTGGAGTTGACGCACATCTAACAGTCGATTTCCGGCGATCAAATGAACTTCTGTATCGGGGTTCCAACCATGTTCACTCCCGTTGATACGATGTTTAAGCTGTTGCCAAAGTTCTGTCCACTGGCTACCTGTGGGGGGATCGGAATCTTCTAAATTGGGGGTTTCTGGGGGTAATATTAATAACAGCCGTCCATCGAGACTTTTAAACCGCACTTGCTGCTGAAGATTAACAGAGGGTGGGGTCGGTTGGTCTTTGGGTTGAACCGTATTTTCGGGCGTAACAGTCGTAGAGGATGAGGTATCAGATTGCATGATTCTGCGTTAATGTCTAGCACTGAGACGTTCAAGAGCCGATCACTCAACAGCAACATTTTCGGCTTGATTACTTTAACAGGAATTGGTAGCCCCATT
>CAZNCM010000630.1:0-920 GCA_964571155.1 uncultured Lyngbya sp. | reverse complement strand
ATCTGACTTGATTGGGTTGAGACTGGATTTTTGTCAACCCTTTGATTCGTGAGAAAATGCTAGTCCCCTGTTAGCAACAAATACCTACTTTTTCCCACTGTAAAAACTTGCTCACTATTTAATGATAGTAATAAGTTCAAACTCCTAATCTTAGGTTGTCTCTAAAAAATTTGTATGATTTTTCTGCATAAGTTTGTGGAGTCACACCGTATATAAAATCAACAAGATGTGAAATTTTTGCCAATTCTGCCAAAAAATGAAGCATCGTCTGATTTGGAGCCGAACAGTTGGCAACAAGTTGCATAAGCTCTCAAATCCAAGAGATAGGTTAGTGTAAGAAAGCGAGTAGCTCATTTACAGCTATTCAACTTCTCAAAAAAAACAAGAGTCAAACTTCATTTTGACTCTCAAGTTAATTTTAATTTTCACCTTCAATCCTAAAATGTCTACCTCAGAAAGTCAAACTAACCCTGTGGAACTGATCCTTGATCCCAATACCCAACTGGTGAATGTTAACGACCCTTCACCGACCATTTCTGTACTTTGGGATCAAGCCGCTCAACAAGCTGTGACTGAAACAAAACTCGGCCCAACTGTTGGCTCTCGTGCTTACAGCATGGTTCATACCGCGATGTTTGATGCTTGGGCTGCTTATGATCCAACAGCGATCGCCACTCAACTGGGCGATCAACTGCAACGTCCAGAAGCGGAAAACACCGATGCTCATAAAACAGAAGCGATGAGCTATTCGGCTTATCGGGTGTTAACAGATTTATTTCCCGAGCAAGTTGAGATCTTTGATCAACTCATGGCAGATTTGGGCTTTGACCCCAATAATACCACCTCCGACACCACCACAGCCGCCGGAATTGGGAACGTCTCCGCAAACGCTTTATTAGAATTTCGTCAGCAAGACGGTT
>CAZNCM010000629.1:1440-2108 GCA_964571155.1 uncultured Lyngbya sp. | reverse complement strand
ATTTGGGAATTGATGTGGTTGCCACCAGCACCAAGAAAAGTACCGAGGAAGATAAAGCTCGGATCAAGAAGTTGCTGGGTAAAGATGGGATCACGATTGAAAAGGGAAGCCCTCAAGAATTGCTAAAAGTGATTGAGCAAACAGGCGCGGATCTGTTAATTGCCGGGGGTCGTAACCAATATACGGCTTTGAAGGCTCGCATTCCTTTCCTTGATATTAACCAAGAACGTCATCACGCCTATGCGGGTTATGAAGGCATGATCGAGATGGCTAAAGAACTTGAAGAAGCTCTTTATTCTCCGATTTGGGAACAGGTGCGTTGTTCGGCACCTTGGGAAGCGGGAATTGGTGAACCAATAGCCGGGAACAGGGAACAGGAAGTAGCCAACGGTGAAAAAGAACTGATCGCGGATATTGGGGGTGTTTAAGATGACAACGATTACTCAACCGACAAAAGCGGCGGCTGTTAATCCTTTAAAGTTAAGTTCTCCTTTGGGTGCATCTTTGGCTTTTCTAGGGCTAAAAGGGATGATTCCGCTCTTTCATGGTTCTCAAGGTTGTACTGCTTTTGCCAAAGTGATTTTGGTTCGTCACTTCCGAGAAGCGATTCCTTTGTCTACGACGGCAATGACTGAAGTGAGTTCGATCTTGGGTGGAGAGGATAATGT
>CAZNCM010000629.1:0-1372 GCA_964571155.1 uncultured Lyngbya sp. | reverse complement strand
GAACATCCTGAACTCGACTGGCTGCCAATTATCTCGGTTTCGACTCCCGACTACAAAGGAGCGATGCAAGATGGTTATGCCGCAACGGTTGAGCAGATAGTCACTACCGATTACGGGGCGTTGGCTGAATCTGAGGACAGTATACCGAGTGTGTCGAGCGATCGCAAGGCAAGAGTCACTATCTTAGCCGGTTCTCTCCTGGGACCTGGTGATGTCGAAGAAGTGAAGGCGATTGTCGAAGCCTTTGGGTTAACGGCGGTGATGGTACCGGATTTGTCGGGATCGATGGATGGGCATCTCGATGATGGGTTCAACAGTGTAACGACTGGAGGAACAACCTTAGATGATTTACGACGTTTAGGGGAATCTTCTTTCACGATTGCGATCGGCGAAAGTATGCGGAAGTCGGCGGTGGCGTTGAAGCAAAAGTTCGGCACGAATTATGAGGTGTTTCCTCGCTTAAATGGTTTACAAGCAATGGATCGGCTGGTGTTGCGATTGTCAAAGATTGTTCACTCCCGTCAAGATGCTCATTTTGTACAACCCTATGAGGTGCCGGAGCAGTTCAATCGTCAGCGACGTCAGTTGCAGGATGCCATGTTGGATACGCATTTCTATTTTGGTCGCAAGCGGATTTCGCTGGCTCTAGAACCGGATTTGTTGTATCAAACCAGTTGGTTGTTGCATGAAATGGGTGCTGAAATTCATGCGGCGGTGACCACAACGAAGTCTCCCCTATTGGAAAATTTACCCATTGAAAATGTAACGATTGGCGATTTAGAAGATTTTGAGAATTTAGCGGTTGGGTCAGACTTGTTGATTGCAAATTCTCACGGGAGAGCAATCGCTCAACGACAAAATATTCCTCTCTATCGCATGGGTTATCCAATTTTTGATCGGTTTGGAAATGGTCACAGATGCCTAACCGGTTATCGAGGAACTGTTCAGTTTCTCATGGATTTAGGTAATCTTTTTATCGAGGTAGAAGAATCCCAAATTAATCATTAAAAGTTGAAGGATACAGCTTTTAATTTGATCAAGTTTGAATCCTAAATCTCAAACTGTATTGACTGAATTAAGTCTATATTCTCTCCAATGTTTCTGACAAGAATTACGAATCATTCACCTCCTACACTGAATCGGAAGACCTAGAACTATGATTCACCAGATCGCCATTTCTCATTCTAATATCTCTCTGCATAACTCCTCTTTTCTCAGAGAGATTATTAAACAAGTTCGTGTTCAAGATACGACGGTCGCTTATCAAGATTTATCCGATGAATTGTTGCTCAAATCTTTAATTGGTGATTTGACTTTAGAGGGAGATAACGATATCCCAAGCCTACAAAAGATTTCGGCTTTTTATCGGGCT
>CAZNCM010000628.1:556-2125 GCA_964571155.1 uncultured Lyngbya sp. | reverse complement strand
CACAAAAGCGTAGAATTGACTGGCGAACACCCAAATGTAAATCATACACTTGAGCATAGTCTTGAGTCATTTCTTTGTGGCGAAATCGGTCTGTGCGGCGACGTCGGGGATCATAGTCCATCGCTTCCATAAATAGGGGAAGTAACCCTTCTACTCGTTGTGTAACCTCACTCCAGTTAAACGTCAGCGATCCTAATTGATTATTCTCATTTTGACAAACAACGACAGGTTGAGGCGAGATTGACTGAAAATAGAGAACTCGAAATATATGAATTTTTTCAAAATCAGATAAACTCACCCAAAAGACTGGAATTCCCCCATTTTGCATCTCTTGACCATAAACCTGTAACTCCGCCATTTCACCTGTGCGATACAGTCGCCACCCTCGACTCTGTAATTGCATCCGAGCGCTATAAGTATCCGTCTTCAAAAGTTTAGCTAAATGTTGGGCTGCGGCTTGTTTTTGTTCGGGGTTAATCGGTTCGAGAATTAAGACTCCGGCTTCTGTATTACGGGGGTCTGTTTTTGCTGCTAAAATCGCCGCTTGTCGTCGGTTTTGTTCGATAGCTTCGAGGCGTTGTAAACCTTTTCGAGCTTGATCTATGATTTTAGGATGAGTCGCATTCTGAAGCAATTGTCGATAGATTTTTTCGGCTGATTTGAGCTTGTCAGTGGCTTCATACCAACGACCAATATACAATTTTACCCAAGGATTTTGGGGTGATTCTTTTTGCAGTTTTTTGAGAAGTTTAGCCGCAGTGCGATAGTCTTGATTTTCTAAAGCTGCGGCGACTTGTTCGATCTCTTTCATTGGGAAAAATCCGATTCATTTTCAACAGGAGAAAGGCTATCAGGGGGGAAAAGTTCAGGGTCGGGTTCAAAATCGGTTACAGGTTCGGAGGAGGCATCTATAAAAGATGTTTCCCGCTGACTTTGCCATTGATCGAGGATATCTTTCATGATAGCTTCTTCAATCCAAATTTTGGAAACGACTGCTAAAGGAAGGGCTAATACCAATCCTAAAAAACCAAAAAAGCGAGCAAAGAAAATTTGAGCGGTTAATGTGGCTGCTGGGAGTAGAGATACCTGTTTCTGCATAATCATCGGGCTGAACCAGTAGCTCTCTAAATTTTGAATGACAATATAGAGAATAATGACAGTTAACGCTTTCCAGGGTGTATCTAAAAGGGCAACTGATACGGGAAAAATAACACTCGCAGCCGGCCCAATATTAGGAATAAAGTTAAAAACTCCGGCTAGCAACGCATGAGCAAAGACGAAGGGAATACCCAGAATGAGTAAAGCAATTGCACTGAGACTGGCAATAAAAATAGAGTTGATGACAATTCCCGCCATCCACTGCAATAAAGCCGCTTCACATCCACTGAGAATATTATCGGCTCGTCGTCGATAAAAGGAGGGAAATAAACGGATAAAGAGTGTTCGATAGGCAACGGGATTGCTGAGAAACATTAGGGTTAATACAATTACTAGCAGCAGTTGCAGCAGAGTCGTTAGGGAGTTGGAAAAGAAGGCAAAAAAGTTACCTAAGACATTTTGAGCTAGGGG
>CAZNCM010000628.1:0-539 GCA_964571155.1 uncultured Lyngbya sp. | reverse complement strand
TGAGCAATTTCAGGAATGGTGGGAACCCGAAACTCCAACTGTTGGGGGAACCAAACAGGAGGATTTTCTAATAGGTTATCCACCCAACGAATAAATTGATTGAATCCTCGGGGAGCTAACTCAATTAATTGCTGAAATTGAGTCAGAAAAGGGGGCATAACCAGACTGAAAAAGAGTGTCCCAAACAACACGACTAAACAGAGCGCAATGATCACAGCCATACTGCGATTGAGTCGAAAGCGTTGCAACCCTCGAACTAAACTGTTAAGGGCGATCGCTAAAATGACGGCGGTAAAAATGAGCAACACAATCTGTCGAAATTGCCACAGGATGAGCAGAGCTAGAATCAGACAAAAAAAACCAATCCAATCGGCGAGTTTCATTGAGAGATGTCTCCTGTTAGCCGGATAGACCGAAGGGCTAGTATAATACTACTTGTAGAATTCTTCTCATTATCGCGTCTAGTTGTAAGAATTGAGCGATATTGACTGAGTTTAGATTGGGGCTAGACAAATTGATGGGATTGACGGGGGATTTTA
>CAZNCM010000627.1:0-2127 GCA_964571155.1 uncultured Lyngbya sp. | reverse complement strand
CTAACAACGTATCTGGGGCTAATAATCGCACATATTGACCTTGACCTCGCCAATTAAAAAAGCGACTATCAGGCGGTTCATTATTAATAGTCGCATCAAATGCACCCACACCTAAACTAAACTGCGATCGCCCCGCCAAAACCGATCTCGAAGTTCGTCGAGTGTATTCTTGAAACAAACGAATCGCCGAAATTTTGGTGCTTCCATCTTCTTCTGCACCCACAGAAAGGGGTTCTTCTTCTCCTAAAATAGTGGTTTGGCTATTTTCCCGAGACAGGGTTAATCCCACCGCAATATCTTGAGTCGGAGTTTGATAAATCGGTTGACGAATCGTCAACCCAAAGCGATCAGAATCTCCAGTGATATTCAGGCGATCAAATGGTTCTTCAATTACTTCCGAATCCGTGCCATAATAATCAAAACGAATCGTGCCATTACGAGCATTAATGGGAAAAGTATAATTAATATCGTAGCGATCGCTTCCCTCAGTATTGGTATAAGCCGTATTAATGCGATCGCCAAATCCCAACAAATTCAAGTGAGTTACACTTAAACCTCGACGAAAACTTCCCACGCTAGGAATGCGACCATTATCAGCAATTAGGTTTAAGCTAAAAGGATCTGCGGTCGTAACTGTTACTGTTAAAACACTCAGTTCAGGACGAGAACCCGCAGCCAATTCCGCCGAGATATTTTCAATTAAAGGATCAAGTTGTAGGAGTTGTAAAGCAGTCAATAAACGGTTAACATTTAAAGGGGTTTTCGTGGCAACTCTGATCCGACTGCGAACATAACTGGGTCTTAAACGTCCAGTTCCGGTGACATTAATTTCTTCTAAACTCCCCTCAATTACTCGTAGCGTAATCACCCCATCCGTCAAATTTTGACCGGAAGGAAGAATCGCCCCAGAATTGACAAAACCTGACTCCGTATAAAATTGAGTCACCGCCGCTTCTGCTTGCAAAAGTTCAGCAAACGTAATCGGACGACCGACAAATTCAGCCGTAATCTCCGCTAATTCTTGATCCGTATAAGCAGTATTGCCAATGAATTCAAACCGTTCAATCGTGATTGTATCTGAAATCCCAGGGAGATCTTCAGGTACAGGCGGAATCCTTGGAGACGGTTCGACTTCTAAAGGAGGCGGAGGAGAAGGCTGAGGAATCGGAACAGGGGTCGGAAAGGGTTCAGGAGGGTTAATCGGTTGAGGAATTTGAGCGAGACTCAGTAATGGATTTCCCGTTAAAATGAACAGAAATACCCAGAATCCCTCAGCGAGTTGACGAAACGGCATGAACTCAAAAGAATATCTTAATTTTATATCCAGAATAAGTCAGTTTGATGCTCAATGCCAAGAGTTTCAGTTGACAAATATTGATTTGAACTTCAGTTTCAAGTCCTGATCTTTCTCCCGATTTGAGTTTAACCTTTTTTGGCGTTCAATTTTATTGAATATGTTCTCTCGATAAGGGCTTCGGAGGTCGGGGTAAGGGTCTAGTTGTTTGAGCCGTTTGCAGTTGCTTAATCGCAATAATCAAACGCTTGAGATGAGGCTTGATAATCTCTTGATGTTCTTGAGAAAGTTGATGAACTTGGGCTTGGATTTGTCCGAGATCAACATCAGGTTTGTAGGGAGGAATGGGTTGTCCTTTTTGCAATGTGGCGATCGCTTGTTGAATTTCATTGACTTGTCCATTAACGCCCTGCAAATGCTGTTGAGTCGTGACAATTTCTTGACGCATTTGGTGCCGCATTTCTTCTAGGGCAGCCGAAATGTTATCCTGCATAGAAGAAACATTTTCAGTCAGAACAGCAACCTGCTTGGAACGATAAGCGGTTTCGAGAGAGTCTTGCTCAGGGAGTTGTTCTTGTTTCTCTCTCAGGGTGGCAATCTCGCGGGTCAGTTGTTGTTGAATCAGCCAAATTGCTCGAACAGTATTGCTTTCTAGCTTATTGATTGACTGCTGCATTTCTACAACATCCTGCTGAGACCGTTGAACTTGGTGTTCGACTCGGTAACGATTGGCAACATTCAGTGAAAGGGCGACCGTCAAAGGGGCTACCCCGTAAAAGGCTTGACCCGATAGAGCAACGACCACCGAACCCACCGCCGAACTGAGTAGAGAA
>CAZNCM010000626.1:0-2141 GCA_964571155.1 uncultured Lyngbya sp. | reverse complement strand
GGCGAAGAAGTTAACGGTTTCACCGCCAGTTGGGTGATGCAGGCATCCTTCAAACCCCCGCTATTCGTCAACTGTGTCAAACAAGACTCCAAATCCCACGCCATGATAGAAGCCAGTGGAGTATTTTCTCTGAGTTTTCTAGAAGATGGCCAAAAAGAAATGGCTCAAAAATTCTTCAAACCTCAACGTCGAGTCGGTAACAAATTTGAAGATGTAGAATTCTACGAGGGAGAAACAGGCTGTCCAATCATCTCCGACTCCTTGGGTTATGTAGAATGTCGGGTTGTCGGTAGCGTACCTCAAGGAGATCATACCGTTTTTGTCGGCGAAGTCATTGCCGCAGGTGTACATCGAGACGGAGAAATCCTATCCCTAGAGAGTACAGGCTGGAACTATGGCGGTTAAAAATTAGTCACCCCAACCCCTCAAAAATGAGTTCTCTACCTCTGAAAACTTAAACTATGCCTTTAATCAAAGTTCAAACCTCAGTTTCAACACCCGAAAAATCAGAAGTCGAAACCCTACTCAAAAGCCTCTCGGCGTCCTTAGCCAAACATTTAGGAAAACCCGAATCCTATGTGATGACTGCTTTTGAACCCGATGTTCCCATGACATTCGCCGGGACAACAGACCCCGTTTGCTACATGGAAATTAAAAGCATTGGCTTACCGGAGAGTAAAACCAAGACGATGAGTGCCGATTTTTGTCAAACCATCAATAAAGCTTTGGATATTCCAGTCAATCGCATCTACATTGAATTTGCGAATGCTCCCGGAACCCTGTGGGGTTGGAATGGAACAACCTTTGGCTAGGGTGAGAAATCAAGACCAAAAATCCTCAATTCTCTCTGATGTGAAAAATTTCGACCGTTGAGGAACTTCAATCGGGCGATACAAGCCTATAGCCTGTGGTGGAGGAGAGTCCAGGGATGCTCAATAGGATGTCAGAGGGATATTTAACGGGTCTGGGAAACCATAGCCAGCCACACCCCCTGCGAATTGGAGTGATTGGGGTTGGTAATATGGGACAACATCACACCCGAGTTCTGAGTTTACTCAAGGATGTCCAGTTGGTGGGTGTTGCGGATATCAATGTAGAAAGAGGGCTAGATACTGCTAGCAAGTATCGAGTTCATTTTTTTGAAGATTATCAGGATTTACTCGAACACGTCGATGCCGTTTGTATCGCGGTTCCCACTCGTTTGCATTACTCTGTGGGGATGACCTGTTTACAAGCGGGGGTTCATGTTTTAATTGAGAAACCGATTGCGGCGAGTATTGCTGAAGCCGAATCTTTGGTGAATGCTGCTGCTAAGTATCAACGGATTTTACAAGTAGGCCACATCGAACGCTTTAACCCGGCGTTTCAAGAGTTGAGTAAAGTCCTCAAAACCGAGGAATTACTGGCTTTAGAGGCTCATCGAATGAGTCCTTACTCGAATCGTGCTAACGATGTCTCTGTGGTCTTAGATTTGATGATACACGATATCGACTTGTTGCTTGAGTTGGTCGCTTCTCCTGTGGTGCGACTGACGGCGAGTGGGAGTCGGGCGGCAGATTCGGGTTATTTGGATTATGTGACGGCAACATTAGGCTTTGCTAACGGGATTGTTGCTACATTAATTGCCAGTAAAGTAACTCATCGTAAGTTGCGTTCTATCGTCGCTCATTGTAAAAGTTCTCTGACTGAAGCTGATTTTCTTAATAATGAAATTCTGATTCATCGTCAAACGACAGCAAATTATGTCACAGACTATGGTCAGGTTCTTTACCGTCAGGATGGATTGATTGAGAAAGTTCACACGAGTAATATTGAACCTTTACACGCGGAGTTAGAACATTTTGTTCACTGTGTTCGGGGAGGGAATCAACCTTCTGTTGGCGGTGAACAGGCTCTCAAGGCTTTACGTTTGGCAAGTTTAATTGAGCAAATGGCCCTCGAAGGTCAAGCTTGGAATTTAGAAGAACTAGAGTATCATTTGAATTCTTCGGCCGTTCGTGTCAATTAAAGAAGGCAGCAGCTAGAAGCCAAAAGTATCATTCAATACTATAGGGTAATCTCAAGGTTTTTATCAAGAGCGGGATAGGTTCCCGCTTTTTTTGTTGATATAGCAGTACAAAATTAGGTTAGGACATTTCTAA
>CAZNCM010000625.1:408-2142 GCA_964571155.1 uncultured Lyngbya sp. | reverse complement strand
GCTAAACCTTACTTTTACTACTCTTTGATCTCGGAAAGTGACAAAAGAGGGATAACTTTTCCCTGATAAATATCAAACCGACTCAAACCATTGGCGGTAGCCAGTTCCACATCCGGTTGAAGCAAGCGCCAGCCCAAAGCCGACACATCTGCGGCGTTTAATGCCAAGTAACCATTGGAAAACCCGGAATCAAAGATCGCATCAACAGCTATAGGTTCTCCGTCGCTGGTAACGAGTTCAATCTCAAAAATCCACACTCCTCCCGGTCCGAATCGACCTTGAATAATCGTCATAGGCGACCGCAGCTTCCCGTTTCGTTAATGCCAAAAATACAGGTTGGACTTTGAGGAAAGTAGATCTGGCAACGCCACAGTAAAGTTTCAAAGTCCTCTTCGATCAAATAAACCCCCGTTTCGGGTTCAATAGAAACATATTCGTTGGGATGAGAAGACATCAACCTCAATTTCAAACGCTCAAAATGTGTTCTCGCCCGTTGACGCAACTCGGTGCGTTGGCGTTCATATTCAAGTTGCTGCGGGGTCGCTTCAGTTTCAAAAATTCTTCCCCGTTTTGGGCTTGTATGCGATCGCTTACTGATAGTAGTGGTCATGGTTTTGTTGAAGTCATGGATTAAATCTTATCGCAATTGCCTATAAAGCTTCTCGACGTTTCTGTTGATGTAGTAGAGCATCTGCCCAAATGCGATCATCTTCTTTTAAAGATGGAAAAGGTTCACGGGTGTAGTCAATTGCCAGATCAAAGCCTGCTTGTTCATAGATTTCTTGCAGTAAATCTTGTAGACTCACGAACGGTTCACTCTCACCAGGTTGTAGGGGAAGTTTGAATACTGGAATCGCTTGTCGAATACTAAATCCTAACAATTCGGCTTGAGGACGTTGACGGCGACGAGCAATGAGAATGCGATAATCCGTTTGAGGAATTGCACTCAGAATTTGAGGGGATTTACCATCGCGCAGTAAATCAATTTCCACCAAATTGGCGGAACTGCCGAGAACATCTAAACGCTTTTGTTCGTAATCATCTTTTCCCCTTCCGGGGCGTTTATTTGTGGGTGAAAGGACTTCAATGACCGTCACAACTCTACCGCTACCCATTTCCCTCACCTCCAGATAGCCCTCTTGAACTTCCACAGGCATGGGCAATGTTACCGTCACTGATTCTATCCCTTCGGAGTTTGAAGTTTCTGTCTGTTGTGGGAGACTTGGAGATTGAGGTGTCACCACGGAAAGATCGGGAATACCCACCATCAGAGCGTTATTATCGATACTGAGGTAAGTTCGCTTTTCAATGGCAACTCGGTACTTGGGTAAAAGTGCAGGTTGTATGGCGATCGCGATCGCAGTAATTAAACGATGATGGACTTCCGGCCATAGCTGAGGATGCTCTAAGTAGGGGTTCATACCGGGGAATGGGGAAGCCATAGTCACCTCGTAGAAAAACGACCAAGCGATCTGGAGTCACATCTTATGAACCAATATAGCTATCTTACAATCGGGTCAACTGAATCCTTTGCTTTGGACTCCGTATTTTCTGAAAATCCTTCTACAAGTGGACTTCAGATCGAGATCAAATTGCGTGTTAATATGATTCATTTTTGGATCGTAATTGGATCCTAAACTAAAATTATTCACTTTTCAAAGCCATATATAAAGATAATTTCAGATGTTGTGAGCTATACCTTGACATCGTGGAGGTCACAGGTTCAAATCCTGT
>CAZNCM010000625.1:0-378 GCA_964571155.1 uncultured Lyngbya sp. | reverse complement strand
CATGGCGGTTAGCCTGCCAGTCTCGGAGCAGTTCCAAGTTGTACCGGATGACACGGCAGGGCCGTTTCATTCTCACCCCAAAATTTGGGAATGGGTTTCTCAAAGCCCCGACGTACAATCGCGATCGCCGTTTTTTTTCTCAGATTAAAGATCTTCTGTTGAAAAAAAGACTGAAATTGCTTTCATTTTTGGGTTTCGGCGATCGCCAAATTTTAGAATGAAACAGCCCTGGGATGACACGGGAGTTGATCCGTATCTAGTGAATTCCTTCTATCCAATCCTGGCCGGCTCGATATCTTCGGAGGGTGGCATCGCAACAGGAAAGACATTCACAAGCTTGATGTTTATCTACGAACTGATACATTTTTGACCTGCAAT
>CAZNCM010000624.1:1408-2166 GCA_964571155.1 uncultured Lyngbya sp. | reverse complement strand
AAACCGCGTCATTTCGCACTCAGTCCCACAATTTTTACAATTAATTCTAGATACGATCACCCTTTCGTTAAATATCTTAATCTCTAAATTCAATTAATCTTGATAAGATTAGAGATCGCCCTTAAGTGTAACGTAGATGGCTCACTGAGATTCAAATCTACAACACCTTACTGACTTTTTAATTCTAGATGAAACGCCGACACCTACTCAGCTCCATAACGACAGGGGGAGCAACAACTGCGACTTTAACTGCTCTTACTCATCCTACATCTGCGGCTGTGGAAGCGCAATCCCAACCCCAAATCCGCTGGAAAATGACCACCAGTTGGCCAACTTCCCTCGATACCCTCTATGGTGCGGCTCAAACGGTGGCGCGACGAGTGAGTGAAATGACAGATGGGCGCTTTAGCATTCAAGTGTTTGCGGCGGGTGAAATTGTACCAGGATTGCAAGTTTTAGATGCGGTACAACAAGGAACAGTTGAATGTGGTCACTCTGCCAGTTATTATTATATCGGTAAAAATCCGGCTTTAGCATTTGGCACGGCTGTTCCATTTGGATTCAATGCTCAACAACAAAATGCTTGGCTGTATCAAGGGGGTGGAAATGAGGCTCTAAATCAGATTTATGCTGACTTTAATACTATCGCTTTTCCGGCGGGAAATACCGGGGTTCAAATGGGGGGATGGTTCAAGCGAGAAATCAATACCGTCGCTGATTTACAAGGTTTAAAAATGCGAATTCCGGGGCTAGGGGGA
>CAZNCM010000624.1:486-1398 GCA_964571155.1 uncultured Lyngbya sp. | reverse complement strand
GTCAACGTTCAAGTCTTAGCGGGTGGTGAAATTTTTTTAGCCTTAGAACGAGGAACGATTGATGCCGCAGAATTTGCAGGGCCTTACGATGATGAACGGTTAGGATTAAATAATGCAGCAAAGTTTTACTATTATCCGGGCTGGTGGGAAGCCGGACCTAGCTTACATTTATTAGTGAATTTAAGAGCTTGGAAACAACTGCCCAAAGTCTATCAAGAAATTCTCAAAACTTCTGCAATTGAAGCCAATATGGAATGTTTGGCAAAATACGAAGCTCAAAACCCGAAAGCCTTAAATTTACTGATCAAAAATGGTACAAAGCTGCGAACTTTTAGTCCAGAAATTCTAGAGGCTGCTCAAAAAATATCTGTAGAACTCTTTCAGGAAAAATCAGCCAAAAGTCAATCTTTTCAGCAAACTTATCAGCCTTGGAAAAAATTTAGAGATGCCGTTTTTACTTGGAATGCTGTCGGAGAACTCGCTTATAATAACTGGGTAATCGCTAACAGCAAACTAGAAATAGATCAAAAATAATTTATATTTCTTAACCTGATTTGATCCTGACTTTGTTAGAATTGAATCGAAGGACAAATTTCATCTCAATCACTTGTTAATATCCTAACTTTACCCTTAATTTTAACCGATGAAACGACGTATTCTTTTAAGTTATGCCGCCACCGCCACCGCCACGACTGCTGCCCTGGCTGCCTGTAGCCCCACCAACACCACAAGCACCACTGGGGGAGCCTTACCGAACGTTCGCTGGAAAATGGCAACCAGTTGGCCAACATCCTTAAAAACCCTCTATGGTGCCGCTCAGAGAGTCGCCCAACGAGTAAGCGAAATGACAGATGGACGGTTTACCATTCAAGTGTTTGCGGCGGGTGAAATTGTACCAGGGTTGCAAGTTTT
>CAZNCM010000624.1:0-408 GCA_964571155.1 uncultured Lyngbya sp. | reverse complement strand
TTCCCTTTGGATTAAACGCTCAACAACAAAATGCTTGGCTGTATAAAGGCGGTGGATTAGACTTAATGCACAAGCTTTATTCTGACTTTAATACAATTGCTTTTCCGGCAGGAAACTCGGGTGTACAAATGGGCGGTTGGTTTAAAAAAGAAGTCAATACTGTTAATGATTTACAGGGTTTAAAAATGCGAATTCCCGGCTTAGGGGGAGAAGTATTATCACGTTTAGGGGTGAATGTGCAGGTGTTACCGGGTGGTGAAATTTTTCTCGCATTAGAACGAGGTGCAATTGATGCCGCAGAATGGGTTGGGCCGTTTGATGATGAGAAATTGGGCTTAAATAAAGCCGCACAATTTTATTATTATCCGGGCTGGTGGGAACCGGGTTCAAGTTTTGATTTACAGATTA
>CAZNCM010000623.1:0-2168 GCA_964571155.1 uncultured Lyngbya sp. | reverse complement strand
TTGTCGAATTGAGAGGAGAACTTGACCCTCGGCATTTTGTTCACGAATGACTAAAAACTCTCGTTCTTCTTGGAGGGGTAAAATCTCAGACAAATCTTCAACATCGGCTAAAGAAGCTTCTTTTCGGGGTAAAAAACCGGGAGACTTTCCACCAACAATGTCAATGTATACACCATCGCTCGTATATTCAAAAACCTGACCTCGGACAACTTGACCTTTCTGGAGATCATAATCATGTTGCTCTAATGCTCTAGCAAAATCATCAAGTGAAAAAGACGTATTTTTCGTATTCATAGGAGTTCACAAGAAAACAAAGAATCAATTGATTGGGCTAATTTTTTTTTTTGCTGACCCCCTTCTCAACTGCCCAATTTCTGCGACTAATGTGTCTGGACTTTCCAATATAACCAATTCTTTCATCAGTCGGGAGCTATGGTTGCTAAGGTTGAACTGGAGTAAAGCCCCAATACCTAGTTTACTCGGTTGCTTTCAGTTCGTGACTAAAAAGCTGTTGAACGTGTTGCCAGGCGTCTGCTGCTGCTTTTTGATCATAACTCTCCCGTTGATCGCAGAAGAACCCATGAGTCGCCGAGTAGCGGAAAATTTGATGAGAAATTTGATGCTGTTTCAACGCCGCTTCAAGTTGATCAACCTGTTCGTTGGGAATTAAAGGATCTTCTGTCCCAAAGAACCCGTAGACCACCCCTGTAATGTCACCTGTACGGCTAACAGTGGGTTCACCCCCTCCCGGAGTTCCGGTCACAATTCCAGCCCCATAAAACGAAGCCGTTGCTTTAATCTCCGGTAAAGTCGCCGCTAAATAAACGACATGACCCCCAAAACAAAATCCAATCGAACCAAACCCCTCGGGCTGAACTGATTTTAAACTTTTCAAGTAGTTAATTGTTGCTTGTACATCACTTAAGAGTTCCGATGCGATAGTTTGTTCTTTGTATTTTCGACCCAATTGTAAATCTTCTGAACTGTAACCCACTTCAAAACCGGGAGCCTGACGTTGATAAATGGCTGGAGCGATCGCGACATAGCCCAATGCAGCAATTCGTCGAGTCACATCACGAATGTGATCATTGACTCCAAAGATTTCTTGAATAACAACAACACCTGGAAATGCTCCCTCGCCAACAGGTTCAGCTAGATAAGCGGCGATCTGTAAGTCCCCGTTAGCCACTCTAACATTAGCCGTGCGAATTTCTAAATCTGACATAATTCTCATTCTCGTGGAGCTTCTATATCAAAATATTTTTGCCAAACATCTATCTTGAGTAAACTACTCTATAGTACAGGTCATTGCCCTTAAATAGACAAGTGACTCACCAAAACTCGTGATAAATTTGTTAGTGATGAGCGAACAGCAAAAACACTCTTGATCCGAGAAACAGCTCTGTAGCATGACAAGAGATGGCGCGGATCTCGCAAACCGATCAAGAGCCTTGATAGTGTCCAGTTTGGCTGCATTGACTCAAGGAGATCGGAGCGGTCGGTGAGTTCATCGGCATAAAAAGTAACCCGTCGGTGCAGCAACACGACCCCCGATCAAAAACAACTCATATCGTTTTTCGTTTTTGGTCGCGTTGGGTGTGTAGTCCAAAACGAAAGCCTCTCGCTTTTAGGCAGAGGTAGGTTACATTCCTATACAGACCCATGACAGCACAGAGGTTTCGTTTTTAAACTTCTGGGGCTGACTTAAGGAGATTTGTTATGGTTCAGTTCTATATTCAGCCAGATAGTGACATTCCTGCCTCTAACCAGTTATTTAACCAAATTCGGTTTGCGATTGCCTCCCGGCAGTTTCCACCGGGACATCGTTTACCCAGTACCCGTCAACTCGCCATGCAAACCGGACTGCACCGTAATACCATTAGCAAAGTCTACCGTCAGCTCGAAGATAGTGGTCTAGTCGAAGCTCAGGCGGGTTCAGGAATCTATGTGCGAGCCTTGGGTCACGAAGGGGGTTCTCGGCTGAATTCACCGATCCTAGAGCATTATCCAGAAGCCAACAAAATCATTCAACGGGGTTTAGATGAACTCCTATCTCAAGGGTGTACCCTCAGCGAAGCTAGAGAACTGTTTTTAGCCGAGATTGACTGGCGCCTGCGATGTAGTGCTAGAGTTTTGGTGACCGCTCCGATGCAAGATATTGGGATTGG
>CAZNCM010000622.1:0-2190 GCA_964571155.1 uncultured Lyngbya sp. | reverse complement strand
CCTTCGGTTGCCGGATGTTCGCTTTCTTCATCTAATAAAGTTCCATCTTGAGAAAAATAATGCCAAATTTCTTCACCCGTTCCCGCTGTATTCCAAGCGGTGTGATAATAGACTTCTACCGCCGGATTTGTAATCGTTGCAATTGCCATTTGTCCTTCGCCTTCGCGGACATCTTCACTGGCACTGAGGCGAGACATTAGACAACCAATCCGATGAAAATCTTCAACTAAATGATTGAAATTTCCGACACTATTTTCCCAACGGGGTTGATATTCATAAACCGGACTGCCATCATCTCGAACTTGCACTTTGGGCTGTTTTAAAGCATTGGTAAACCAGCCGATTGTATTTTGCCAAGTAAACAGAATACTGAGGGTTATCGGTTCATCTGTGGGGTTGTGGGCAATCCATTCAAAAACAGCAATGGGATAACTGGTTTCTTGATAGTTATTTGCCCAAACTGGCGAAAATTGTTCACAACTTAACTGGGCTTTAAAGACATTTTCATAGACCAACTGCGAGGATAAAGGGCGTGATAAGTTCCGGTTTTATGCGCGTTAGACGATGCTGGATACCAATTCCAAGCCGATAAACTTCCGTCTTCTGGCGGGTCTGTACACAAGGCATAGGCTTGAGTTTTGCCGTTAACTTCTTCAAAAATACTAAACTGACAGGCGGGTAAATTGCGGAAAATGTGTTCGCCGCCATCGAGGTGCCACAGGTTAAAATCTCCTCGCGATGAACGACCAATACAACCGGCCCCGAACCCCCCTAACGGCATTCCATGCCAGGGGCCATCATCGAGGTTACTGCTGTAGCGGACAGTGTAGGGTTTTTCCCAACCTATTTTATCGCATCTTGACTTCTTGAGTACATCAGTTTAGCCCAACGGGATTTCTATTGGTGTGGATAAGAAAGGTTTGTCTAACTTTTATCTGACTGATTTTTGGAGAGAGTCAAAATGAGATTTAAACCGTAATTTGTTTTTGTTGATTAAAGTTAGTGTTTTTTCTCTAATCTGAATGGGAATTGAAGCGGCATCATGAGTTGAATCTGGAAAGATCAAACTGTTCGCTTACGATTTTTTTAGACTAATCTTGAACCCACTTCTGTAGAACGAGTATAAATTATTCCAATTTTATCAAAAGTAAGAGGAGAAATTTGTATAAAATTAGAAATTTTATTTGTATTGATAAAACACTGTTTTTAGAAATAGTTCATAGGGCAGGTTTATTACAGGAGATACTTTCTCAAATTTCCATAAACCCACCCTATCTGATTTGTCTTTCCAATAAAAGGCTAGAGTCTTTTATGAATTTTTAATCCTACCTAAGACGCAGGCATTGTACCTGTTGTGGTTCGACCTGCCCCTCCTTCGGGAATAGTTTGCCAGTGACCTTCTGAACCTTGTTTGTATTGAGTTTTTACAGAATTCCAGGCGAGTTGAGACGCATTACTTTCACTCAAACCATCAGAAGACGCACTATTAAAAGCTGCTAAAAAAATTTGTTGGGCGCCGCGAGGAAGTTGAGATTTAACTTCTTCCGGTAATTGTTCAATATTTTCGTAAGCCATCTTTATTTTTCCTCAAAAATCTACTTTTGTAAACTTATTTATGATTTAACCGCTTAATTTATTAAAAAACATCTGACTTGAGATAGAGATTAGCAATCAATCCTAAAACTCTCCACTGGGTGTTGTATTACTGGGGGATGATTTCGATTGATTCTCTAGGGATAGCGAGGGGATAAAACTCTGTATTGAACTGAAATGATTGGAGAAATTATCGGATCTCTAAGAGATAGAAAATCTTTTTTGACTTGAGTAATTCTTTCAATAGTCCTCAATTGATGACCCTGTAAGTTCAAAGTTAAGCAGTCTTCTGAAAACTGGGGAGAATAACCGACTTCATAAATAAGATTCTATGAATAGGCGCCTACAGCTTGAACAATTGAGGGTAAAGACTGTCAGAGTAAAGCTTTTAACAATTCAGATTCATTTTGTTGAGGAGGGTTGACAAAAATAGATTTATCCCCATATTGATGATTAAATCAAGATCAATCCTGCTTCTCACTATTGTATTTTGTGAAAATCGTTTGGTTTGAAAGCGTGATTGTTTTGCCATCAAACCGCAACGGAGAGGGTGGGATTCGAACCCACGAGGAGCAATTCAACCCCTAACAGATTTCG
>CAZNCM010000621.1:1905-2199 GCA_964571155.1 uncultured Lyngbya sp. | reverse complement strand
ATCGACCACTTCACCCAAATTGTGAGGCGGAACATTCGTTGCCATTCCCACTGCAATTCCCGAACTCCCGTTGAGAAGTAAAAACGGCAACTGCGCTGGAAGAACAGTCGGTTCTTGTTGAGAGTTGTCAAAATTACTAATAAAATCAACTGTAGCTTCTCCGACTTGGGTTAATAAGCCTTCATTACCAATCGAAGCCAGACGAGTTTCGGTGTAGCGCATCGCCGCAGGCGGATCATTATCAACCGACCCAAAATTACCATGTCCGGCGAGTAAGGGATAACGACTGGAAAA
>CAZNCM010000621.1:959-1877 GCA_964571155.1 uncultured Lyngbya sp. | reverse complement strand
GAACCAAGGCATCATAGACCGATTGATCGCCGTGGGGATGATACTTTCCGAGAACATCACCCACAACTCTGGCACATTTACGATAAGGGCGATCCGGGGTTAAACCCAATTCGTGCATCGCGTAAAGAATACGACGGTGAACCGGTTTTAATCCATCCCGGACATCAGGCAAGGCTCGTCCCACGATCACACTCATGGCGTATTCGAGATAGGACTGTTGCATCTCGGTATGGAGTGGGGTAGCGATCACTTGCCCGGAGAGTAGGTTTAGTTGTCTAGCCATGAGGAAGATCAAGTTGAGAGTTTAGCGTGAGCTTAGACGCACCACAGCACGTCTAAAACAGAAGTTCAAGAAGATAAAAGGAGTTGAACTGTGAATGCCTTTGGCACTCTGTTTCCCTATTATGGAGTCTCAATATCCAGATTTGAAATTTTGATCACAGTGATCAAGTGAGTCGGAGAGGACTCAAACGATTGATTGATCAGAGGTTAGAGAGGTTTTAAACAAGAGATAAAATTTTCCACCGAACCCATCCAAACTGAAAATCTAGACAGCCACTTTAAGTATTTTTCGTTAGACTGTTCTGAGTTAATCCTGTCAGTTCGCTGACGAGGGGTATGTGATCTGACTCATCCTAATGGGTTAAGAATAGACAGTTGAGAGAGGTTTCTCGGGGCTAATGTGTCCAATATCAACCTTTCTCGTTATATTTGGTGAACACAAGTCTTTTACTCTAAGATCAAGCAAGACCTAAAGTGCTGTCAACTATCATGTCAAATATTGGGGTAGAGTAAGCCGGAAACGCTGATAAATTGCCTGAAGCTTAGACTAGATGGTTTTCAGGTTATGATCCTGTGAGGGAAAACTGCAACGCTCAACTGAGTTTTGCAGAATTAGATGAGAGTGTAGATCACTCA
>CAZNCM010000621.1:0-949 GCA_964571155.1 uncultured Lyngbya sp. | reverse complement strand
ATCTACTCTAGGATATGAGGTGAAACTGTTATTCTTTGCTCCAAAAGGGCATGATATGATGACACATCGTTCATTTATCGGAGAGTTTGTCCAGCGGGAGACCCAGATGAAGACCGTTCTGATTGTAGAAGACGATCCGGTTAATGCCCGTGTTTTTTCTAAAATCCTGACAAAACGAGGCGGGTTAGATGTTAAGCATACGGAAAATGTTGATGAGGTGATCAAAATTGCTCGCTCTCGGGAGGCTGACCTAATCTTAATGGATGTATCCCTCGCCCGCAGTGTTTATGAAGGCAAGGCGATCGATGGGATTAAAATTACCCAAATACTCAAAGGTGATCCTGAAACGGCACAGTTACCGATTATCTTAGTGACAGCTCATGCTATGGCTGGCGATCGCGAAGATTTCCTCGCCCAAAGCGGTGCTGATGACTATATTTCTAAGCCGGTGATTGACCATCAGCAATTTGTAGACAAGATTAAGTCACTCCTACCCGAGGAGTGAGAGCAGTTCTCTATGAAAGACTAGAAATGGTTTTTAAAAGATCAAGCGCTTGACCCCGGTGATCCCCTGTGTGGGTAAAATCATGAATCACTAGGGAGAGACAGATGCAGGTGAGTCTTCCAATTGGGCGATTGTGGCTTGCATCTGAGGCGTGTCTAGAAACTTTTGGGTATCGTTGAGTAAGCGATCGCCCCAAAGGTTTTCTTTGAGAAATTCGAGATCGGCGTAGCGACCATCGAGTTCGAGGGCTGTTTCTCCCATCGCCAAAGCTTCTTGGCGTTGACCTTGAGTATATAAAGCAACCGCCATCGCTAGGATCGGTTCGGCGGCTTTTTCATCGATTTTGATTGCCTCTTGCCATTTTTTGATCGCACCTTTGATGTCTCCCATTTCATAGCGAACTATACCAATGTTGTTAATTGTAGGCCAAAGGTTTTTTTCCTG
>CAZNCM010000620.1:1960-2217 GCA_964571155.1 uncultured Lyngbya sp. | reverse complement strand
GCGAGTTTGCACCACTCTCCGACTCGGGTTTCGGTTTGTAAGTCGGCGATCGTAATGGGTTGTAATTGAATGATCACTTGTTCAAATAAATCTCCCGCGATCAGAGGAAATCGTTGTTTGAGAAAACTTCTTTTCTCATCGGGGGTGATTCCCCCTTTACCCACTAACTGATGGTCGAGGCGATCGTACAGGCCAATCCAGATTAAACGATAGTTGAATTTCGCTTGCAGATAGGATAAGCTGATTTGCAATAGGAT
>CAZNCM010000620.1:0-1950 GCA_964571155.1 uncultured Lyngbya sp. | reverse complement strand
ACCCGACCTGTTGAATTTGAATGCTGCCCCATAGGAATTAAACTCTTTAAAAAATTTTGAATTTGATTAAAATCTCACAACGGTGAGTGGCGATCAGAAAACTTTTAATCGTTTTGCTGCATAGTCGGAAAAAATAGAGTTGTTGGTTTTATTTTTGATGATGCCGTTAAGAAGATTTTAGGAGAAATTGTTGGATATTTATCGTTCTGGGATCAGACCTATTTTATTTTCTGGATTGAACGTTGATCCAGAGTGGGCGCATCATCAAACATTACACCTGTTGAGTTGGCTCGATCATACTTCGACTCAGCCTTCTTCTCGTTGGATTGAGTCAAAAATTCGGTCTTCTTTTTGTCTGTCAGATCACCGTCTCGCCCAAACGTTATGGGGTTTACCGTTTGATAATCCCCTGGGTTTAGCAGCAGGATTTGATAAAGACGGAGTGGCGGCGGGAATTTGGGGAAGTTTGGGTTTTGGTTTTGCTGAGTTGGGAACGGTTACTTTTCATCCTCAACCGGGTAATCCCCAACCACGATTATTTCGTCTACTTTATGATCAAGCGGTTTTAAACCGTATGGGGTTTAATAATCTGGGGGCAAAAGCCCTCGCCACTCGGTTACAAAGTCGTGAGACTCGTCAATCTTTATCGATTCCCATTGGGATTAATTTAGGGAAATCCAAAGTCACTTCTTTAGAAGATGCTTCTGATGATTATTTGGGCAGTTTTCGAGATTTGAAAGCTTGCGGTGACTACTTTGTGGTTAATGTCTCCTCTCCCAATACGCCAGGATTGCGATCGCTACAAGATGCCGAACAACTTAGCAAGATTTTACACAGTTTGCAACAGGAAAATCAAGCTAAAAAACCATTATTGGTAAAAATTGCGCCGGATTTAGAAGATCAGGCAATTGCGGATATTCTAGACCTGGCAAAAACCTATCAGTTAGCCGGAATTATTGCAACGAATACGACGATTTCTCGGGAGGGTTTAAAAACTCAAATAATTACAAAAACTGGAAAATCTCCGACTGAAGAAGCCGGAGGAATTAGTGGAAAACCCCTACAACAACGGTCTACAGAAGTGATTCGTTTGATTTGGGAAAAAACCCAGGGACAGTTACCGATTATTGGAGTTGGGGGCGTGTTTACGGCAGCCGATGCTTGGGAAAAAATTACAGCAGGTGCGAGTTTAATTCAAGTTTATACGGGTTGGGTTTATGAAGGGCCGGGAATGATTCGGAATATTTTAACAGGATTATTACAAAAGTTAGAAGAACAGGGACTTGAATCAATTTCCCAAGCAGTGGGTTTACACCATAAGAATGGTTGATTAAAAGACTAAAATCCATAACCCTGTGAATATAAATAAAATAATATTAATCCAAGGAATACAACTAATATAAACGGCGGGCTTGATGACTCTGATTTTATACAAACTCCATGCTAAAGCAATACAAAACGCGGCTATAATCGGAAAAGTTGCCATTGAATAGAACAAGGTTTTTGTGAGTATCAAACTCAAACCGCTCTCGATATTCACGTCTAACGAGTCTTCCGGCTCAAAGGCTAAATCAAACCCTAATGTAAAAATAGCTCCCATTAAAGCCGGATAGAGAGCCGCTAAATACACTCCCGCATTGGTAATGATCACTGCTTTGGGTCTAAACATAAAAGATGCAACCGATGACAAGCTTAATCATGAGATTAATGTATCATCAAGGGGGTAAGGGTTGAAAACAAGAGTCTCTAGAGAGAGTTCGCAAAAGTCTCAATCAGGATTTTTTAACGGTTCCTGGGTACTCTCAAATCCAAAATTGCTCAGAATTGCAGTTTAAGGAGGTGTAGATTGATTCAGACCACTAAGGAGTCAAATTGAGATGAATACAAAATCCTTTTTATCCTAAAATGTCGGCTTGAAGACCCTCGGTTTCACCGAAGGGATGAAAAGCC
>CAZNCM010000619.1:0-2236 GCA_964571155.1 uncultured Lyngbya sp. | reverse complement strand
AGAAGTCAGAAGTTAACACTCTTGCCACATCAGCTGTTGCCTTCTTCTGCCTATTGCAAGATTGCCTATTCTTTGGTTACTGTTGGAATTCGCGTCGGTTGATATACCAAGTTAAAACGCCGCCTAAACTTGCCATCGCCGCTAAACCGATAAAAACGACAGACAAGCCCAGATAAGTTTCTGCAACTCCAGCTAATGCTAGAGGTAAACTCAAGGCAATATTGACAGCATTATTTTGTAAACCAAAGACTTTGCCGCGCATTTGTTCGGGAGTTTCGGCTTGGATGGTGGTTTGCATGGGAATACCCACCACCGCAGCACACAAGCCCAGAAGGATAATCAGGATGAACGCCGAAGCTAACTGCTGACCAAACACAGCTAAACCCATTAAACAAGTTGCTAGCCCAATAGAACCAACTAAGGCCAGCTGAATATGAGATAACCGATGTCCGAGTTGACCGAGCAACCCTGCACCAATCGCCATACCGACCCCTGCGGCGGCCAGTAGAAAGCCAAATTGGGAAGATTTGAGGGAGGGGATGATCTCCGCTAAACGGACGGCAAGAGCGGCAAAGATGCTAAATAAAATAATCAGTTGAATCAGGGCGTTGCGAACTTTGTGATGTTCATTGAGATATTTGAGGCCATCGCGCAAGTCGTCTAAAACGTGCGGGCTTTCGGCTTGGAAATTTCTTTTTTCTCGCACTTTCAGTCCCATCAATAGCAACCCAGCGATCGCATAACTTCCCCCAACAATTAATTCTTTGCCAATATTGAGGCCCCAACCCATGGTTTCAAAGAATCGATCAGCAATGGCTAAAAGGGGTTCTCCGACGGCAAACCCGATAATTACCGAGGCCATCATTGTGGTGGTGTAGAGGGAATTGGCAGATAATAAGTGCTTGCGTTGAACAATTAACGGAATGACGGTTTGTTCGGCCGGAGCAAAAAATTGGGTTAAAGTCGAGACTAAAAAGGTCATTGTCAGCAATAGACAAAACCCTAATGGTAGAGGCCCTAAGCTCGTCCCCTCCGAAAACCACAACAGTAACGGAAGGGCTAAAACAAACCCACCTCGCAGGAGATTGGTAAGGACTAAAACGATTTTTTTCGGCCATCGATCCACATAAACTCCCGCTCCCGCACCGAACAATACGGCGGGAATAGTAAAGGCAATCATCACGGCTGAAACCCAACCGCTAATGGTTTGATCGGCTTGCTGAAAGCGGGTAGAAATCAAAGCAATCATCAAAACCAAATAAACTTTATCTGCGAGTTGGGAAAAAACTTGGCCACTCCAAAGAACTAGAAAGTTGCCATTTTTGAGTACAGGTAAAAAGCCCCGTTCTTCCTCGTCTTCTCTGAGCATATTTGAGGGTGCTGATGGCTGCGTTTCTAGGGAATTTTGAGTTGAGGTTTGAGGATGATGTCCATTGCTCTTATTCTTTGGATTTAATGGATGTTCTGGAGTTGGAGTCTGTTCTAAGAATCCATTTTTTGTTTCTTTTTTTACCGATGATTTTTTTTCTGGATTTAACGATTGCATTATATTTTTTAGATTTAGCGAACTCAGCAGATGCGGTTCATTTGAGGAGAGGACAGGGGATGACAATGATTAACTTATTATTTTTGATTGGATTTGATAATGGGAAATTGTTCCTTCTTTTGAGCCGGGAAATGGCAATGATTGCCGTTGATCCGATGTTTGATTTAACCCCTATCCAGTTCACCTGTTTATGAAACCGATTTGATCTCAATTTGAAAATGAGACTTCTTTTTGAGAATGTCGAGTCAACTCGTCCGACACCCAAATCAATTCCTTTCAGAAAGCGTTTGTGCAGACTGAAGACTCGGTAATGACTGCACTAACCCTTGTTCATCAACTCAATAATTCCTCGGGTTAACCCTTGTCTTGCTGAGTGTTCCTCTGAAAATTTAGAATCGAGGTTTAGCCAACACTTCGATTAGAAATAGCTCAGTTGAAACTGCTCAACATAGGTGTCAATCAATGTAGCCGAGCGAATAGCACGCCCTAAATGATACTCAGCATATCGCCGGAGAAGACGTTCAACTGCTACCCAATCAGACAGAGAAATAGAACGAGGGGTTGTCGTCGCGGTTTGTTGAGACATCAGTCCAGACTCAAACTCATCACTCAAACGAGGATGAGCTAATCTTTGCAAAATCGCTAACTGAGATGCACTTAGTTTAACATGGGTTATCCCCCCAAAAGCTT
>CAZNCM010000618.1:0-2238 GCA_964571155.1 uncultured Lyngbya sp. | reverse complement strand
ATCGCAAATGAATTTTTTGGCGTTTTTCGAGTTTTGCCGTCTTTTTGTCCGGTTTTCCGATGCCTTGTCCCGTTTGCCAAAACGGAATAGACTCTAATCGAACGGGTTGTTCAGCCGAACCCAACAAATAAGTCCCCGGTTGCAATAAAGGTGAACTTTCACTCGCCTCCGCTGTTTTGTTGTCCTTCAAGCGAGGGGGCGGTAACAGACGGGCAATAGTGGGTTGAAGCATTGGGCGTAGGTCTTTTTGGAAGCTAAATACCCAACCGAGTAAAGTGGCAATAATCAGCGATAAAAGGACACGCAGAAAAACAATTTCCGGTTGGTCACGAAAAGCGATCCAGGTAGACCATATAACAATAGGATTGATCGTAGGGGCAGCGAATAAAAATCCAATCGCTGCTGAAGCGGGTATTCCCTGAATGATAAACCGACGGGCAACCGGAACGTTACCGCATTCACACACCGGAAAGAGAAATCCGACTAAACTCCCAAATAAAGCCCCTAATAGCGGATGAGAGGGAACTAATGACAGCAGTTTGCGTTCATCGACTAACTGATTAAGAACACTTGAGAATAAGACTCCCAATAGCAGGAATGGTAACGCCTCAACCAGTAAACTGAGGAAAAGCGTAAATCCGCTATTAAGTTGATTAATTAAGGTTGATTCCATGCCTCATCAAGCGTGAACAGGGCGCACCCAGTTGGGAATTGGCGTGGCATTGTACAGAAGACGTGCCTCACCCCACGGGGAGATTGACGATTTTTGCAGAAAATATCATTCAAATGTTAGAGGGCGAGTCACATTATAAAAATGCGATCACAATTTTTGGTTAGAAACTCTTATTCTATCCGATAATACCATTGACATGGTAATTGAGTTTTCAAACAAATCAAATCCTCAAGCAGATAATTGTCCCCTTTCCGGGCAAGAAAACTTAGCGCACCACCAGAGGTTCAGGAACAATAACGGGGCGATCGCCAGACAACCCAAACGCCTGATGAACCGCTTGTAACGCTTGTGTACCTTGTTGTTCATCGACAACGCAACTAATTTTAATTTCTGAAGTGGCAATCATCGAAATATTAATCTTTTCTGCGGCTAAAGCCTCAAACATTCGCGCCGCCACACCTGGATGATCGATCATTCCCGCCCCAACAACACTGACTTTGGCGATCGCTTTATTAACCACAATTTCCCCACACCCTAACTCAGCCGTGGCTTGTTCTAACACCTTTTGGGCTTGATCGGCATCAACTTGTGCGACAGTAAAAGCAATATCGCGGCTTAAAGTCCCATTGATTTGATGACAACGTTGGGACTGAATAATCATATCCACACTAATATTATGTTCAGCTAAGAGTGCAAACACTTTCGCAGCCATTCCCGGACGATCGGGGATGTGACGAATGGCTAAACGGGCTTGATGGCGATCGAGGGCAACTCCGCGCACGGGGGGTAAAGGTGTGGTAGAAGCGGGGGATGCAGAGGAAGTTAAGGATGCAGAGGAAGCTAAATTGACTTCAAAGTGTTGACACAAGGCAACAATTGCGCGATCGCAGTCAAGGGCTGAGATCACACAACTGACCTTCACCTCGGAAGTCGAAATCATTTGAATATTAATCCCGGCTTCGGCTAAGGTGGTAAACATCCCTGATGCCACATTCGGACGTCCAATCATTCCCGCCCCAACAATACTGACTTTAGCAATGGGCGTTTCATCCCCTTTGACTTCCGGTTGTCCTAAATTTGCATCTTCGTTTTCGCCCACAGTCGGTAATAAAGCCTCTGCCACGGCGATCGCTTGATTGTAGGAATCTTTGCCCACGGTAAAGGTGATATCGTTAATATTACCTTCGTGAATCGACTGAATAATCAAATCCACATTTAACTGTTGGATGGCAATTCCCCCAAATAGTTTCGCCGCAATACCCGGACGATCCGGCACCCGCAACAGCGAAACCGCCGCTTGGTTGGTGTCAAATTCCACCGCATCAACGGGGTGAGTTAATTCTAGCCCTTCTAAGGGTCTGGGTTGACGGGTTGGGGAAGTCACCCGAGTTCCCGGTTCATCACTCCAACTTGATCGCACCACCAACGGCATCCCGTAGTTTCGGGCTATTTCTACGGCGCGAGGATGCAACACTTTCGCCCCCAAACTCGCTAATTCCAACATCTCATCACAGGTAATTTCCGTCATTAACTGGGCTTCAGGAACGAGGCGCGGATCGGTGGTT
>CAZNCM010000617.1:0-2238 GCA_964571155.1 uncultured Lyngbya sp. | reverse complement strand
TTGAATGGCGCATAGCAATGGATTTTGAATAATATTTTTTTCATTATGATAAAAGCTTGCTATTTCCTTAATACGCTTTTTATTTTCTTCTCGCTGAAAACCAGTAGTTTCTTGATCTCCAAGTTCTTTCTTTTGAGGTATTCCTGCCCACATTTCAACATCAACTGCTGGAGCAGCAAATAACACTAGCCAATCTCCCGTATTAGTTTGACGAATACGAACTGCTTTATACTGAAAATTGTTCATACTAAGCTTAGTCGCCTTTTTGCCTTTAGATATCGTAGCTCTCGACTAAGCTAGTGTCAACCGACTCAAAATAATGAACCGAGTGTTCTAAAAACAATGTGTTAAAGGATTTTGGCGTGAGTGAGTGTGAGTTGAAGTGTGTTTGCTTAACTAGCCATTTGATTGTTATCTGGTTTAATGAGGGCTTTTTGAATTTGAGATTTTCGCAAACGCATAAAGGGTTTACCTCCTGTTAACCAGCTTAAATCAAAGATCTGTTCTCCTCGATAAGTAATTTTACATCCAACGATCAATAGTGAGAACCCTGAGATTTTAATTCCTGCCTTTTGGAAAGGACAGTTTGCTTTCGGACAAGTTGTACATTTTTGCATAATATTTTTTCCTCTCCCCCTTATATCTAATCAATATTTCCTATAGTTTCAGTGATAGAGGTGCTAAAAGGAATTGATTTTGATCTTTATCCAACGTGAGATCTATCAATGCAGAATATGGGTTCAAGTCCGTTAGTTGTGTGATAGCGATCAGATCGGTGAGTGATAGTTATCACAACTGCTGAAGTTAGAATCTTAGGCTCTCAACTTATTGTAGTCTATGCTTGATGGAAGCTTCTGTAAACTCGGGTCATTTTCAGGATAAATCGCTATAAACTTTTAAATTCTGGGGGTTTGGCTAATTCCTGTAAGGGTAGTTATCGGAATTAGATAAGATAGAATTGGTATAACCTCCCCCGAAACGTCCATGTCTATCCAGTCTTCCTCAATTACCCAATCCCCCAATTCTCCCGTTGGCGTCGATCGCCTTCTGGAAGTCTTTGCTGATTTTCTCGATCTGGATGTCGGTGCCGGAGATGCGGCGACGGATACCCTCATTACCTACAAACGCCAACTCATTCAGTTTCTCGACTGGTGCGATCGCCAACAACTTCATCCGGCTGAAATTACCAAAGATGATATGAAAAAATACCGTCGCTGGATGATTGATAAAAAAGGGTTTAAACCCGCAACTATCGCTTTAAAACTCTCGGTGGTGCGAAGATTTTATCAGGCTGCATTGGAAAAAGGACTGCTATCCGTTAACCCCGCAACCGGGGTAAAAGCGCCCAAAGAAAAACGCGATCCCGCCGAAAAAATTACCTATTTAGAAGCCTCGGAAGTTGAAGAATTATTTACCACTATTATTGATGATGGGACTTTAAAATCCGCGAGGGATAAAACCCTATTAGCAATTTTAACCCTAGAAGGGCCGCGAACAGTTGAGTTGCATCGGGCGAATATTTCTGATCTCGTTAGACAAGGTAAAAACTGGGGAATTCGGGTAGAAGGAAAGCGGAGTATTCGCATCGTACCCCTAACACCCGAAATCGCCGAATTGTTGAGGGTTTATCTCGAACGCCGAGAAGCAACAGAAGGACAGCTTAAACCCTCAAGTCCTCTATTGATCGCAGTTGGAAATCGGGCGGGAGGGAAACGTATTTCACGACGGGGAATTCGGTTGATTGTAGATAGCTATCTCAAAGAAGCCGAGTTAAAACAAACACCCGGGCGAACTTTATCAACTCACAGCTTGAGACACACTGCGGGAACTTTGGCTTTGCGATCGGGGGCGGAGTTGCGTCAGGTTCAAGATTTGTTGGGACACGCAGATCCGAGAACAACCTGTATTTACGCCCACGTTGGCGATCGCTGGGAAAATAACCCCGCCTTGAAGTTGGGGATTAAATTTGAGAATGATAATCGTAAAGAAATCACGGAAAATAATAAACCGTCTGAAATTTGAGAAAATCGGTACCGGGATGATATAAAGTATAATTTCCTTTTCCCGGTTTTCGGCCTACATTTCCCACCCCAATCACCTGTTTTTTAGAAGGGGTAAAAGTTTGAGTGGGTTGTTGTTCATTAAGAGTTAAATCCGACTAAATCTCCCAAAATATACAATTCTTCGACAGGAAAATTATGTCGTTTCAAATCATTAATCACCGCTTCATAAGCCTTG
>CAZNCM010000616.1:0-2259 GCA_964571155.1 uncultured Lyngbya sp. | reverse complement strand
CGGTACCGGCAGGGGGGCGGCATCGACTCCGGGTAAATTGGCGGCGACGGGGGGAGGAGAAGCCGAAGGAGTGGGAGTTGGAGAGGGCCAAACGGGAAGTGCTGGCGCTGGGTTTAGGTTAGGAGGGGGAATGGGAGTGGGTTCAGTTTCCTCGGTCGAAGCGCTGAGGGGTTCGGCGGGCTGTCGATAGAAGTTGATTAATTCAATGATGCCCGTTAATGTACCAATACTAATGAAAATCATCAGTAATGTTCGCAACCAAATTACAGGTTTAAACCGCAAAGAAAAGGATTGATCACTGACTTCTTCAACTCCATTTGTACAGTCTTCTAATGCAGTGACGAGATCAAATAATTGTAATGCACTCAGATGAACAAAAGGCCCTGAATTTTGAGTGGCGATCGCTCCTAAAAACAAATCATGATAGAGGAGTCCATCGGGCTTGAGATAAATCTCATCTGGATCGGGGAGTATGGGTTTGGAGGGATTGGTTGTTTCTTTGTAGAGGGTGTCAAACCAGGCGGAATTGTTGAGGAAATCCTGCACGTAGGATGTGACGATTTGAGAGAGGCTTTCTAACTGTTGGCGATCGCCTTCTACGGTGACATATTCTTCTTCGGGTAGGCGAGGATCATCAAAGCTTAATTTAAACTGAAACGGATCAGTTGCCGCCTCTTTTTTAGAGCGACCCAGTAAAGGCTTTTTGGTGATGACTTCTAATGTACAGGTAGGGGGAGTGTATTTGCGAGTTGTCATTTCCAGATCAGGTCAATAATTTGTAGTTTAATTTGAGGTTTAATTTAGGGTTTAATTTGGGACTTCTCGATTGGGACTGAGTAATGCCAACCAAAAGCGTTGAGGACTATTAGAATTGCTGTAAAATAATAACTCAATTAAAAGTTTAATGGCTAATGGATTGAGGGGATTGGATGCTGGCGTTGCGGTGTTGTCAATTTGTTCTTGATACATTTGGCTAAACGAATCAAAATAATCCCGCAATAAAGCCACTTGATGAATATCATCTTGGGATTGGGTATATTGTTCTAAAAGAGCGATCGCTCGTCGGATCAGAGCCTGATTTTGTTTGGCAAGATCACTGATAATTAAAACCAACGCTCGGGCTTCATCAACGCTTAAGGGTTTCTGTTGTTGTGAATTCTCGGGTTGAGTCAGTCGATCCGCAATAATTGAGTTTAAATTTAGCTGATCAGCAACTTCTACGAGACTTTCTGAACCCACTCCAGTCAAGGCGGCCAACGCCAACATAACTAATTCTAATCGAATCGTGATGTCATCTAGCTGAGTCGGTTCTGGCTGCTGTTCTAAGTTGAACTCTTGCCAATCGAAAGCGTGATCATCAGCCCTAGCCAATGGTTGCATAGTCCCCTAGATTGATTTGATCCTTATTATAGGGATTTTCGAGAAGAATCTTTGTACTCGAGTATCCGGTTGTCAGTCCCTAATCAATATTAGGTTAACAAAAAGTTAATAATAAATTAACAGCGATCATCAATCAAAGACAATAGGCTTTAAGCTTCAACTCCGGCTTCCCAATCTACAACTTTGACTAAAAAGGGTAATGGATTATACCCGAAAAATGGCCAATCAAAAGCGATCAAGATGTCCACAGAATCGCTGTATCCATGTCCACCGAGGCAATTTTACAAGAAGTTTGATATTTTTAGGGAACTGCGCTTTCCTCTAGAAGAAAAGACGAGTAAAATGACGGTGGAAATTTAAAAGTATTTCAGTAGACCTACTGATTGAACTGATATTTGTGTGAGGAGAGTATGTCACAAAAAACGTTGAAAGCTTGGCTACTCAGTCCAGCTCTGTTAGGGGCGAGCTTAATTTTGTCTTCGACTGCGGTGGCTGAAGTTTCGACCTCAAGCCTTCAGCAAGGGGAAACTCAAGTCAAGGCTGGAGGCAATCATCCGTCTGAACTATTGGCCCAAGTTCCAGTTAACCCCCATAGTGGTCAAGTTGGCCCACAGTCGGGTTTTTCTCCGGTACAAGTTTCTGATTTCGACTCTGGGGAAACCCCAGATAATTCCGTGAGTCCAGAAACCTCTGACCAACTCAACCAATATTTTCGCGAAGGTCGCCGATCTAATTCCCAGAAAAAACAACAAGTCACCTCGGTTTCCCAACTGTCAGACGTTCAACCCACAGACTGGGCGTTTCAGGCATTACAGTCTCTAGTTGAACGCTATGGTTGTATTGCCGGATATCCAGACGGAACCTATAAAGGAAACCGGG
>CAZNCM010000615.1:0-2292 GCA_964571155.1 uncultured Lyngbya sp. | reverse complement strand
CAATGAACGAACTCAGTACATCTTCTAAATCGACTGCGGAACAAGCCGAATCTTCCGTAATGGATGCTAAACAAGCTTTAAAGCTGACTGAAAATGGCAGTCAAGCGGTGGAAAAAACCCTAGAAGGGATGGCAAATTTACGAGAAAAAGTTGATGCAATTGCTCAACAAATTATTCGTTTAAGTGAACAAACTAATCAGATTGGGACAATTTCTAAATTAGTCAGTGATTTAGCCAATCAAACCAATATGTTAGCATTAAATGCGGCAGTTGAAGCCGTTAGAGCAGGTGAACATGGGAAAGGATTTGCAGTGGTGGCGGCTGAAATTCGTAAACTCTCTGATGAAAGTCAAAAATCTGCTCAAAGAATTAACACCCTCGTCATCGATATTCAAAGTGCAATTAATTCGACTGTAATTGTGACTGAAGAAGGAACAAAAACGGTACTTTCAGGAGTGGAAATTGCTCAAATGACAGCCTCAGCATTGATGGGCGTTTCCGATGCTGTTAATAATGTTGTGTTAAATAATCAGCAAATTTCACTCAATACCCAACAACAAGCGATTGCGATTTCTCAAGTATTAGAAGCGATGAACTCGATTAATCAAGGTTCTAACGAAACTGCAAATGGTTTGAATCAAACGAAAACTGGACTGCAAAAACTCAATCAGGTGGCATTGGAGTTGCAATCGAATTTGTAATTCTAGAAACTGATCAGTAAGCTGATACAATAGAAAATAAAAATGTTAATTTTTAAACGGTTAAAATATGGAATATTTTTTAGAAATTTTATTCTAATTGTATTATTTTGTATGGCTTCTTTAAAAATATAAACCTATTTTTAGTAAGAGGATTGAGTAAAAATGATGATTGAAGATGACGAACTCAGAGAAGTCTTTCAAACCGCCAGTGAAGAACATTTACAAAATCTTGATGATGGTTTTTTGTACTTAGAAAAAAATCCAGAAGATTTAAACAAACTCGAAGAACTGTTGCGAGAAGCTCACAGTCTCAAAGGAGACGCAGGAATGTTAGGGGTCAAAGATGTTGCGACTCTTGCCCATCAAATTGAAAATTTATTAGGTGCTATTAAGCAAGGGCGAGTGATTTTTTCCTCTGAAGTCAGTGATTGCTTATTTCAAGCCTTAGATGCTCTACGGAAGCTTGTTCAAGAAGCCTCTACAGGTGAACCTTCTGGCGTGAAAACCTTTCAAGTCATGGCGAGTTTAATTGCGGCTGAAGGTCAAAGCTCATTGAACACTCAACCTGCGAATGATGCTTCTGTTTCAGAACAACAGAATTTAGAAGTATCAGACATTATTGAGGTGGAAACAATTAAATCTTCTCCGGAAGAACCTCCTCAAGTTTCTCCTAAAGAACTTGTTAATAACCTTAATTATTCTCCAGGAGAACCTATCAATTCCTCAGTTTCTTCTCTGAGTTCTCCGGTGAATTCATCTCCAATAAACGACGATAAAGTAACTTTTGATGGTAGCGCTCATCGGATTGAAACTATTCGGGTTTCCACCCGTCAACTCGATGCGTTAATGACACAAACTGGAGAACTAACAGTTACTAAAATTCGTATTGTTCATCGACTCAGTGAAGTAGAAGCCCTCACCTTATTATGGGAAGAATGGAGTCGAGATGCGTTTGTGAATCGGTTTGTTCTCAATGACTTAGAAGCCCAATCTACAAAGACTCATAAAGCGATTGAACAACTTCACAATTATTATAATCGTGCGAGTCAACATCTAGAAAAATTAGGAGAGTTAGTCAATCAATTGAGGGGTTCTCTCTATGAAGATACCGCTCGGTTAGAGATCATTTCCAATGAACTTGAAGACGATATCCGCACTTTACGACTGTTGCCCCTTTCAACTATTTTTAACCGTTTTTCTAGGATGGTGCGCGATCTTGCTCGACAACAAAATAAACAAGTTGAACTCATAATAGAAGGGGGTGAAACGCGAGCAGATAAACGAATTTTAGAGGAAATGAAAGATCCTTTAATGCACTTATTAAGAAATGCAGTTGACCATGGAATAGAATCGCCAGAAGAACGACAACAATACGGTAAATCTCCTGTTGCTCAAATTCGTCTCCGAGGCTATCAAACCACCACCTCTGTTATAATTGAAGTCAGTGATGATGGTCGAGGAATTGACCCAGAACAAGTTAAAAAAACCGCTCTCAAACGAGGTCTTTATACCCCCGAAGAACTCGAAATAATGACCTCGAAACAACTTCAAGCCCTGATTTTTTATCCGGGTTTTACGACCCGTACATTAG
>CAZNCM010000614.1:2083-2296 GCA_964571155.1 uncultured Lyngbya sp. | reverse complement strand
CGGCAATATCAAGAACTCGAAAGTCAAATGGCAGTTGAAGCTGGAAGACTGCGAGAAGATAGTTTTCCGATGCAGGCTCTACGGGAAAAGCATGATAATGTATTGCAGATTTTAAGCCGAGAAGCAGAACGAGTCGTTCAAAATATTGCTAATCAAGTTGAAGTTTTAACAGAAAAAGAAAAATCCTATGAACAAACTATCGAAAATTTTGAA
>CAZNCM010000614.1:1276-2073 GCA_964571155.1 uncultured Lyngbya sp. | reverse complement strand
CTTAAGACAACAGTATGATTCCTTAGATCAAGAACTACAAATTGTTCAAGAAACACTCAACGATTTTTTAAAAAAACGAGAAGCCCTCCGAGTTAATGCAGCTCAACAGCAAACGCCGTGGCAACTCATTGCTCCCCCGAATTTGCCGATTGATAGTAATGGCAATATTCTACCCACTACAGTGGTTCAAACCAAGAAAAATTTAGCGATCATTGTAATTCTTAGCTTTTTACTCGGGGTAGGAATTGGATTTATTATCGATATTTTAATTGAAGTATTTCATCACCCTGACGAAATTAAATCGACAACCAAATTACCCATACTGGGTGTAATTCCCCTCTCCAAAAAACTCAAAAAAGTCGCTAAAAAATCTCAAACCTTTATTCCCATTGGTTCAGTCGCCAGTTTAACTGCGGTTAGCGATTCTCATTGGCCAATAAAAAACGGGCAAGTTGATCAATTTCATACAGGTTCTCCTGTTTCTGAAGCCTTTCGCTCTCTATATGCAAATATCTGTTTACTAAGTTCTAACAAATCCTTAAACACGTTAACAATTAGTTCTGCTACTCTCGGAGATGGTAAATCAACCATTGCTATTCATCTGGCTCAAACAGCCGCTTTCATGGGTCAGCGTGTCCTCCTGGTTGATGCCGATTTACGCAATCCTCAAATTCATCAAAAACTCGGTTTACCTAACCTCAGAGGCTTTCGAGATGCCATTACCAGCGATCTCAGTTTAAATGATGCCATTCAGCGATCGCCTCAAGATCAGAACTTATTTGTACTTACTGCCGGAC
>CAZNCM010000614.1:0-1266 GCA_964571155.1 uncultured Lyngbya sp. | reverse complement strand
CCCCCGATCCCGTTCAAGTTCTCTCGGCTAAAAAAAGACAATACTTGATGGAGCAATTTCGCGCCTTTTTCGATCTCGTTATTTATGATACTCCTGCGGTTACAGGTCTAGCTGATACCAGTTTAATCGCCGCTCAAACTGATGGTATTATTTTAGTTGTTGGCATCAAAAAAACCAACCGTTCTACCGTCCTCAAATCTCTCGAAGAACTTAACCTGAGCAATTCCGTTTTAGGGTTAGTGGCTAATCGGATGAGAGGCTAAGAGGTTGATTATGAACCTAATCGAAATTGCCAACCCTTCATTTTATATTCCTTCCCCTCTACTGCGATCGCCGCACAATAGTTATTACCCAAATCTAGAGATTGCAGCATCCAACGACAACCCTGACCCTGAACTACTAAATTTTCCGCAGATTCTAACTTTGGTAACGAAATTTCCACCGTTTCTAACCCGGCTAACCCTTCTCCTGTTGCCTTAACATACGCTTCTTTTGCCGTCCACAACTGAAAAAATCCCCTGAGTTGTTCCCGATCCGGTAAAGCGCTTAAAAACAAATATTCGGACTCCCTAAAAAACCGCTTCGCCATCCTCAGAATGAGAAACATTAAACTCAATTCCTGTCAAATTTGTCTTTAACTGTGGCTTTCCCCGTTCACTATAATTAAACTCCAACTCAGACGGCGACACACCCAAATAATCCGCCAAAACTCTTCTCAAAACTCCCCTCGCGATAATAAAACGAACGCGATCACGTTGTTGACGATATCGGTTAGCGCGTTCTCGTTCATCCGGTGAAAGTAGCTGTTCAAATTCATGCAGTTGTTCACTCAGTTCTCCAAATTCAGCCAGCCAAACTTGAACTTCATCTGAAGATAAATGATATTCTGTTGACGGGAAATTCCAAATTAAATTCATCTTATAAAGATTACATAAGAATAAACACAAAACCTATATCAAATCGAGTATAAGTCTTTAACTTAAAAGTCTCTATTGATTAGACTTGTAGATTGGGGTTAGTAGTCACATCTATTTTACCTTCAACAGTGCGATTGCATTGCCTCACCTCCCGGATGAAGCTGTTCTAAGAAAGAGATAATACCATCCAATCCCTCTTCTAAAAAATCTTCAGGTATAGGCATATATATAACGTAATAACCTATGCGATTTAAAACTAAATTCACTATACTTTCAACCCTTTCAAGTAATCTCTCATATGCAGGAGCATGATCGATACCTTTATGAATTAATGGGTTTCTAACTAAGG
>CAZNCM010000613.1:0-2296 GCA_964571155.1 uncultured Lyngbya sp. | reverse complement strand
AATTATTTACGGGGATTCGTTGGGGAAGTTCTGAGGTTTTTCAGCAAACTTTAACGGTTTGTCAACAGTTAGATTTATTAGTTGGATTTCTACCGCAGTTAGCTGATATTGATCGTCCTGAAGATTTAAAATAATCTCTTATCTATTTCTCATCTGAGTTGAGGGTATTTCTCAGTCAGAATAATTAAAACAACAAATAAAAGCGTTATGGGTGTTCTACTTTAACCCATCAAAAGTCGAATGAATGAAGCAAAAATTTCTATCATTATTCCTGTTTTAAATGAGGAAAAAACTATCGCATCTGTGCTGTCAAAATTGTCAAATACTCCTGATCTTGAAATTATTATTGTAGATGGCGGCAGTGTAGATAATACAATAGAAGTCGCCCAGATATTCAAGGAAAATACAGATGTCGAAGTGCAAATATTAGAAACAGTTCGCGGACGCGCCCATCAGATGAATCTGGGGGCAAAATTAGCAACAGGGGAAATTTTACTATTTTTACACGCCGACACACAATTGCCCGAGAGGTTTGAGAAGTGGGTGCGTCAGGTACTTGATGAACCGAACGTCATTGCGGGGGCGTTTGAACTGAAAATAACGGCATCTGTGAGGGGGTTGCGTTGGGTAGAACAAGGTGTAAAATGGCGATCGCACTTTCTTCAAATGCCTTACGGGGATCAGGCGATTTTTCTGCAAGCTAGCACTTTTTGGGAGGTGGGTGGCTTTCAGGAACTACCTTTGATGGAAGATTTTGAATTCGTTAATCAGTTACGGCGACGGGGAAAAATTGCCCTTGTTCCGGTGGCCGTGACGACTTCGGGCCGACGTTGGCAAAAGTTAGGGGTATTGAGGACAACGTTAATCAATCAAATAATCATTATCGCCTATTTGTTGGGCATTTCTCCGAGCAGACTCGCAAATTGGTACAGAAGTAAACATTAATGAACAAAGATGTGAACTTTTTTAACGCTCCTCTTGATTTGTGCGACTAGATGACTCATGGATGCGTAAAATATGAGCTTAAGTTTGCTACAAATTGTCAAGCATATCAGGAGAAAATCAATATGAGTGCGGCTAATGACGCCAGAGATACAGGGTTCGTACAACCCTATAAAGGTGATCCCTTCACTGGACACCTGTCTACACCTATCAGTGATTCTGATTTTACACGGGCATTTATCGGTAATTTACCCGCCTATCGTAAAGGTCTTTCTCCCTTACTTCGGGGCTTAGAAATTGGCATGGCTCATGGCTATTTTCTGATTGGTCCCTGGGTTAAACTTGGGCCATTACGCGACAGTACGACGGCCAACTTAGGTGGATTGATTTCCGGAATTGCTCTGATTTTAATTGCAACTGCTTGTTTGTCGGCTTATGGGTTAGTTTCCTTCCAGAAAAAATCTGAAGGTGCTGAATTCCTTCAAACCGATGAAGGTTGGAGTCAATTTGCGGGTGGCTTCTTTATTGGTGGAATGGGTGGGGCTTTTGTTGCCTTCTTCCTCTTGGAAAACTTCTCAGTTGTTGATGATATTTTCCGAGGAGTTGTTAACAACTAATTTCTTTCTGAGTTGGATTTTTTAACTTGACTCACCTTTAACCCCGGTTAAAGCAACTCAGTCTAATTTCGGTTACAATCTTGCTACTGTGAAATAGGAGAATTTAAGATGACAGGTTCATACGCTGCTGCATATTTGCCCTGGATTTTGATTCCGGTTGTTTGCTGGTTAATGCCCGTTGTAATTATGGGTTTGCTGTTCATTCACATTGAAAGCGAAGCCTAAAACTATCGCTTAAGTAAACAAAAATCCTCCACTAAACAAACAGTTGGGGGATTTTTGAATATATAATGCTGGATTAAGTGCTTGCTCAACCTAACCTACAGGTATAGAGGTATAGAGGTGAAGCGGATTTCACAATATCCTCAACCATCTTAATCGAAGCAGCCCATAAAAAATAATCCTTAATCAACTCATGGGGGATTTTCTAATGTAGGTTTTTGATTTACGGATGTAAGGCTTGCGCCCTAAACTAAAATTAAATAGAAAGTATAGCAGTAGGGTACATCAAAGACTAGACTTCTTTACTTCAGTTTAATAAAGAATAACCGTTTGATGCGCCCTATTTTTAACTCAACAATTTAATGGGAGAACGTGTTATGACGCCATTTTCCTAGATGAGATTCTGCAATACTAGCTAGACGTCTTAAGTCGATAATTTCTTGTCGTAAATTGTTGATTGTTTTTTCTTGTTCTTCTACTTTTTGTTTTAATGCTCCATAACTTTCTCCTGAGTC
>CAZNCM010000612.1:492-2302 GCA_964571155.1 uncultured Lyngbya sp. | reverse complement strand
GAAAGACAAAAATTCCACCATTCCAGCTAAATTTACCCGTTGAAAGGAACCTTTCAGCGGTTGGCAGATCTGGTTTTTCTGTAAATCGGACAACTTTATAAGCCGGAAAATCATCAAAGACACCCAACTTTTCACCTTGTTCAATATATCCATAACCTGTCGCTGGATAAGCAGGTTTTACGCCCAAAGTTACAATCACATCTTGAGTTGCAGCTAACTGTTTTGCAGCTTTTAAAGTCTTCTCAAAAATCTCTGGTTCACCAATCCAATGATCAGCCGGAAAAAACCCAATCACAGCATCTTCTCCATGACGCCGGGCAATTTCTATTGTTGTCCAGGCGACCGCCGGGGCAGTATCTCGGCCTTCAGGTTCGGCTAAAATATTTTGTTGAGGTAATTGGGGAAGTTGTTTGTGAACCCCATCAGCAAGCATTGTCGAAGTCACCACCCACAGCCCATCCCAATCTCCAGCCAGAGAAAGCAAGCGATTAGCAGTCGTTTGTAAAAGACTCTCACCACTACCATCTAAGCTTAAAAATTGTTTGGGACGATCTTTGCGACTTAACGGCCAAAACCGTTCACCTTTACCACCAGCGAGAATAACAGGTATCATGCGTCGTGAGTTTTAGACATCAATAATTCAATCTTAATTTGTCTGTTGTCTGTTGTCAGTTGTTGGGGAATGAGTCAAGTCTCAAGAACAGAATTTTTGTTCTTTCAGGCTTTCCCAGTTGTTTCTGTATCGCTGTAGTATACATTCAACAACTTAGTAAAAACACGGCGTTATATAAAGTTCAAGATAATCTCTGTAAAGATTTTGTAAGGTCTTCGGATCAAAGTAGCCATCGGCTAGCTCATCTAAAGTCTAAATACAAAATCCTCAGTATTTTTGTGAAAATCCTATGTCGAGATTAGTCTAGCCCTCTAACCCCATTTCCATCTCAAGAAATTCTGTGATAGAAATAGATTATTCTCGGTCAATGTTTCCCCTATCTGAAGCGAAGACACTTGGACTACATCAATTCAAGGGGTATAGATACAATATAGGAGACAATCGCGATCAAAAATGTCAGACTGGGAAAGAAAGCCAGTTATCAGGTTTCTGGCTGGAGAACTTAGTGAGTTTAGGGTGCTTCCAAATTTAGTTTTAACTCAACCAAGTGACTGCCAAATTATCTATGCTTGATTTCCATAAGCTTCCTCAATCTGCGAGTGTCAAATTCAATTTGATCAACGCGCTGACTAAATGTTTACCCAGTATAATCTGTCTATCATGGCTTAACGTTGCTCACGCTCAACCCCAGTCACCAAATCTGGTTCCTTCTCAGTCCTCAAGACCCCTAAACTCAGCAAATACAGATGCTTACACCTTTGGCCCTGGGGATCTTCTCCGTGTGGATATTCTTGACATTCCAGAATATAGTGGAGAATATCTAATCCTCAGCGATGGTAGCCTGAATATGCCTATAATTGGACGCTTAAATGTTGCTGGTTTAACTATTTCTCAACTGACTAATTTAATTACAACAGAATACACTCCCTTTATTCAGCAGCCTTTTGCAACAGTTAGTCTCGTGTCTCCTCGTCCTCTATCTGTTGTGGTTGCAGGTGAAGTGGTTCGTCCAGGAACTTATGTGATTCCCCTTTTAGTTGCTAACTCCAACACCCGACAATTTCAGTTTTATAAAGTCACACAGCTTCTTCAGGAAGCCGGAGGAGTGACTCAGCTTGCTGATATTAGCGAAATACAGATTCGCCGAATTAACCCCACTCAACAGTTGATTACGGTCAATTTGAAAGATTTACTCGA
>CAZNCM010000612.1:0-425 GCA_964571155.1 uncultured Lyngbya sp. | reverse complement strand
CCATTTTCTGTCATTATTGTAGGTGAAGTGTTTAATCCCGGTACTCATCAGGTAGGCGGAGTCTCCGGAGTCAGTTCGCAGCTTCCAACAATTACTCAAGCTATCAGTAGTGCGGGTGGAATTACCCCATTAGCAAATATTCGTGAAATCAAACTTCGATGATTGACAAATGATGGAAAAGAAGAGGTAATGATGATTAATTTGTGGGAACTTTTAACTGAGGGAGATGTGACTCAAGATGTAGCATTACAACCGGGAGACTCGATTACAATTCCTCAAGCTGATGAAATTGATCCCACAGAAGTGACTTCTTTAGCCAGAGCAAGCTTTTCTCCCCAAACTATTCAAGTTAATGTGGTGGGTGAAGTGATTCGTCCTGGTGCTGTTGATGTTCCACCCGATACTACACTCAATCAAGCGATCTT
>CAZNCM010000611.1:0-2306 GCA_964571155.1 uncultured Lyngbya sp. | reverse complement strand
CGGGCATTGCGGGGAATTGTGGAAGAATTGATGCTTGATATTATGTACGAGTTACCCTCTCGCAAGGATGTAAAACGATGTCAGGTGACGAAAGAAATGGTTGAAAAACGATCAACAGCGGAGTTGTTAGTTCATCCGTCTTCGTTACCCAAACCTGAGTCTGCTTAAAAGTTTGAGTTAAGACCGTTTACAAAGAAGCAAAGACTTCTTCGGCTAAACCAAAGGAAAGCGTCATTCCCGCCCCACTCAAAGCGTTAACAAGGATAACGCCTTTTTCAACATGGGCGATTAATTCTGTTTGTCCAGGGATTTTTGCATAGACTCCATTCCAAGTTTCTGCTATTTCTAATGAGGGAACTTGTACAAAGGTTTGGAGATAGTCAAGAATATATTGGTTAATTTTCGCTTTGTTAAACGGATCAGGAGTTAACCCATATTCGTGAGAATCTCCGATGATTAATTCACCGTGAGAATTTTGCGAAACCATCACATGAATTCCCCACTCTGGAAAATAGGGCGTTTCGGCTTGAATTCTATCTTTTAAAGCCCTCAAAGATTGGAGTTGAGAAAACGCCGCATAATGGGTTAAAGTTAACCCTCCACACAGAGAAGCCCCAATTTTAAATTGATTGGGTTGAGGGATAGTTCGCATCATTTGTAGTTTAACTTTTGTTATCCCACTTTGAGCATAAACCTCTGGATAAAGGGTTTCAAAATCTCTCCCACTACAGACAAAAATTTGATCGGCTTTCCAGGTTTTTCCCCCTGCAATCAACTGAGGATAATTAATCTCGGTGACAACGGTTCCCCACTCAAATTCTACTCCATATTCGGCTGTTAAAAACGCTGGAATTTTGCCGATCGCTTCTCGTGGATCTACAATAACTTCCGTTGAACTCCACAATGTCGCGAGTAACCCTTCTGTTTTCAGGGCTGAACTTTTTTGACTTGCTTCTTTGGGTGTTAATAACGCCACCGAATTAATTTGTTGTCCGGTTGTAGCCATAAATTCTTCTAAAACAGCGAATTCATCCCGACGATAAGCCGTATGAAGGGAACCGCAACTATCTGTATTAAACTTAGCTTTTTCGGCAATTTCTAGCCATATTTCTCTCGATTTTAACGCTCGATTAAATAGCGAACCTTGAGGTTGACCAATCGGCCAAATCATACCAAAATTGCGAATTGAAGCCCCGACTGCTTGTTGATTTCGTTCAAAAACAGTCACTTTAAATCCTCGTTTAGCTGCGGCTAAAGCATGGGCTAAACCGACAATTCCCGCCCCAACAATTGCAACTTCTGTTGATTGAGTTTGAGTCATAATCTTTGATAATTTTGATTGATATTCTACAAATTAATGATTATATTTTTAAGTTCAATCAAGGAATTTAGTAAACCATCATTAGAATAGTTTTGTAATTGTTCTCGCGTATGAGTCCCATTTGTTACGGCTAAAGATAATAAACAATTTGCATTGATTCCGGCTGCTAAATCAACGGGTGTATCGCCAATATGAATCACTTTTTTTGAGTCTTTGATTCCTAATTTATACATTGCTTTTTGAATCATATAAGGAGCGGGGCGACCTTCATTATTATAAATTTCATCCGGTGTAACAGAAGCTTGAATGATTGTATCTTCTGAGCCAACATAGTCAGAATTCAAGCCTTGATTCCAACCTAAGCGTTTTAAAATAATATTAGTAACAGTTCTATAAAATCCAGTATTAAGAGCAACTTTAATTTGCTGTTGCTTTAACCCGTGAAATAGTTCTAGACAACCTGCTGTCGGTTCAATAGGTTGAGTTAAATAATGATGTTCTAAGATTTGTTTAAATTGAGTATAAGATTGTTCAACTTGAGTAGTATAACTGGGATAATCTGTCGGCATTTGTTCAGACCACAAAGTTTGAAAAACCAACTTTTTTGACCATCCCATCATAGAATTAATGCGCTCAGAGTCTACCTTTAATCCGGTGATTTCAGCAGCTTGACAAAAACAGTTTTGAACTTCGTTGTTATCTTGAACGGTTGTCCCTGCCATGTCAAAGACAACTAATTGAATACTCGTCATTGAACACTCACAAATTATAGCCAGATTATATCATTAAACGTTTGATAAAATTAAAATCTATTTTGTTCTCAAGTTTGCAAAATTAAAGCCTTTTTTAATATTTTTAGCCCGGCAATCACCCGTTAGGAGATAGACTAATTTTAAACATCTCCCTATCTCCCTATCTCCCTACCTCCTCACCTCCCCAGAAATCAAATTTTAGGGCCTTAACGCTCGCAGCCACGCTAGATGTA
>CAZNCM010000610.1:0-2337 GCA_964571155.1 uncultured Lyngbya sp. | reverse complement strand
GTGACCGATATCTTTATATTGAAAATCATAAACAACCCAGTCATTATGATTAAGTTGCTCAAAAATATGATCGACAGGCCCCATCAGTAGAGCATCTGCATCGATATAAACAAACCGATCAAACGGCCCATCAAAAGCACAAAAAGGGCGATGATGACCAAATCGATAATAGGGAACAAATCCCCGTTCTCGTCGGCGTTGATGAGCGTTAGGGTGAGCATCCCAAACATCTCGAAAAAACTGATCCCATCGTTGGATTGAATCAGAATCATTGTAAATTTGGACTTGAGGCCGACGAGCAATTTCTGCTGTTATTTGCTCTATATTGTCGTCGTAGGGATAAATACAAACGGGTATATCCGAGCCTTGATTAGCCTCGATACTATTTAAAAGGGCAACGAGTTGATCATAAACTTTATCGTTAGCAAGTGTACAAATTCCATCCATATTTTTTAAGATTTATTAACAGACTTTGACTATGAGTGCAAACACCGAAGTCAATTAAGTTTAAAATCTCGAAAGAGACTCGTCAATATAGATGTAGTATAAATCTCTTTCAAAACCTTAATATTGTAAAATCAAACTATTTCCTATCAATTCGTAGTTTAACACTGTCTTCTATAAATTCCAAACTTTCGAGAATATGACTTGCGGAGCGATACGACTCGTTAATCAATTCAGAGCGTTCATCGGGATCATCCAACAAATCATCAGCAAGTAGCTGAAGAAAGCCAATCAAAGGATTTAAGCGGGATCGGACTTCATAGGAACTGCGGACAATAGCTCGATCTCGTTCAGCTTCATCCGCAAATTGTATAGAGTATAGACGAGCATACTGACCTCCTTTTGCGAGAAGTTCGTTATGACTACCGAGTTCTACAACTTGTCCTTTTTCTAAGACTGCAATTTGATCGGCTTTTTGTACAGTTGAGAGGCGGTGAGCAATAACAACACTAGTCCGGTCTTGACTGAGCTTTTCTATCGCTTCTTGTACTAATCGCTCGGAAACCGTATCCAAAGCACTTGTTGCCTCATCTAAGATTAAGATTTCCGGATTACGAAGCAAAGCTCGTGCGATCGAAATTCGCTGTCGTTGTCCGCCGGAAAGGAGCACGCCGCGATCGCCTATCTTCGTATCAAATCCCTCTGATAACTGAACAATAAACTCATAAGCATTAGCTTGTTTTGCAGCTTGAATGACTTGTTCTTTTGTCGCATCCTGTTTCACATAGGCGATATTGTCATAAACCGAGGCATTAAAGAGAAAAGTATCTTGACTGACAATTCCCATTGCTTCTCTTAAACTTCTCAAATCAAACTGTCGTAAATCGCATCCATCAATGGTAATTTTGCCTTGAGTCGGGTCATAAAATCGAGGAATCAAATCAGCTAGGGTTGATTTGCCTGCTCCCGATCCTCCGACTAAAGCTAATGTTGTTCCTTGAGGAATAAAAATGTCAATATTCTGCAATACGAAAGTATCATGTTCTGGGTAAGCAAAAGAAATATTCTGTAAATGAATTCCCTGATTAATCCCAGTATAAGCTATTGTTCCATTGCTCATGATCCGTTTATTTTTTCGATTAAGAAAGTCTTGGACTAACTCTACTCCAGCATAAGAATTAGCGAATCTACTGCGAACGCCATTCAAATTTGTCAGTAAGGGGAGAGAGCGAAAGAGAATAAAAAGATAAGTTAAAATAATTGTAGAAAGAGCTTCAATTCGATCTGCAAAAAATATTCGGCCAATTGCGACTATACCCAGAATTGCAATAATACTGGTAACTTCATTTAGCGGTGCAATCGCTGATTCATTGATTTGATTTCTAAAAGCTATTTTCTCCCGATCCCTAATTAATTTCTTGATCCGAATATATTCCCGTTCTTCACTAGCGGCTGATTTCACAAAACGAATACCACTCAAAGTCTCAATCATGGCAATTGAATAAGCTCGGGAAGCTTCACTGAGTTGTTCGCCCAGACGTTTGGAGTATCGGATAAAAAACTGATTTGAGATCGTGACTAAGCCAATTAAAATTGTAGAAGCAATTGTTAATTCCCAAGAGATCGAAACTAGAATAATTCCATAAATTAAGAGGGTACATGAAACGGTAAAAAATTGAATTAACGTACTAATTGCCGATGAAGTTCTCGCCACTTCGTTAGAAAGGCGACTCATAATATCTCCTAGCTGTGATTTAGAATGGTAATCGAGATCAACATCTAACAACAACCGCACACCATCTTCTTTGAGATCGCACACGAGACTTCTACTGAGAGAATTAGAAGTCAAATTCCCCACATAAGTCATCAGATTCTTCAAGATAATTGCGAGTA
>CAZNCM010000609.1:0-2351 GCA_964571155.1 uncultured Lyngbya sp. | reverse complement strand
CTGTTGCCGAGATGGCGTCCCATCAAAAATTCGGCTGAGAGGTAATAGACAACCTTGACATCGTTTTCGACATAGGTTTTAAACGTTTTCAGCCAACGGTTGAGTAAGCGATCGCGCAGTGTATACGCAAGCGCCATGTAAAAATCATCTGCTGTAGCAAAGGACTCATACTTCCCTTGCAAATAGAAAAGATTATCCGCAAAAGCCCGCTTGAGCGTGTCCACACTCATTCCGGTGCGGTCGTCCTCAATTTGTATCGGACATTCATTTGCGGGGATTAGGGATTGAGTCATAGATTCTCCTTTCAATCGGCCTGTTGGGTTCGGACAACTTTTCGGTTGCAGAAATCATAGCAGGCTGGATTTAGCTGTCTCTGTAGCAATCGTTTCCAGCCTGTCTTTACAGAACCCCTGCTCCCGATGCAGACTATTGATAAATTTCTTTGATTTGAAGACCCAGAACGTTAACTTTCGGGTCTATTGTATCCTGTTTGTTTTGATTGAGCTACATTAACTCTGACCGAGATCCTCCTCCCACGCCTATTGGAATCTTATCGATCGCTTTAACGAACTCAAAGTGCTGCCATTGTCTCATTTTTCAGGCTAGCCTAAAGTAGTTAACAGTACATTTACAGAGGGATCTCTTTCACAATTTAACTTAAGGGGATCTCTATTGGCACTGAACTTTCTTTGCCTTTTCTTTAGAAATGCCGAGTCAGGAAAAAGGAGAAAAGTTGCTGCTCAATCACAGTCTGATCACGATTCTCGGATGGATAGGACTCAGCTTCATTGGAGTTGGAGTCATTTTTGTTTACCTGGGGTTTGAGACGACCGCCCTGGACAGTTCCAGTCAATCTCAATTTACTCAAGCAACGCTAAACCTAGAACATCAATGGATCGTCAGTGGCGAACACGCTAAAAGTCTCGTCGAACAAGGGGCAACTCTGTTAGATGCTCGTTCCCTCCAGATTTTACACTTAGAACGTCTCCAAAATGCTACTTTTGTCAGTTGGCAAGACTTTTCACTTCCCAACCCTCCTAATCGCGGTAAACTACTAACCGATGATCGGGTTTTAACTCAAAAATTGCAAGCAATTGGTATTTTTAAAGATCAACCCGTAATTGTCTATATTGACCCCAAAACCGGATGGGGTGAAGACGGTCGAATGGTTTGGATGTTACGCAGTCTGGGTCATTCTCAAGCCGTTTGGGTTGATGGGGGTTATGGGGCTTTAATTAAAGCAGGTGTAGCTGTTGAAAACCGTCTCCAATCCACTCAACCTTCACCGGGAGATTTTCAAGTTCAACGTCGTCAAAATTGGGAAATTAATCGCGAGCAACTCAAACACCGTTTAAATGACAACAATTTAGTGATTGTAGATAGTCGAGAACCCCGAGAATATCAGGGAAAAACGCCCTACGGAGAACAGCGAGGCGGTCATATTCCCGGAGCAATTCACCTTTATTACAAAGAGTTGCTTGATGAAAATGGAATGTTATTTTCTCGTGAATTTATTTTAGAAAAATTAGCAGAAAAAGGCATTACATCCGACAAAGAAATTGTCAGTTATTGTACCGGAGGAATCCGTTCAGCTTGGTTAACTTCGGTGTTAGTAGATTTAGGATTTTCCGCCCAAAATTATCCGGGTTCAATGTGGGAGTGGTCAGCCTATCCCGCAGAAGATTATCCGCTGTTAAACTCCAAAAATCAATCGTGACCAGTAACGAATAAAAACTAAAAAAATGCACCCGACCAATAAAGGAGAGTGCATTGGGGTTCCAGCTATGAACGTATAACACTTAGAGCCATTCACCTCAACATACATCTGAGTGATCCGATCTTATGCAAAATCTCCCGATCTTCCGATCTGCCCTCCCGTAGAGACTCCAAAACCCCACAATAGAAATAGTAAAATAATGACGGAAAAGCATCTTAACAAAATATTGCCATGAAACTGAAACGATTAGGACACGTCGCAATTTGTGTTAAGGATATAGACAAAGCGGCTCAATTCTATAAAAATTTAGGAATGAAGTTGGTTTGGAAAGATACAGACTGGGCCTACCTCAAAGCGGGAGAAGATGGGCTAGCCCTCCTCAGTCCCGGTTACGACCAAGCCGGCGCCCATTTCGGATTTGTGTTTAGCGATCGCCCAGAAATGGAAACCGCCTATAAACAACTCCAAACCCAAGGGGTAGAAGTCAGTCCCATTCACGAACACCGAGATGGTAGTGCATCCTTCTATGCCCGAGATCTTGATGACAACACCTTTGAGTACCTGTACGAACCCGTAAACACTTCTAACTGAAAATTCTCAATCTGGAACTCCCGACTGTGCCTGAAAGGGTTTG
>CAZNCM010000608.1:0-2353 GCA_964571155.1 uncultured Lyngbya sp. | reverse complement strand
TGGTGAGTTTAACGAGGGGATTTATGTATGCAGGCGCCGAACGAATTGTGGTGAGTTTGTGGGCGGTTGCTGATAATTCGACTTCGGAATTTATGCAAAATTATTATCGAAAAATATTAGAAACGGGTTCAAATCCTGCAACAGCCATGCGAGAAGTTCAGTTAGAAATGATTCAATCTGACAACTATAATGCACCTTTCTTTTGGGCACCGTTTGTGTTTCAGGGAGAATGGAAAACCGGACTTTCTCAGTCGGTTGGCTTGAGGTAAGACAAAATGGGGTACACTCTAAAATAGAAGCTATTACTCCATTTCATGCCCAACAGATTTTACGGAATTATTGAATAACCCAACGGTCGAACAATATTCTGTTACCCAACAGTCTCCCTATGTCGCTATTGGTTATCAAAACAAAATTTTTAGCGTTCTTAATGGTGTGAATTTAGAGTTTTTGACTGAAACTTCTTTTGTTCCTGTAGAAGTCTAAAAGAGGGTTACTTAAGTTAACTTGAAAAACTGCAAGCGATCGCATGAGTCCCCCAACTTCTTCTCAAACTGCGATTGCCTCCGGCACGCTACGCGATCGCAAACAAGAGGGAACTTTTAGAAATGCTAATGTTAGGGTTCTGCGAGGTTAGACTTTTTCCCACGATACGCAGAAGATTGTGGCTACTACGAGTTCAAACAACGCCACGCACAACTAAAAACCTCGGGTGATATCTTCTGTATAAAAAACACTTTTTGTTCGTAGTTCTGACAGTTTTTCAGAACCTCAATAATATCCTCAATTGTTCCCCAGTGAAATTTAGAAGGAATATCATCAACCTCAGAAATTTCCAGAAATTGGTCGAATCTTTTCAGTTGAATTTTACCCCCTTGACGACCTTTAACCGCCCAAGGTAGCCCAAAATTATCAAAAATTACCTCTTTTTTACCATCAACGTGAACCTCTGCTTTCTCAATTTTATCAAATAACTCCAGTTGACCTTCACTGTGCAGTTTGGCAACTTCCAAAGCCCAATTTAATCGGTTCATCATTTCTTCTGCGGTGGCTTCATCCAAAGAAGTAGATTCGGGATGATAAAGCCGAGTAAGTTCAGTGTAGTTGGCTTTAATAGATTGCCAGTTAGCAGCCGGATTAATTTGCAAAATCTCCCACCATTCCCAATCCTGTTTCCCCTTTGTCAACTTCTCCTGATGCCGATTTTCTCGTCCGGGTACACCAAATTCCAATTGCAAATGATGTCTCATCCAAGCAATATAAAGCTGACTATTTTTATCTTGAGTTGGTGCAAACTTATCCAAATATTCAATAAAATCTCGTCGGTTCGTCGGGGTATCTTCTCCTCCAAATACCGCCCCATAAATCCACTCCCCAAACAATAACTGTCCGGGAAATTTGGACTTGAACGTTGCCCACAATTGCTCCGGGTTTTGCTTTTTAGTATATCTCGCTTTTCGTTGACTTCGAGCGTATTTAACAAATTGTAGAGTTTCCGGGTCAAACATCTCACCAAATGCTGCTTCAAACTCATCAGTTTCAGCTTTTTTAACCGTAAATTCATAACCGCATTCGGGACAAACCTGCTCAAAAATCCATACTTCAGAACCACAGTCAGGGCAGGTTTTGAGCATTTCCTTAACATTTGGTGGTGGAGTCGGTTCTAAAGTAATAGACGGGGATTTGGTGAGGAATCCAAACCGTTTAACATTCCCACCAAAATCCAATAACAAACAGTTTTCTTTCCCCGGAAAAGTCCTCAACCCTCGACCCGCCACCTGATAATATAAAGCCTGTGATTGGGTGGCTCTAGCTAACACCACATAACCAATACTTTGACAGTCAAACCCCTCCGTCAAACAACCCACACTACTAATACAGCGAATCTCCCCTTTTTCTAACTCTTGAAACATCCGGCGACGTTCATTAATCGGTGTATGAGCATCAATATGTTTGGTGAAAATTCCCGCTTCATTCAACAACTCAGTTTGCTGTTTAGACTGCTTAACCCCAGAGTTAAAAATCACCCCCGTCCGACATAAACATAACTCCAAAATTCGCTGTCGTACCGCCTCACAAATTCCCGCATCCAAAAACTTTTGTTCCATTTGCAAGGTCTTAAAATCCCCCGTCGAGTCGGTATCAAGTTGAGTTAAATCAACCAATCCCCCCTTACCAAAATACCTCACACGGGCGAGAAAACCCAGTGACATCAACTCTTGAATAGTCGGCCCCTTAACAATTGTATCAAACCATTCACCAAAGTATTGTTTATGAGGTTTGAGTCGCCAGGGGGAAGCGGTGAACCCAATTTGAATGGAATTATTCAAGCTGTTTAAGAGTTTTTTATACT
>CAZNCM010000607.1:0-2355 GCA_964571155.1 uncultured Lyngbya sp. | reverse complement strand
ACTCACATGAAAGGAGAATTCCCCTTTACCATTACCAATAACGGCATTAGTATCTTCCCCTTGGGCGCAATGCGACTGACTCAACGGTCTTCTAATGTGAGAGTTTCCTCGGGAAATGAAACCCTTGATCAAATGTGTGGGGGTGGATTTTTTAAAGATTCAATTATTTTGGCAACGGGCGCAACGGGAACCGGAAAAACTTTACTGGTGAGTGTTTTCCTCAATAATGCTTGCAAAAATGGTGAACGAGCGCTTTTATTTGCCTATGAAGAATCTCGCGCTCAATTGCTGAGAAATGCCAACTCCTGGGGGATTGACTTTGAAGACATGGAACAGAAAGGATTACTCAGGATTTTGTGTAGTTATCCCGAATCTGCCGGAGTTGAAGATCATCTGCAAATTATTAAATCAGAAATTACGGAATTTAAGCCGGCTCGAATTGCAATTGATTCTTTATCTGCCCTCGCCCGGGGGGTGAGTAATAATGCGTTTCGACAGTTTGTTATTGGGGTGACAGGCTACGCCAAACAAGAAGAAATCACTGGATTTTTTACCAATACAACGGATCAGTTTATGGGGTCTAACTCAATTACAGATTCTCATATTTCTACGATCACTGATACTATTTTGATGCTGCAATATGTAGAAATTCGAGGAGAAATGTCTCGGGCGCTTAACGTGTTTAAAATGAGAGGCTCATGGCACGATAAAGGCATACGAGAATACACGATTACCGACAAAGGTCCTCGGATTACCGATTCTTTCCGCGAGTATGAACGAATTATTAGCGGTTCTCCGACTCGAATTAGTGTCAATGAAAAGAGCGAACTCTCCCGAATTATTGAAGGGGTACAGGGGAAAGGAGGAGAGATTGATGACTAGATTCAACTCAGTTGATGATCGGAGGTTGGGTTGTCATCTAAACGTTTAATCAATCTGGATTTAAGGGAGTTTGAAATTTGTTTCTCATACCCATTAGACTTGCCGTTACTAAAGGAGAATGCCAGACTATTATTAGGTGATACACCATAGGGATTGTTCACCACCAATCGTTCACCTTTGTCGTGTAAAAGCTTGTGGAACCATCAACTGTAGTTACAACAACAGATATTAATGTATTTCGCGCAATAATCTTAGGGTTGGTACAAGGACTAACCGAGTTTATACCCATCAGTAGTACAGCGCATTTAAAGGTTGTACCTGTAGCATTGGGTTGGGGAGATCCGGGTGTTGCATTTACGGCAGTGATTCAACTGGGAAGTATTGCCGCAGTGTTGTCGTATTTTTGGAATGACTTAACACAAGTTACAGTTGGTGCATTTAAAGCCATTACCCATTCAGATTATCAATCTTCGGAGTTTCGTCTTGCTTTAGGAATTGCTTTAGGAACAATACCGATTGTTTTTTTTGGCTTGCTAATTAAAATTTTCATTCCCGATTTTGATAACTCTCCCTTACGCAGTATCCTATCGATTGCAATCGCTTCTATTGTCATGGCATTACTCTTAGGATTAGCCGAAAAAATCGGCACTCGTAAGCGTAATTATGAACAGCTTGATGTGCGAGATGGGGTATTAATGGGATTGGCTCAAGCTTTAGCCTTGGTTCCGGGGGTTTCCCGCTCCGGTTCAACCATTACTGCTGGACTTTTTATGGGGCTGGAACGGGCGACTGCGGCTCGATTTTCTTTTCTTTTAGGAATTCCGGCGATTACTTTGGCAGGTTTAGTAGAATTAAAAGGGTTGTTAGATGAAGGATTAGGGAGTATTGCTGGCGTTCCCCTGGTTGCAGGCTTGATTTCATCAGCTTTATTTTCCTACCTGGCGATCGCTTGGTTAATTCGTTATCTACAAACTCAGAATACTTGGATTTTTGTTTGGTATCGATTGGCGTTTGGAGTCGCCATTATTGCGGCGATTGGTGGAGGCGCTATCGAAAATAGTTAAAACAGTTAAATGGTGCATCGTTCAATTGTTAGGTGTTGGTTGTTCACACTCTCAACTAACTCCTAACATCTAAAAGGAACAAATAAGATGAGTAACCGTTCATTTCGTCCCGCTCAAATTACTAAAGTTCTTCCGGATTCGATTGCGGATGAAATGGGTTTTGAACCCGGAGATTCAATTATTTCTATTAACGGACAGCATCCCCGTGATTTAATTGATTATCAATTTTTCTGTGCGGATGAAATTTTAGAACTTGAAGTTCTTGATAGTCGGGGAAAAGTTCATCAGGTTGAAATCGAGAAAGACTATGATGAGGATTTGGGATTAGAGTTTGAAACGGCATTATTTGATGGTTTAATTCAATGTAATAATCGTTGTCCGTTTTGTTTTATCGATCAGCAACCTCCCG
>CAZNCM010000606.1:2160-2370 GCA_964571155.1 uncultured Lyngbya sp. | reverse complement strand
CCTCACAAAGTACGACGAGTCCTCGATCAAATTCGGGGACGCTCCTATCGAGAGGCACTGATCATTCTAGAATTTATGCCTTATCGGTCTTGTCAGCCTATCTTAAAGGCTTTGCGTTCTGCCGTAGCCAATGCTGAACACAATCAGGGTTTAGATCCAGCGACTCTGGTTGTCTCTCAAGCTTTTGCCGACCAAGGCCCTAGTTTGAAA
>CAZNCM010000606.1:897-2117 GCA_964571155.1 uncultured Lyngbya sp. | reverse complement strand
GGTCGTGCCTATCAAATTCGCAAGCCCACTTGTCACATTACCGTGGCTGTTGCTCCGAATGTTGAGGAATAAATTAATTCAAGTTCAACAATTACAATCCATTGAATTTTGTACCTTTCAATCCAATGAAGAATCGTTAACCCATTTCCTACCTTAATTCGCTATGGGACAAAAAATTAATCCAGTCGGTTTTCGTTTAGGAATCACCCAAGAACATAAGTCTAGATGGTTCGCCGATGCCAAACATTATCCCGACCTGCTGCAAGAAGACTATAAAATCCGCCAATACATTCAAAAAAACCTGAGTAATGCAGGAATTTCGGATGTTCGGATTGAACGTAAAGCCGATCAAATCGACTTAGAAGTGTTAACAGCACGACCTGGGGTGGTCGTCGGTCGAGGCGGAACGGGGATTGAATCGCTGCGCGTCGGTTTACAAAAAGAACTGGGCAACAATCGTCAGATTCGGATCAATGTTGTCGAAGTCGCTCGCGTTGACGCCGATGCCCGGTTAATCGCAGAATACATTGCCCAGCAGCTCGAAAAACGGGTATCCTTCCGTCGGGTCGTTCGTCAAGCCATTACCCGAGCCCAAAAAGCCGGAGTAGAAGGGATCAAAGTTCAAGTCAGCGGCCGCCTCAACGGGGCTGAAATTGCCCGGACAGAATGGACTCGTGAAGGTCGAGTTCCTCTGCATACGCTGCGGGCAGATATTGACTACGCCTACTGCACGGCTTTGACCATTTATGGCATTCTCGGCATTAAAGTTTGGGTGTTCAAAGGAGAAATTATTCCCGGACAAGAAGAAACCTCAAATAACGCAAATGTTGGTCAACCGCGACGCAAACAACCGCGACGTCAAAAATATGATGATCGCTCAAACGAAGGATAGAGAAACCGAAAAGGATCGGACTTTTGACCTTCAACTGATCGCCGACAACTTACCCCGAATCACCGATGTTAAGTCCTAAAAGAACGAAATTCCGCAAACAACAACGAGGCCGAATGAGAGGTCAAGCAACCCGAGGAAGTACCATTAGCTTCGGCGAGTATGCTTTGCAAGCTCTCGAACCCTCTTGGATTACTTCTCGCCAAATAGAGGCTGCTCGTCGGGCGATGACTCGTTACATTCGTCGGGGTGGAAAAATTTGGATTCGGATTTTTCCCGATAAACCGATTACCATGCGTCCAGCAGAAACTCGGATGGGTTCCGGTAAAGG
>CAZNCM010000606.1:0-878 GCA_964571155.1 uncultured Lyngbya sp. | reverse complement strand
TAAGCCCGGACGAATTATGTTTGAACTGGCTGGCGTTTCCGAAGAAATTGCTCGCGAAGCCATGCGTTTAGCCGCCTTTAAATTACCGATTAAGACTAAGTTTATTGTCAAACCCCAGGAGGAAGAATCCTCAGAATAAAAAAAATAGGGTTTTCAGGGATATATTAGGAGGTTAAGGAGTTATGGCTTTTCCGAAAATTAAAGAGGTGAGACAGTTAAATGATGAACAACTGTCTGACAAGATTATTGAACTCAAAAAACACTTGGCTAATCTACGTCTACTGAAAGCCACAGGACGACTAGAAAAGCCTCATGAGTTTAAACATACTCAACATCAACTGGCTCAATTATTTACCGTTGAACGGGAACGACAACAGCAGGCTGAAGCAGAAGAATCGGCGACTCCGGAACCGGAATTAGCCCCCGCTTCCTCCGCAGAAGAAGCCTAAAAAAGTCAGCGAAAGGAAACCAATTCTTTTCAGGTTTGACAATCTATTGAGTACACAGAACTATGGCAATCAAAGAACGAGTTGGCTTAGTGGTCAGCAACAAAATGGAGAAAACAGTCGTGGTGGCGATTGAAAACCGTTCCCCCCACCGCAAGTATGGAAAAATCGTGGTGAAGACCAGACGGTACAAAGCTCACGATGAAGAAAATCAGTGTCAAGAAGGGGATAGAGTTCGCATTCAAGAAACTCGACCTTTGAGTAAAACAAAACGTTGGAATGTGATTGAAATTCTGACCTCTCGACCGGAATCATAACCAGCGAGAACGTTTCTAAGATTTTCAAACTGTTTCAACAATCAACCTCTCAACAATCGATGAAGTGTCATGATTCAAACGCAGACTATCCTAAATGTTGCTGATAATAGCGGAG
>CAZNCM010000605.1:0-2377 GCA_964571155.1 uncultured Lyngbya sp. | reverse complement strand
ACAACGGATTCACCTGTCTGGAACCAAAGTTCGGGAAATGTTGCGTCGGGGTGAAATGCCACCGCCGGAATTCTCTCGTCCTGAAGTCGCGGCAGAATTAGTCAAAGCTATGCAGGGTTAAGTCTGTCAGTCAGCTTTCAGTTTGGCTTTGGAGTTCATCAGAACTTCCCTTTATTCCTGTGCTGATTAGTAATCTTCAAATAGTCTGAGGATGAACCTCAGCATAACCTATCTTTTAGAGGTCTGGGTGCATCTAGGATTAAGGGGATTGTCGCGATAACACTTAATTATTTATATAAAATTAACCGAGAGGTTAAATTTTCAGATTACCTCTTAATCCCAGCAGGGCTGTTTGATTGGCGTGGAGATCGGGAGATTTGCCTTTTCACCCGATCAAGCGTGACCATTTTTGTGGTGAGACTAAAATAGGCCAGGCTTAATCCCTAGAGGTTTTTACTCATCAATTGACAGTCTCTGAGAAAATTGCAGGGATAGGGGTATATTGATTGCATGAAGCACGATACAATTTCAGTCAGTGCAGTTAAGTTTTGCTCGATTATGCCGATCAGGGGTTGAGTGGATAGATAAACTTCTTCACTCAAAGTAGAGAGCTGTTAAAATGCTAGAAACTGCCGCTTGCCCATTGAGTTCAGTCGGTCTTTGAGAGATCGTCAGGTATCACAGCTCAAAATAATCAATCATAAAAGGACAAAGGAAAGCAACTTGAACATTTGCTAACCTGAACTATTGAGGAAAATAGCTGGATTGATAGAATAATCGTTGAGCGTCCTCGACCTAGTATGGTATTTAATGAAGTGAAAAAAGTGAGAAGTTTTCAGCAGCCGGGTAGGATGTCAGGGAGAGAGAATGGGACTACAACGACGGGAATTTTTGCAACGGGCTAGTCTACTGCTAGCAGCACTGGGAATCAGTGAAACACAATGGTGGATGGGTAGCGAACGCTATTACCAAGCCCTCGCTCAACCCACTCGCGGAATCAATCAATATCCAGCCAGTAATGGCGGTTTTGAGCCGTTACGAGGGTGCGTTACTGATGTTGAACTTCAACGAGAACTCTTGACCTGTCGCTTTGGGTTCACGGATTCAGATATTATCACGCTGAGTAATCTCGAGGCTACTCGTGAAAATATTGAAAATGCCTTTACGACTCATCTGATCGAACAAGCCAAACCCGGTGATGTCGTTGTTTTTCATTTTAGTGGCTATGGGAGTTATATTCCCCGCTCCAATTCAACGGCCAATTCTTCGACGGGTCAGAATGCTTTAGTACCTGTTGATGGGACGTCTAGCACCACAGAAGATGGCGAGATTAATGACTTACTAGAGGATACACTCTGGTTACTGCTGCGATCGCTGCCGACTCATCAAGTGATTACGATTCTGGACACCAGCTATGCTTATCCGGGATTTAACCAACAGGGGGCTTTTCACATTCGTTCGAGTGCGAGTCCCAATACTTCTAAAATCTCCCAAGCTGAACAAGATTTTCAAGATCAACTCTTGTCTCAATTGAACTTATCGAGAGAACAACTCGAAAAACGCCGTCCCAATCAATTTCCGGGTATTGTTCTCAGTGGAACTAAACCTTCACAAGTCGCCGTTGAAATTAACTGGGATAACTGGAGTGCGGGATTATTTACTCATACTCTCACCCAAACCCTCTGGTCGGCGTTTCCTGCTGATAGCCTGCAATCGAGTTTAATTCAAGTTGCAGGTGTGGTTGAACAAACGATGGGTGTTGCTCAACAACCCCAACTCTACAAAGAACTCTCCTCGGGTTCAGAATCCCGCCTAACGGATAAACCGCTTGCTCTGAAGAATTTATTATCCAATTCCTCTGGTGCAGGTGGAGTCATCAAGGCGATCGAAGACAATGGGAAAACCGCTAAACTCTTGTTGACGGGTCTACCTGCATCGGTTTTAGAGTATTATGAAGCCAATTCTCTTTATACCGTTTTACCAGACTCCGAATCTGAGGTGAGTCCGATTCTGTCTCAACTGTTGATTCGCTCTCGCACGGGTTTAACAGCAAAAGCAACAGTCCGCAGTATCGGCAGTGGGAACTCGACCTTACCCGAAATCAAAACCAGACAACGGGTGAAAGAAGCGATTCGTGTCCTTCCCCGGCAAATTGACTTGAAAGTTGCTCTAGACTCCAAACTGGCTCGGATTGAACGGGTTGATGCAACCAGCGCTTTTTCGGGAATTGCCGATGTGTCTATCGTTACTAATGACCAACCGGCTGATTATATTCTCGGTCGGGTACGAGATACAACGATTGCTCAAAGTCCTTCTGCACCTTTGCCCTCTCTGTTTCAGGGCCGTTATGGTTTATTCTCGATGGGTCAGGCGGTTT
>CAZNCM010000604.1:0-2391 GCA_964571155.1 uncultured Lyngbya sp. | reverse complement strand
ACCGGAGTTGGCGAGTCGATTAGAAAGGCCTTGTGTTGCGGTGATGCGCCGTCCCCCCAATTTAAGTAAGATTGAACGGGCGCTACGACGTTTAACCGATACGGAAAAACGACTGCAAATTTTGCGCCGTGCGGGTCAAATTCATGCTTATCCGCCCTTTTTTTTTCAAGTTTGCGGTGAAGAACCTGTCGTGATCGCTCAAGCTTTAGAGCGGTTGACAGATTGTGGTAAAGTTCCAGAAGCTCTGCGTTTGGCTCATTTAATTGGTGCGGCTGTGATCACAGGAGAAAGCGGCAGCCAAGCTTAATGGAATCACAGCAAAAACTTATCCTTTTTGGATAGGTAAATAATTCCGTACATATTGCCAGTGCTGATTTCCGCAACGGGCTTTCAAAAGATCTCGGGTTTTGACACCAATTACTAATTCACCTTCTGGGGTATAAGAAAAGTCTTCGCCTGCTTGAATGCCGTTATTTGAGGTTTGGTTGAGAAGATTGAGAGTTTCGGCAACACAAGCTAGGGAATGATGTTCCTGTATCCAGTCGCAAGGGTCAGGAATATCATCGGCAGGGGATTTGTACTCGTAGGTATTATTTTTTTGAGAAGATGGTGAAAACATTGCGATTATAAACCTCAGATCTGTAAAATAGGTTGCAGTTGACCATAGGATACCTATTAATCATCATGACTAAAATCTGATCAAATCATCCGTGATTTAATGCCCCTTATGTCTTGATCTTAGCTGAATATTTTACTGATCGAGATCACAACTGTTAGGGAGTTTCAACTAAGTTCGACCAAAAGTAGGATTTTGCCAGTTGTAATAATTAGGAAAAACAAAATTGGTGAATGATACGGAAATACTCACATCTAATGCTCTGACATGATGCCACCAACCAACCGGATTTAAAATCAGTTCAATGGGTTTAATATTTCGGTAGAGAGGATATTTATTAAAGTCGGGATTTTCGGGATCAACTTGACTAAACACACCCACATGATTGTAGAGAAAGGGAGTTTGACGGGGGGGAATCAATAAAACCCGTTTTCGACCCAATACTTGAGCTAACATTAAATTAACAGGATCGTGATGTAAGGGGGTAATCGTTCCGGCTGAACCAAACCAGAAAAAGACTCGCCGTGAAGTGTCTTCGGGGTTGAGATATTCGGGGAAAACTTCGAGATCATTCATTAACCCTTTTAGATCTTCTCGATCTAAATTCTGATTATTCGCAACCATATAACAATCATTACTTTCTCCTTTCTCGACGATCCAATCAATATAATCTTTAAGTAAGACTTTTCGTCGATGTTTTTCGACATTGAGTTCATACTCAGGATCGCTATTGCGATTGGCTTGAACTTCTACCGTTGCCGTGCCATAATGTTGTTTGAGATACTGGGGATTCCAGAGATTTAAAGCCTTCCAGTTGTTCATTATCCCTGTAAAAACGACAGGTTTGTTTTGAGAATAAAATCCCTCTAAAAATTCATCTCTAGAAAGACTCACTCGACGTTCAACGGTTTCCGCTTGACTGGAAAGCATCGAGAGTTGCTGCTGAATTTGTAGAATTGACTCTAATTTTCGCAACTGTTGAACAAATTGATCTCCGGCTTTATAATAAGGATGATTTGGGGCTTGCGCGACTTCTTCGAGGGCTAACTTCACATCAATCCCATGTTCCACCATTCGCTGCACTAAAACTTCATCAGGTTGATTTAATAACTTATTAATCACCACCCAGGTTTTCCAGGAGTCAGACACTTGAGGTTGAGGTTCAGCGGGTAAATTTAATTGTTGGGCTAACCATTGAAGACTGACTTGTTGTTCATCTTCTAGGGTGATTTGCAAAGGCGGGAGCGTAATTCGCAGAGGTTTAGAATCTGTCATTTTGGCTAAAAAATTATCAATTAAAAAAGGACTAACTGTATTAAATTACTTAATTTTAGTCTAATTGTTTATCATTGTTTTTCTATTTTGTCAATCTATTTTTATTCCGGGTATCAATCCTCTACTTTAGAGGTTACACCCAGAAGAACCCTTTGTGATCAACGGGAAAAAATTTTTCACACAACTGCTAAGACGATTTGATCCATTGACGAGTTCCAAAAGATTGACAGGAACAAGCAGCAATTTCAGCCGCAGCTTTTAATGATTTTACAAAAGAACTTTGTAAAATAAAATGACAAAACGCCCCATGAAATACATCCCCAGCCCCTAACGTATCCACCGCCTGAATCGGCGGAATTTCAATTTCACCCTCTCGGTTTGGGCTACGATACTGAATGGGTTGATTTCCTTGGGTGCGGGCAATAAACAAAATATCCATGTCATAGAGATAGGCAAAAACATCCGCCGCATTGTGACAATTAGGAGGATAAAAATTAGCC
>CAZNCM010000603.1:0-2399 GCA_964571155.1 uncultured Lyngbya sp. | reverse complement strand
CCTAACTTAGTAGATACGATTCAAGACTTTACTTCGGGTGAGGATGAAATTGTTATTTTTGGGATCAATTCTGAATTTATTGAAGTCAGTACCTTAACTTCTGTAGGGAGTTCTTCAGGGTTTGTTCTCTATGATACTCGTGGCGGTGATATCGGTTCGGGTCGTGAATTGGCGATTGCTTTTATTGAGCAAAATTCAAACTTAACAGCAGATATAACTGTAGGTACAGATATTTTTACGATTTAATCTCGATCAACGCTCGACTCAAAATCAACATACTTATTCCTGATCAAAAAGTATGAGGCACGTTCTAGAAAATAGTGCTAGACGTGCGCCTCAAAGTCAAGCTATCAAGCTTTTTCGGTGATACAATCTCTCTAACCAGAAATGCGGGTATAACAATACCGAGCTAACATTATCGACATCACGACGTCATCGGATAGAGAGACTTGAATTTACGCTAAAGATTTAGTAATTGTCAGAGTAACGATCGTTTCTGCGACCTCCGCCCCCAAATGAACTTTTCTTTTCACGAGGTCGCGCCTTATTGACCTTGAGATCCCGTCCCATCCATTCTGCACCATCGAGAGCTTCAATTGCAGCTTGTTCTGTAGATTCTTCTTGCATCTCTACGAACGCAAATCCTCGGGGACGGCCCGTTTCACGATCCGTCGGAATACTAACCCGTTGGACAGTTCCATATTCAGTAAATACGGACTTCAAATCCTCTTCCGTAACCTCATAGGAGAGATTACCGACATAAATCGACATACGTTAACTTCCCAAATCAGACAGATATACAAGACAGATATTTCGGAAGGCTAGCTCTGCCAGATGGAACAGAACAAAATTCTTTGTACTGAAAGCAAAAACTGCAACCGATACCTATTCCTTAGAAATATTCTAACACGAGTAGTTTCAGCTAAGATCTAACAGAAGGATTAAAAATCACAAATATCCCCAAATCCGCTTGTATATAAGTATTAGCCGTACTCTCCACTCGGGGAACACACTCTACACCCTTCTCCCAGACTCGTGAAGTCGAAGATATTGTCTCTACAAATATTGATTTCTACTCTCCTCGTCTCCACTCCAAAATCAGAATTTATTTGTAGAGAGAAAATAGATCAAACTGTCACCCTGTAAGGGGAGGTGGGGAGGAGGGAAAGATCTTTGGACTCTCATCGCATCGTTAGACTATTCTTTGCCCTTCTAAGTAATGCGACTTTTTCTACAGTTCGGGAAGTTCAACTCGCCAAAGCCATCCTTGTTTATAAACTTTTTCTAAATTTGCTTGATAAACTTGTTCAATTCCTTCAATTAAAACTTCAGACGGACGATATAAAAAAATATCACTAAAATCCTGCTCAGGAAGCAGAGGAATATTAGACTGAACAACCAATTGTAAATAAACATTGGGTTTGAGTCGATGACTCAACGGTAGAATTCTGCCGGGTTCTGAATCACTAATTACCAAAGGACTTTCAGATAAATTAATAATTTCAGCGACCGGAGAAACATAGCGACTTCGGGTATAACTTTTATGCCACCAAACCGGATGAATAGAACTCACTAAGCAAGATAAAATTCCACTGAAACCGATTGCTAAAAAGATGTATTTCCAGCGTTTTCTTCGTTGAGACTTCAGTAAATTATCACTAATTTTTGTAGTCAAAAGATAAGCCAATGAAATTTGTAAACCCAAATAAGAAGGGATTCCATAGCGAGCAATGGTTGAACGTTGTCCACCCCAGAGTAAATCGGGTAAAATTAGAGCGGTTCCCATGACTCCCATCAACGCAACGATAAAAAACCAAGTTTTACTCGGAGTCTTTTTAACTAAGAAATAAACTGAATATCCCGCAATCATAATAATTGGATATAACACCGGATTCAGTAAACTATAGCCTTGATTAAAATCAAAAGTTAGCCGCGTTAAATTCAAGCCCCAAAACAACATTGTACCCGGTCGAGTAATCCGATGAGAGCTAGTATTATCAATTAAATCAGGAAAATTTGTAAAAATAATAATTAACCACGGTAGAAAAAGAATAACACTCAATAAAACTGCACTGAGAGCCGGAATAATATACTCTAATTTTCGCCATTGTCTCAGCCCAAATACATAAATTCCATGAGCGAGATAAACAAATACAGAAAATAAATGAGAATACAATCCAAGCGTCAAACTAAAAGCATAAATTCCCCAAGCTAAACGTTTAGATTTTACCGCTTGATTTGTTTGTGTAACTCGTAAGGCTCTTAATAATGCAGCACTCGAAAATAAAATAGTAAACGTCCATAAACTATAAGCCCGAGCTTCCTGAGCATATAAAACATGAAAGGGAGAAATGGCTAAAATTCCCATTCCAACCCAACCCACTGTCGCCGACTGAAAA
>CAZNCM010000602.1:0-2401 GCA_964571155.1 uncultured Lyngbya sp. | reverse complement strand
TTATATAACCTGCAAGAAGAAATTAACGCCGATTTTAATAACTTTTCCCGCAGTCCTGAAGTCCGCAAATTAATCGAACAACTGAGTTTTGATGCACGAGAACAAACTTTATCTCTGGGTGAGTTAGATGGTTTACGAGATAAGTTAGGAGAGTTGGATGCAGTTCTGTTCTATCCTTTAATTCTAGAAGATCGTTTAGAATTAGTGATTACGACTCCCAATTCTCCTCCTTTGCGACGGACTGTAGAGGTGAGCCGAGAAGAATTATATCAGACAATTGTTCGGTTTCGTTTGGCGTTACAAGACCCCAGTAAAGATGCAGTTGCACCCGCGCAAAAACTCTATCAATGGCTGTTTGAACCCCTGGAAAATGACCTCAAAACCGCCAACGCTGAAGTGATTATTTATGCCCCCGATGGTGTGTTACGTTATATTCCGTTGGTGGCATTGCATGATGGTCAACAGTGGATCGCCGAACGTTTTCGAGTGAATAATATCACTGCCGCATCGTTACAAGAAATTGATACTCAACCTCAACCTGAACCCAGAATTTTAGCCGGAGCATTTGCAGATGAGTCCTTAATTCGTCCGGCTAAAATTGGTGAACGAGATGTTGAATTTGCGGGTTTACCCTTTGCGGGAATTGAAGTGGATGGGTTGAAGGAAACTTTACCCAATACAACGGCTTATGTTGATGAAGCCTTTACTTTAGAAGCGATTAAACCGAAAATGAATGGTTATAATGTGTTGCATTTTGCCACTCATGCGGCGTTTGTTCCCGGCGATCCGTCTGAATCCTTTATAGTATTTGGAGAAGGTGAAAATCCCACTTTGCGAGATGTGGAAAATTGGTCATTATCGAATGTAGATTTAGTGGTGTTGAGTGCTTGTGAAACGGGTTTAGGTGGCTTTGATAACAACGGCGAACAAATTCTAGGGTTAGGTTATCAATTCCAAAGTCGAGGGGCGAGGGCAGTTATTGCATCTTTGTGGCAAGTTAATGATGGGGGAACTCAACTGTTGATGAATGAATTTTACCATGCGTTGCAACAAGGAAACAGTAAAACTGAAGCATTGCAAAACGCCCAAAATGCGTTAATTACCGGAGATTTTTCAGTCTTTGGGGGCGAAAGGGGAGGCGATACACCTGACGGCACGCTACGCGAACGCACGGGAGATGGAGGGTTTATTCAACGAGATATTGCAACCGGATTACCAATTAATAATGCGAGTAATAATTTCAGTCATCCCTATTATTGGGCATCTTTTATTTTAATTGGAAATGGTTTATAGTGATTATAAGCTTGAGAATCACCTTCGGACGGAATAATAACAACTTAGCGCCCTTTGTCTTCCTGAAGTTGTTCTTAACTTCGGATAATCGGTAAATTGAACCCATTACTCAAAATTGATTTCTTATGAATTTTGCCCGATTCAAATTGATCCGATGAAATCATTCGTGACAACCTAAACTTGAGTTCTGCTGCCACGAATGGCTTTAACCGAAGGCATGAACCTATCCAATTCAATTTCTAAGCGACAAGAAACGGATTCGTTGCAATCAAATCCGACGAATCTACACCCACTAATACCGCTAAAGTTTCACTCTCAAAATTAATGATTGTATCGCTATTGCTCTGAGTAATCGATAAAATTTCGGGAGTTAAACCCCCTTCCAACACCTATTGAGTCCTCACTTTCTGAGTCCTTACTTTGGCGTGCTATAGACTGTAATTTAACATATAATCAAAATTAATAATTCTGGTTTACCCTAATCTTTTTTTCGGTTTTCTTCATTTTAATTGGTAGTTTGATAGGTGAGGAAAATAATCTATTCCGGTACGGTTCTCTCCAATTTCACCTGCTAACTTGCTGTTGCATCATAGTGAATGTAATCAATAGTTATTCATTTATTCGACAGTTAAAGGAGAGCAATTAATATGATGTTAGCTTACAACCCCTTCGCAGAAATGGAAAGAATGCAACGTGAATTTGACCGGGTTTTAAACTCCCAAGTAACCTCCCGTTGGACTCCGGCTATCGAACTGCAAGAGACTCCTGAAAGCTACGTTCTCAGAGCCTTTCTCCCCGGTTTGGATAGCGAAGCACTTAACATTGAAGCCGCCAAGAAAGCGGTTGCAATTTCGGGTAAAACCAATCGTCCTGAACTCGCAGAAGGTCATAAGTATCTTTACTCCGAATTCCCATCGGGTGAGTTTCGTCGGGTTGTGAATTTGCCTGAAGTTATTGCCCATACCGAAGTTAAAGCGGACTATGTTGATGGTGTTCTAACCTTAACCATGCCCAAAGCACCTGAGACTGTTAATCGTGTGGTGAAAGTAAGTCTGACTAATGTTGAACAGCCCCAACTGAGTGAAGCGAATTAGTAGTTAAAACTTTT
>CAZNCM010000601.1:0-2406 GCA_964571155.1 uncultured Lyngbya sp. | reverse complement strand
GTGCTTCTTCATATTGTTCAAGCTCATATAGCACTATACCTCGCATTTTCCATAATGAGCGATCTTGTTCAAGCTCAATTGCTTTATTAAAAGAGTATAATGCTTCTTCATACCGTTCAAGTTGTGTCAGTGCTATTCCTCGATATTTCCAAGCATCTGAATCTTCGTTATTAAGCCTAATTGCGATATTAAAAGATTTAAGTGCTTCTGGAAAAGAGCTGATATTAGCTAATGCTAAACCTCTACAGTACCAAGCCCTAAAATTATTTTCATTTATTTTTATTACTTGATCAAACGAACTAATAGCATCTTGATTAAAATTCGGGAAGCATAGTAATATCAATCCTTGTATTAACCATAGCTTTTCGTTATTTTTGTCAATTTCAATTGCTTTACCAATCGAGTTTAATACTTTCTCTGCTGTGTTTTCGGTGTCTATAGAAGACCAAATTTGTGCAATTTTTCCTTGTGAAAAACCTCTAACTTTAATTAACTCCTCTGCTAAATTTAAAGCCTTTTCAGCATCCCCTTCTTTTACATATTTATTTAAATTTTTATAATACTGTTCGGTCAAAAAATTCTTGATATATTCTTGAATTTTAAATAGTGAATCTCTAAAAGATTCTTCTTGAAAATTAGTATTAATAATATAAATAGGAATAAACTCTAATCTTTGTTGTAAGTCTTGGCAATCAAAAGACATCCTGAACAAATTCACGAAAAATTGAATAGATTCATCTTGCTGTTTTTTTAATTCTAGGCAGAAACGCATCATGATGTCTGGCACTTCATAGTAGGATTCACGTCCATACATTTTTGAATACACATAACCCATTTCTGATAACTTTTTAAGCTGACTAGATGCCGTTTGATGGGTCATAAAACAGCGTTGAGCAATTTCTTTAACGGTAACAGCAGTGCGAGTCTTACACAAAAACTCAATAATTTTTCGTTGCTGAGGTGAAATAGATCTCATTCTATCTTGATAATAAGGCGTGAGATCATCTAAAGTTCGCATAAAAGCTTCAACTAACTGATCGAGAGAATTTCGATGAGTTAAAAATTCTGAAAAAATAACATACAGGCGATGATTTCCACCAGCCAGATGATAAACAGCTTTAATACGATTAAATCCAGTTGGCTCCTTAATAAAATCCTCCAATTCTTTATTACCCTTTATATTTGCAATGTTGGCGAGTAAGTTTCTCGCATCTTCCAACTTTAATTCTTCTAACTCTTGGTGGTTAAAAAACTGATAAAATGTTGAACTCTTGCGTTTAACCGCATTGGGTAAACTTGATGCTGTGGCTAACATAACACAGGGATTTTCTTCAATAAAGCTACGCAGTTGCTTTTGTCCCTCACTGTCCAACCCGTTTAATACTTCATCCAAGTTTTCTACTATTAATAGTAAAGTGCGATCGCCAATAAATTCTTTGAGAATAACTGAAGCTTCTTTCTCCATCGCATCGACAGACATTTCATAAAGTGACTCTATCGACGGGGGAGAAGGTTGATCTGTTTTGGTATTAAAAATACAGATCAAAAAGTCCAGAAAAGAAGTAATACTCCATTCTTCCTCACTCAACCATGCAATAAATAGTTGTTTCTGAAGTTCCTCTCTCTCACGAATACGGTGATAAATGAGCGAGACGAGATGAGTTTTCCCGATACCACGCGAACCCGTCAACAAAATGTGCTGTTTTTCATCACTGATAACGCTGCTGCGGATGCTGTCGATCAGTTCCTCGACTTGCGAGTGACGCTGGACAAAAATCTCCTCCAACACACTGTGTTCCATCAGTCTGGGGGTGTACCGCGAGAGTAAAGGTGCGTTCATATCAGTGATTGGGTGTATGTACACCAATAATAACGTACATAGTAAAAATATACGTCATTTTTGGTTGACATCGCTGAAATTCTGCTCTATCCTTACCATAGAAGCAATTGAACCTCCCTAGCTGGAACTAGAGAGGCTCTCAATCGCTTTAAATTGCAAACGAGTTACTGGTTGGCGCCAGTTGACTCATTCATTTAGTGGTCTTTATAGACCAAAGGAGTTTGTTGTGCATAAAGATTATAACAGCAATCAGCTAATCTTGTTCAATCAACCTGTAGAAGTGTTAGTAGAAACTGATTGTAGGGTTAAACGTGCAGCCGAGTTAGTCGAATGTTCGGAAACGACTATCTACCAGAAAATACGCCAAAATCAATCCTATCGCCGTGAAGTTCCAACCGGGACATGGTGTGTCTACCAATCCGAGAAAAAAGATGGTTTGATTTTAGTTAATATTGGGTTTGTTTTTTCTCCGTTAGATAAACATTGGCGACTAGCTGGACTCAGGTAGTTTTTATTTTTTCGGTTGAATTGTGAGTGGTGCGTTATGTTCGGTTAACGCCCACTTT
>CAZNCM010000600.1:2329-2433 GCA_964571155.1 uncultured Lyngbya sp. | reverse complement strand
GAACGCTATGGTTGTATTGCCGGATATCCAGACGGAACCTATAAAGGAAACCGGGCTTTAACTCGTTATGAGTTTGCCGCAGGGATCAATGCTTGTTTAGAACG
>CAZNCM010000600.1:0-2238 GCA_964571155.1 uncultured Lyngbya sp. | reverse complement strand
GCCGCTGAACTGGCAGCCCTGCGAGGTCGAGTTACCGTTCTCGAAGCCCGCTCGGCTGAACTCGAAGCCAATCAATTCTCCACAACCACCAAGTTAAGAGGGGAAGTGATCTTCTTTATTGGGGATACTTTTGGCGATCGCGCCGAATATACGACCGTCGGCGGGCCAAATGTTGATGATGAAGAAGACCCGACACAAAGCTATTTCGGTTATCGGGCGCGTTTAACCTTCGATACCAGCTTTACCGGAAAAGATAGACTGCGAACTCGCTTAGAAGCCAAAGACGTTCCTAACTTAAGCCGAGAAAACCTCACCAATACCCTGATGAGTCGTTTAGGGACAGATGGGGGTTCAGGAGACTTTGAGATTGATGAGTTGTGGTATCAGTTTCCAGTTTTCAATGATAAAGGAGAGGTATTCATCGGTGCCCAGAGTCTCGACTCTGACGACATTTTAGACCCCATCAGTCCTTTCCAAAGTACAGGAACCGGTGCATCGTCTCGTTTTGCTCGTTATGACCCCACCATGTTCCGGGGGCCGGAAGGAACGGGTGTAGGGTTTAACTATCAACTCAACGATAATATTAAGATTAATCTTGGTTATGTTGCCGATGATGGAGATGCCCCGGATGCCAGTGAAGGTCGAGGTTTATTTAATGGGGGTCATTCTGCATTTTTGCAAGTGGTCTACGAACCGAAAGATAATTTAGTGTTGGGTTTGGCTTATAGCCGTCGTTATTTCCGAGAAGATGATGTTGGTGTTAGTGGTGGGACTGGAAGTTTCCTCGCTAACCGTCCGTTTGGAAATACCGCGACCACCAGTGATAATGTCAGTTTCCAGACGAACTGGAGAATTTCTGATAGTTTTGAGGTCGGTGGCTGGTTTGGTGCGGCTTGGGCTGATGATAAGGTCAGAAACGACGGCGATGACCTCGATGCGACTGTGATCAACTTTGCGGTGACATTGGCGTTCCCAGATTTGATCAAAGAAGGGGATTTGGGCGGTATTATTGTGGGGATGCAACCGAAGGTGGTTTATCACACAATTGAACGCTTAGAGGAAGAAAAAACGGGCATTCATATTGAAGCGCTGTATCGTTTCCAACTGAACGAGTACATTTCTTTAATTCCGGCTGTTTTCATTATTACTGACCCTGAACATACCGATGAAAACGACACGATTGTTGTCACTACGTTTAGAACGACATTCAAGTTCTAAAACTAGCGGTTGATTTCAACAAAATTGTATTTCAAAACAATCAAACTTCAAACTCTCGGTTTCTGAATACAGAAGCCGTTTTTTTATTCGGGTAAAAAACTGATATTTTCAGGAGAAACAAAAACATTAACGGTTTCACCAATAGCATACTGTTGAGTCTGATCGCGTTGTAGGTTTTGTTGACGAATAATCATCGAGGTATTGGGGGTTAATTTGACTCGATAACGGGTATCTGTTCCCAGATAAATCGCTTCTTCTATGATTCCTCGCCAATGGTTATGGCTTTTGTTTTCAGGGGAAACAAGACTCGCTTTTTCAGGACGAATAACAATCGTTAAGAGTTGTCCGGAAAAAACTTCGGTTTGAGAAACCATAGAAACTGATAATTGTTCATCAACTAATAAGTTAATTTGACTATTTTGGGATTGGGTAACTCGTCCTGTGAGAATATTACTTTCACCAATAAAATCAGCTACAAATCGAGTTTTGGGATACTCATAAATCTCGACTGGCGTTCCCACTTGTAAGAGTTGACCCTGGTTCATTACCCCAATTCGATCAGACATTGTGAGGGCTTCTTCTTGGTCGTGAGTGACATAAATAAAGGTAATTCCTAACCGTTTTTGCATTTGTTTAAGTTCGAGTTGCATTTCTTTTCGCAACTTCAAATCTAACGCCCCTAAAGGTTCATCAAAAAGCAAAACTTTAGGTTGTTTTACTAACGCCCTGGCGAGGGCGACTCGTTGCTGCTGTCCGCCGGAAAGTTGACGGGGATAGCGATTTTGTAAGTCTAGTAACTGTACTCATTCTAAGACCTCAGAAACTCGTTGACGAATTTCTGGGCGAGATATATTTTCCATTTCCAGTCCGAAAGCAATATTTTGGCTAACGGTTAGATGGGGAAATAGGGCATAGTTTTGAAAGACAGTATTCACCGGACGATGAAAAGGGGGATGATGATTCATTGCTTGTTTGTGAATATAAATTTCCCCTGATGAGGGGATTTCAAATCCAGCAATC
>CAZNCM010000599.1:0-2437 GCA_964571155.1 uncultured Lyngbya sp. | reverse complement strand
CTTTGACCGTTTCGGAGAAGCCATCGATATCGTCAATACCAGCGTGTTCGTCGGCGCTCCGGGTTACGGGTCGTTGGCGTCCGGGGCGGTGTTCCGGCATCAGTTGAGAACCGGAGAACTTCTCGATACTTATATTAACACGGTTCCCGACAACGGGGATGAGCGTTTGAATTTTGGGGCGTCTGTCGCCGCAGTCGGTAATACTTGGGTCACGGGCGTACCGGGTTATGACGTTGGGGGCGTTGATGTGGGGCGGGTTTATCAGTTTGCGTAGGTTGATTATATTCTATCATCGCAATAGTTTTCCTTAAGGAAAATAGCGATAAAATTCCCGACGATGCAGAACTCGCATGAGTTCTATCCGGTCTTCATTGACCTCAAAACCAATCCGATAGTTGCCAACTCGAATGCGATATCGGTTTTCCGTTCCAACCAATGCTTTAACATTTGGCAACTCTTGAACCGATGTAGCTTCTGGTAAAGTTGTGAAGACCAACTCGTAAATAGACGGATAAACCTCTTGTTTTTTGAGTTTCTTTAAGTCTCTCAAAAACAGCGTTCTGTACTCAACTTTCAATCATCTTCCTCCGCCAAAAAATCAATCGCTTGGTCGCGGCTAAGAAGAGGAGTTGTTTTCGCTTCATCCATCGCTTTGTTTAAGCAATAGTCCTCAATATTTTCAGTCATTGTTTCGATTGAATCATTATCTTGAGGTAAGATTTGCCTCCACAATTCAATCGGAATAACCACTGCGGTTTGATTGCCATTGGAATCTGTTATGTATTCAAGTTTTGGGCGATTCATTGCTGTTTTTTCTCCTTTCGTTATTCAATGCCCTATTGTATTAGGAAATGATTAGGCTATTGAATCGGCTAGTTTTGGAAACCCTCGATCATCATTTTAACTCACCACTGCGAATCTGGTTCAATTAAAAACATGAGTATCAATCAAAACTCTCATCAATCTTCACCCAACCAAAATTCATCGGGTAAAGGATCATTAAAATCATCGCCGATCCCTATTTCTCCTTGATGTCGGTTTGAAATGCGGGGTGTGGATGATTCGGAGACTAAAAGCCTGTCATTTTTAGCAGACTTGAGAAAGTTCAAAACTTCTATAAGCAATGGTTCTGGCACTGATGAAAGTTCCCGTATGATAGTTTCCAACAGAGTCATTTCTTTTGGGGAATCACTATGTTTATCATAATACATCAGATTTTTACTCTTACTATCGTTTTCATACAATAATCCGGTTCAATTATATCCAAACCTGCCGATCGCAAACCCCGGTTTTTTGTTGAATTTTGGTGAAGATGCCTTAATTCTCACAAAAACCTAATTGATTTGAAATTATGTTATAACTTAGATAAAATAGTTAAACCCCCTAATTTTTAGTTAAACTTCCACAAAAATATCTTCAAATACCATGAAATTTTATACTGTAGTTTTGAGAAAAAGCCAAGACTATTGGGTTTCATTATCGTTGGAAAACGGCTTGGTCGGACAAGGCAAAACCCCCCAAGAAGCAATTGATAAACTTAAAGAGGCAATCGCATCTTTTGAAGAGGCTTGTCAATCAGAAAACAATGTTTATTCTTCCCCAATCTCCATTCAAGAACTACATGAGTTTTGTACAGTTAAAGACATTATCAGGTAAAATAAAAATATTCTTCAAAATTGATCTGAAAAACGAACCATGAAAGTTAGAACTCAGTTAACCGAACTCCGAACCCAACACAATAATATCACTCAAGCTGAACTGGCTGAACAAACGGGCATTTCTCAACAGCAACTCGGTGAATTAGAATGCGGTCAAGCCTCGGGAATTGAATTTGAAACCTTAGCAAAACTTTGTACTTTTTTTCACTGCACTCCTAATGACTTACTAACACTTGAGGAGTCCGATAAAGCTGGTTCTCCTACTGAGTCTATAAAAAGGATATAAAAAATGAGTGGTTAAAATTATTTAAAATTGAGGATATTTATGAGTTTTTTAACTATACCAGTTAGCTTATACCATCCCAATTTTTCGAGTAAGCTTTTAACAGCTTGTTTGCGTTGCTTTTCATAAAAATCTGGATTCAGTTCGGCTGCTTTTTGAGCACTAGCAAATCCTTCTTTAAAGCGGCGAAGCTTCATTAATGCAGCACCTTTAGAATACCAGGCTGTATGGTCGTCTGGTTGAATTTCTATTGCCTTATCATAAGATTCTATCGCTTCTTCGTAGCGTCCTAAATTACGGAGTGCATTGCCTCGGTTGAACCAGGCTTCATGGAAATCCGGCTTAATTTCAATAGCTTTCTCAAAACTTAAAAGGGCATTTTCATAATCGTTAAGGTGGTCACAGAAAATTGCTCCTTGATTCAACCAGGCTTCATGTTTATCCGGTTTAAATTCTATAGCTTTATCGTAGGATTCTATCGCCTCTTGGTAGCGTC
>CAZNCM010000598.1:0-2444 GCA_964571155.1 uncultured Lyngbya sp. | reverse complement strand
GCACCCAGAAGGGTTTTCGGCTTCTGTGGAGGCTTCGTTGATGTCATACTGAGCGATCGGCAAGCAGGACAAGGCGTTTCACTCATTTTACTCACAAGTGCGATAAGTTGTGGAGTTCTGCTTCTCTCCACCCTTAAAGGTTCCCGGAGGAGGGGTCGCTCGGGGGATGCCTTGGGTGTTCGTGAATAAACATAGCGATCAGTAAACAAATAATCCCGATATTAATCGAGACATCGGCTAAATTAAAGATGGGAAATTGAATCAAACGAAAATCTAAAAAGTCAACGACATGACCGGAGATAAATCGATCAATTCCATTGCCTAATGCTCCCCCTAAAATTAACCCATATCCGGTTTGTTCCCATCGAATAAATTGCGGCCCCCACCAAGCCAGCGCCATTAAACCGAGACTGACCCCTAGCGATAACCACCGCAACCACGAGACTCCGCCATTACTAAATAAGCTAAATGCGGCTCCAGTATTGATGACGTAGGTGAAGTGAAAAACGTCCGGCCAGAGTGGAATGGTTTGCGGAGGACTGGTCAATTCTAAGGTTTGGACGATCCAAAATTTAGTGATATGATCGACTATTAAACTGAGAATTGCAGCGATCCAAAAAATCCGATTTTTTTGAAATTTCATAAAAGGGGAACCCGGAACACAAAGCAAAAATTAAATCTATATTTTGACCCAGTTTTTGATTCAATAAAACATTAACCCACGCAACACATAGGATAACACGCTAATTGCACAGGTGACACCGAGTTGACCGGGAAGGGGATACAGGGAATATTTTTGAATCGCTTCTGTTAAAACTAGATTTTGAGTGGCAAATCCTTCCAATAAATAATTTACAATTAAATAGGTTAATCCCACTCCATGAATCATCAATAAACCACAAAAACAGCTAAAGGCTAAAAGTTCGAGTTTCGGAGCGGCTTTAAACGCCAACATTCCACAGATCCACCCCCCAGGAATAAAACCGAGTAAATAACCAAAAGTGGGTTCTCGTAAATAACCAATTCCTCCACCTTCAGAAAAAACAGGTAATACCGTTAAACCCAACACCACATAGGCAATTTGGGAGATAGCGGCTGCATTTTTACCTCCCATACAACCGACTAATAAAACGGCTCCGATTTGATAGGTCACTCCCAAAGAATAGACGGAAATTTCTTGTTGTTCCCATAGCCAAGACGGATCGGCGGCAAAGGCTTCTAAAAATGTGCCACCAATCGTTAAAAGAACACCAATAATTGCCCATAGCAATTCTAAGGGAGGAGTCATTAATAGTTAACAGTAATCAGTAATCAGTGACCAGTTAGTTCAGTTTACAGTTATGCACTAACAAGTGACCAGTGTTTACAGTTATCAGCTATTGGTGATCAATATTCACTATTCTGCTTACTGTTCACTATAAAACTGTTCACTGTAAAACGGGTGCTTCTCCTCCGACTAATCCTAAAGACTCTAGCATGGCTTGATCCTGTTCGGGAGACTGACCGAGCGTGGTGAGGTAATGTCCGATTAACATGGCATTTAGCCCAGATTTTAATCCCAGGCTTTGGAGTTCTCCCATGACGGCTTCTCGTCCTCCGGCGTAGCGCAAAATTTGCTTGGGGAGTATCAGGCGAAAAATGGCGATCGCTTTTAAGGCTTCGTAGGGATCGAGTTTGGGTTGATCGCCGAGGGGGGTTCCTTCTCTGGGGTTTAATAGGTTGAGAGGAACAGACTCGACTTCGAGTTCCCGCAGGGCGAGGGCGAGATCGACTCGATCTTCCCAGGTTTCTCCCATTCCCAGAATTCCCCCTGTACAGGCTTGAATTCCTGCATTTTTGAGGGTTTTGACGGTTTCGATGCGATCGCGCCAACTGTGGCTACTGACGATCTGGGGATAGAAATTTTCTGAGGCTTCTAAGTTGTGGTTGTAGCGAGTGACTCCCGCTTCGGCTAAGGCTTGGGCTTGTTCGGGTGTCACTTCTCCGAGGGCGCAGCAGGGTTTAATTTGAGTTTCAGCCTGAATGCGTTTGACGGTGTTTAAAATTTGTTCAAATTCAGCCGACTTCGGACTACTATATTTGGGGCCACGTCCTTGAGAAACTAAACAGAACCGTTTGGCGCCTGCGGCTTCGGCGGCTTTGGCTTGGGCTACAATGTCTTCAGAAGATTTTAAGCCATAAACCGGGGAGTTTTCACCCGGATGATGAGAGGACTGAGAACAAAAGCTACAGTTTTCTGAACAGTTTCCGGACTTGACGTTGATGATGCTACAGAGATCAACGATATTACCACAACAGGCTTGACGAACGCGATCGGCTGCTTGACACAGAAGTAGAATCTCGTCTTGAGTTTTGACTTGTTGAGTCAGAGCGAGTGCTTCTGAGCGACTGATGGAATCACCTGCAATGATTTGATCGGCTAAATCATTCAGCCAGGTTTTCAA
>CAZNCM010000597.1:0-2448 GCA_964571155.1 uncultured Lyngbya sp. | reverse complement strand
TCTTACTCCCCTCTGTTCTTACTCCCCTCTCCTCGTAGGAGAGGGGTTGGGGGAGAGGTCGAAGGGGGAGAGGTTAAGAGGGGTGATATTTCACTAAAAAATGGTATCATCAAAGTTTGGCGATCGCGTAACGTGCGGTCGAGCGTATCGCTAAATACAACAGAGACAAGATTGGATAATATTTATAGTTTTTAAAGTTTGAAGTATTTGGAGTTTGTGAACAATGGAACGAAAAGATCCAGAATTAGTTGAAAAGATTCGTCAACAATTTGAGTCGGCACCCTATCCTAAAATTCCCTTAGAAACCTCTCCGAAAGAGTCTTATGATATTCTCTATATTCATAACTTAGTTACGTCCTATTATTTAAGAAATCAAAAAGTTATTAATACAGAAGGAAAAGTTATATTAGATGCGGGTTGCGGGAGCGGTTATAAATCGTTAGTTCTTGCGGAAGCCAATCCTGGCGCGAAAATTGTAGGGGTTGATTTATCGGAAAAATCCGTTGATTTGGCTCAGAAAAGATTAGAACATTACGGCTTTACAAACTGCGAATTTCATGCGATTCCGATAGAAAATTTACCCGAACTGGGATTAGAGTTTGACTATATTAACGCCGATGAAGTGCTGTATTTGTTGCCGGATATTGTGGAAGGTTTGAAGGCAATGAAAGCAGTATTAAAGCCGGAAGGAATTATCAGAACTAATCTTCACAGTTACTTTCAAAGAGCGTCCTATTATCGGGCGCAAGACCTGTTTAAGTTCATGGGCTTGATGAATGAAAGTCCGGGAGAAATGGAGATAGAAGTCGCAAAAGAAACGATGAATGCTCTCAAAGATCAGGTGTTGCTGAAAGCCCAAACATGGAACCAGAGAATAGCAGACAGTGATGAAGCAATGCTGGCAAATGTATTATTAATGGGGGATAAAGGTTCGACCATTCCCGAACTTTTTGCGGCGTTGAGAGAGGCCGAACTGGAATTTATCAGTATGGTAAATTGGCGGTATTGGGATATAACAGGGTTGTTTAAAGAACCGGATAATTTATCGGCATTTCTGGCGATGAGTTTACCTGAACTTTCGGTTGAGGAACAGCACCATTTATTTGAACTGCTGAACCCCGTTCACCGTTTGTTAGATTTTTGGTGCGGTCATCCGGACGCGGCTCATCCGGTTGAACCCGTGTCCGAATGGAGTGATCGCGACTGGAACTCCGTCACCGTTCATCTACACCCACAACTGAGACATTCTAAAGCAAAAGAAGATTTGATTCAATCTGTCCAAACCCGCAGGCCGTTTGAGATCAGCAAATACGTTCAAGTCCCGACAATGGTACCGCTTCACCAAGAAAGCGACGTGGTGGCGGGTTTGCTACCCCTCTGGGATGAACCTCAACCTTTTCTCAGTTTAGTGGAACGATGGCAAAAAATCCGCACCGTTGACCCCATCACCCTCGAACCGGTGAGTCAACAGACGGCTTTTGAGCAAGTTAAAGAACTCTTGAGCGACCTCGATCCCTTTCTGTACGTGCTTTTGGAGCGTTCCGCCTAAAAAGAAAAAAATTTTCTGGGGGGTGATATGAAACGGAAAGTGACTGGGTAAGTTAGGGATACGAAAACAAGATATCCATTATCCTAACCCCAAGGAGAAACTACTATGAAGACCGAATTTAAAGCAAAATTCTTACAACACGTTGCTAAGAGAAATAAAGAACAAGGTTTCACTCTAATTGAACTTCTGGTTGTTATCATTATTATCGGTATTTTGTCCGCGATCGCTTTGCCTTCTTTCCTCAACCAAGCCAACAAAGCAAAAGAGTCTGAAGCAAAACAATACTTGAGTGCAATTAACAAAGGTCAGCAAGCTGTTTATACAGAAAAAAGTACATTCTCTAACGACGTTAAAGATCTTGGTGTGGGTATCAAGACTCAAACAGAAAATTATGTATATGGATGTACGATAGATGCAGCTGCTCCAAACACTAGAGCAGTTAACTGTCAAGCAGTGGCTCTGAATGAGAGTGTTCGCAGTTATCTTGGAGCGGTGTATTTGATCGATATTAGTGCAACAGAATCCACATCAAGAAGTTTATTGTGCCAAACGACATCGCCAGGACCAGATGATGTGGGTACAATTGCAGCACCAGCGGCTAATTCCGACGTCGATCCAACTTGTCCTGACGGTATGACAGATGTCTAGATTGATCGTGATTTGAGACAATTGACTGTTAATCTAGGTGGGTGGCGGTTGCTACCCACTGTTTTTTTTAATTAAATTTTATTTTCCCCTAACAATACTTTCGTCCAACTCAAACAGAGAAACGACAATGAAGACAGAATTTAAAGCCAAATTCTTACAACACGTTGCTAAAAGAAAAAAAGAAGCGGGTTTTACCCTAATTGAACTTCTGGTTGTTATCATTATTATCGGTATTTTGTCCGCGATCGCTT
>CAZNCM010000596.1:0-2455 GCA_964571155.1 uncultured Lyngbya sp. | reverse complement strand
TAGGAGCATTTTTTAGCAGTCCCGCACCGCTAATATTTACGTGCGTTCCTCTATCATCTTGGTTGGGAAAGAAAATTCCCACGTTTTCAAACACTTCGGGATTGTCTTCGTATCTTGCCAAATAATAAGTGTTAGCCAGAGTTAGATCGGCAACTCCTGCTGCAACATCCTCAATCTGTGAAGTATCATTTCCCTGAGGCGAGCGAGCAAAATTAGCGACTAGCCCTTCAATCCATTCTGCTGTTGCTGCTTCGCCTTTTTCTTCAATCATTCCTGCTACCAAAGATTGATTGTAAATATTACTCGAAGAACGAACGATAAATTTATTTTTCCATTTAGGATCGGCCAAATCTTCATAAGTAGAAAGCTGACTGGGATCTACATTATCTTTGTTATAGACAATTACCCGCGCTCGTTTGCTAAAGCCAAACCAAAGGTTATCAGGATCTTGTAAATTTTCTGGTATCTTCTCTTCCAATATTTCTGACTCGACAGGAGCAAAGATTCCTGCTTCAGCAGCACGCCACAAACGTCCAGCATCAACGGTAATTAAAATATCAGCAGGGCTATTAGCACCTTCACTCTTTATTCTTTCAATTAATTCATCATCTTTACCTTCAATCAAATTAACCTCAATACCTGTCTGCTCGGTAAAATTGTCATACAATTCATCGTCAGTATTGTAGTGGCGAGAAGAGTAGATGTTGACGCGTCCATTTGATACAGTTTCGGTTTGCGGTTCGACCTCGGATTGTTCCCCTTGAGTTTGATTGCAGGCAGCGATCGAGACTGCTACAGCCAGACCGATAAAAAAGCGACGAGAAAATCTTTTTATTTGACTATTCATAAAAATTCACTCAGTTATTTATTAATCAAAATATTTTGAGAATTCTCATCATAACCTTTTTGCTACTAATTCTCAATAAGAATTGGTTTCGGCACTGCACGATCGAACGCTGTATTCTTCCACCACACTACCGAGCCAATATTTTTTAAATAACTTTAACTAACTTGTTGTTGCAAGGGAAAACCCAAGCTTTCCCTCTGTTCTAAATATAGCTGTGCCACTTGTCGAGCCATATTACGAATCCTGCCGATATAACGAGTGCGTTCGGTAACAGCAATAACTCCTCTAGCATCCAATAAATTAAAACTATGAGAACATTTGAGAACGTAATCTAAACTGGGCATTACCAAACCGCGATCGATTAATTGTTTGGCTTCTTGTTCGTACAGACTAAACAACTTGAATAATAAGTCGGGGTCGGAGGCTTCAAAATTATAGGTACATTGTTCGATCTCACCCTGCAAAAAGATGTCCCCGTAATCAAGGCGATCGTTCCATTTAATTTTAGTGATTGCATCTACACCCTGTAAATATATAGCCAATCTTTCTAAACCATAAGTAATCTCGATTGAAACAGGACGACAATCAATTCCGCCACACTGTTGAAAATAAGTAAACTGAGTTACTTCCATACCGTCTAGCCATACTTCCCATCCGGCACCCCAAGCACCAACCGCAGCATCTTCCCAATTATCTTCCACGAATCTAACATCATGCTCTTCGGGATGGATGCCCAAAGCTTTTAAAGAATTTAAATAAATCTCCTGAATATTATCCGGAGAAGGTTTAATCAATACTTGATATTGATAATAATGTTGAAAACGATTGGGGTTTTCACCATATCTGCCGTCTGTAGGTCTTCTACAGGGTTCTACATAAGCAACCGACCAAGGTTCTGGTCCTAATGCTCTTAAAAACGTACTCGGATTTTTAGTTCCTGCTCCTTTTTCGGTGTCATAAGGTTGTACGACAACGCAACCGCGATCGCTCCAAAACTGGTTGAGAGTGGCTATAATTTCCTGAAAAGATAAAGACATACCAAAAAAAAATTAAAACAGATGTGTCAACACGATAGCACGAGGGGGATTGATAGATCCTAGCCCAATAAAGTCAAAAAAACTTTAGTAAAAAGGGTTGACTTTCGGATTTAGGTTGCCTATATTGGTAAATGCGCGGTTGAGAGAGGCAAGCCTTTCAAGACCGACCAGAACCTAGACAAAGCAATAGTTTGACGGTTTTTTAAACTACAGAAATTATTTGGATAAACAACAATAAACCCCCCGAAGGAAGCAAAAAACTTCCAAAAAGGGAAAAGTTAATAAAAGAGCTAAAAATCAACATCTAATGTGGAACTAGTTTAGTTCATCATGGAGAGTTTGATCCTGGCTCAGGATGAACGCTGGCGGTATGCCTAACACATGCAAGTCGAACGAAGCATTTCGGTGCTTAGTGGCGGACGGGTGAGTAACGCGTGAGAATCTGCCTTGAGGATGGGGACAACAGTGGGAAACCGCTGCTAACACCCAATATGCATCTTCGGATGTGAAATATTTTATAGCCTTAAGAGGAGCTCGCGTCCGATTAGCTAGTTGGTGGGGTAAGAGCCTA
>CAZNCM010000595.1:767-2457 GCA_964571155.1 uncultured Lyngbya sp. | reverse complement strand
CAGCATTAACAAATTCTTTAAAGGCTTTTGAACCGCCATAAGCTGTTTCAACGGCAAAAACATCCGAAGGGTTATAACCCCAAGAATAATCAGCAGCAAATTCAGCACAGGGCATAATTTCAATGGCGTTAATTCCCAATTCTTTTAAATAGGTTAATCCCCGAATTGCTGTTTTAAAGGTTCCGGGTTGATTACCAGGTTTATCCACAAAAGTGCCAACGTGCATTTCATAAATGACTAATTCATTCCAATTGGGAGGAGAAAAGTCTTGATCTTCCCATGAAAAATCAGGAGAAACAACCACTGAATTTCCATTGGAATTCGTAACTTCTCTGGAATAAGGGTCTTTGCGTTTATAGGTTTCGTCTGTGTCTTTATTAACGATAATGTAGCGATATTCATCACCCACTTTGGCTTCGGGTAAATCCCCATACCAATATCCATTTTCTTCACTATCCAAGGGATTGGCTGTCTCGGACCAATTGTTAAAACTACCCATAACAAAAACCTTGGAGGCGTTGGGGGCCCAGACTCGAAATGCGACCCCTTGGGAATGAACAATAGCACCCATTCCTGAATGAATCTGAACCTTTCTCGGAGAATCCAGTAACATAGCTTTTAAGCCTTGAAAAAAACGGTTAATATTCATCTCTGTCAGCTAGAAGAAGTTTAAAGTTCTAGCTGTAATATAAGAAATATGCTCCGAACTGCCAAGTTAAGTTCCCCAGTGCCAAGGGTGTTTGGTTAATGAAATGATCTGGGATCGGATCATTTAAGACCATAATTTGTTTAGAATCAAGTCAGTTCGTTTAGTCTCTTATATAAAATAATCTTAAAGTGAGGAAGATGATTTGTTAACTAATCTTAAGATAGATTTTGCTCCAAAAAACAGATTAAAAAAACAGATTATTGTAATTGGACATCCCGGTTCACATTAATCAAAACTTGTCCATCCCGAATTAAACGGTATTCTCCAAGTTCCCGGAATCAAAGGCTGTTGAGGATTATTTCTCTTGCCAATATAACCCAGCCAAGTTCGACTAGGAGAGTCAAGCCGTTCTTGGTGTTCAACCACGACCCGACCTCGCGGATCATAAAGCTGATATTCGACGCGATCGCCTGGAAGTGTACCATAAGCTTGTATCCAAAATAAAATAGCCGGATCATCGGTATAAAAGAGAGTTTCGGTAAATTCTCCATCCCAGAGTTTATCTAAGTTCGGTGGTTCTGTCGCAAACCCCGCCCGAATTAACCCAGTTGGGGTGTAGGGAAGGGGTCTATCCCAAAGGGAATTTTGTCTGACATTACAACCGGATGACGCATTTGGCCCCACAAATGGATCGACGACTTGACCTTGATACCGGACACTCAGATGAACGTGGGGAAATGAAGCCAAACCGGAAGCCCCAACCAGTCCTAAAACATTTCCCGTGTCTACGATATCTCCCGGTTGTACCTCGATACTCCCGTTGCGGAGATGACAATATTGAGTTTCCCACCCGACACCATTGGAAATGATACTGTGATCGATGACAACGCCGTTGCCACATTCACTCCCTTCGACAGCATATCGGTCAAATTCATCTTGAACCCGACGATCTTCGACTCCATCTCGCACACGCAAAACTTTTCCGGGGGCAGAGGCTAATACAGGTACACCGTAGGCCATTATTCCTGCATCTGATATGGC
>CAZNCM010000595.1:462-757 GCA_964571155.1 uncultured Lyngbya sp. | reverse complement strand
AAAATCAACGGCCGCGGTCGAGGGATCGCGATCCGGATACAGTAAGATAAAACAATCTTCACCAATGTTACAGAGAATTGGAGGAGAAAAGCGTGGACTGGGTATGGTTTGAGCGATCCAGGTTTCGACGGTTAAACCCAGTTGAGGATTGAGAACATTAATGATAACTGTTAAGCTTAGAATTAGACTAAATAAAGTGAGATATTTTTTAAACCGTAAAATCATAGGAATTTTGTTAAATGTTTTTAGAGGTTGAAGTTTGCACCCTCTATTTTATATGGAAATTAACCGTTTT
>CAZNCM010000595.1:0-452 GCA_964571155.1 uncultured Lyngbya sp. | reverse complement strand
ACCCTACCCCCTAGCTTAAATTAACGAAAAACGAGATCTGATTGTAATCTTAAATCAAGGTCTTCTTCGGGACGAATCACGAGAACTTCGACTTTCTCCCGTCCTAAGAATACACCCGCGATCGCACCCAGTCCGGCACCGCCCAAAACTTCTTCGGTGGCGATCGCTTTATCTCCGACAATTCCAGCAATGGCTGTTGCTGCGGCTGCCCCAATGGCGGCACCTTTGAGAATATCTCCCGCAGATGCCCCTTTACGGATGGTTTCGGTACGAGTTACGACTTGAGAGTTGGCGTTGAGGCGATAGCGCCGACCATTTCCCAGGATGACTTCATCGGCAATAAACTGAGAACCGCCAGAGGCAGGGCGCATTTCTCCGTTAATTTCTGACCCCTGGGGAAGCCAAACTTGTCCGTAGGTTGTCCGAACCTCTTTTGAGACTTTGAAGCTTAC
>CAZNCM010000594.1:0-2474 GCA_964571155.1 uncultured Lyngbya sp. | reverse complement strand
GCATCGGGTAGAAGATGGGGTTTTGATGCTAGAAGTCCAGCCATCTGATCTCAGCGATCATCGTCACTCAGGGCGTAGTATTGGTCAAGTCATTCTGACTCGCCTGATTACGGCGGATCAAGTGTTGGATCGTTTGTGTAAGGCTTCAGATCAATCCCAAAGAATTGAGACGGCTTTGATCTCTCCAGACGGTGAATATTGAGTGTAAAGACTCGGGGAGAAAGCCAGATCAGTCAGTGAAGGGGGTCATTTTTGGTGAGCGTTTTACACAGGGTTCGTCGGTGAGTTTTGTCAACAGACTTGCAATTGGTTCTAACTATCGATACACTTCTTTAAAATAGGCAATCAAACGAGTCACTGTTCCAAAAGTCCAAACTGGTTTGAAGCGTAAAATCAGAGAATTTTTTTTCGGTCTGTGGAAGGCGGACTGCTGCGTGGGTTCTCCAGCTTAGGAGATTAAGGTTGAGCAATCAACTAGAGATGCTGTGTAAGACTAAGTTAGGGAATTGGAGATCGGAAATGGGGAACAGAAGATACCTAGCCAATTGTATTTACTGTCACCTATAACGGATCACCAAAACCCTCAAAGGCAACAGCAGATGAGACACGAAACCTGTCCCGTGCATCTTTTGTATTGGGGTCAGGTACTTCCCATCAGTTTCATGAATGCAGATCACCCGTCAAACTCTCTTAACTTAAATAAAGCTTGACAAATTGTCAACTTTAGGATAAGAAAGCGGGTATTCATTGCAAAGTTTAAAAAAGTATACCTTACAAATCTAGGAGGAGCGTAGTCAATGGGACTACCCTGGTATCGGGTACATACAGTAGTTCTGAATGATCCAGGACGGCTGATTTCTGTACATTTAATGCACACTGCTCTTGTCGCAGGTTGGGCGGGTTCAATGGCCCTCTACGAACTCGCAATTTTTGATCCCTCTGACCCCGTTTTAAATCCGATGTGGCGTCAGGGAATGTTTGTCATGCCATTTATGGCTCGCTTAGGTGTTACCGAATCTTGGGCGGGTTGGAGCGTTACAGGCGAGGCGTCAGGCAATCCTGGAATTTGGTCTTTTGAAGGCGTCGCTGCGGCTCATATTATTTTATCTGGGCTGCTGTTCTTAGCGGCAGTTTGGCACTGGGTTTTTTGGGATCTTGAACTCTTTACCGATCCCCGCACGAACGAACCTGCTTTAGATTTACCCAAAATGTTTGGGATTCATCTATTCTTGTCTGGTCTTTTATGCTTTGGCTTCGGAGCCTTTCACTTAACGGGACTATTTGGCCCTGGAATGTGGGTTTCAGATCCCTATGGCTTGACGGGCAGTATTCAACCCGTCGCACCCTCGTGGGGACCCGAAGGCTTTAACCCCTTTAATTCCGGTGGGATTGTTGCTCACCACATTGCAGCGGGTATTGTTGGCATTATTGCAGGTTTATTCCACTTGTCTGTACGACCTCCCCAACGGCTTTACAAAGCTCTACGGATGGGGAACATCGAAACCGTACTGTCAAGCAGTATTGCGGCGGTATTTTTTGCAGCCTTTGTGGTGGCTGGAACAATGTGGTATGGTTCGGCGGCAACTCCGATCGAGCTATTTGGCCCGACTCGTTATCAGTGGGATCAAGGCTACTTCCAGCAAGAAATTGAGCGGCGAGTTCAGGCGAGTGTAGCTTCCGGTGATAGCTTATCAGAAGCCTGGTCTCAGATTCCTGAAAAACTGGCATTTTATGATTATGTCGGTAACAGTCCGGCTAAAGGCGGTTTATTCCGTGTTGGCCCAATGAATGACGGTGATGGTATTGCTCTAGGTTGGTTAGGTCATCCCGTATTCAAAGACAGTGAAGGTCGCGAATTGTCAGTTCGTCGTCTTCCCAACTTCTTTGAAACCTTCCCGGTTGTCTTACAGGATAAAGATGGTGTGATCCGAGCGGATATTCCCTTCCGTCGGGCAGAATCTCGGTATAGCTTTGAGCAAGCGGGTATCACGGCTTCCTTCTATGGTGGGTTGTTGGATGGTCAGACCTACAGCGATGCTCCCACCGTTAAGAAATATGCTCGTTTAGCTCAACAAGGTCAGCCCTTTGAGTTTGACCGAGAAACCTTGAATTCTGACGGGGTATTCCGCACCAGTACAAGAGGCTGGTTCACCTTTGCTCATGCCTGTTTCGCTCTGCTATTCTTCTTTGGACATATTTGGCACGGTTCTCGTACCATTTTCCGAGATGTATTTGCGGGAATTGAAGCGGATCTCGAAGAGCAGGTGGAATGGGGACTGTTCCAGAAATTGGGTGACAAAACAACTCGTACTAACAAGACGGTTTAAAGTCACATTCTGAACTTGAATTTGATTAACCTCAGATTTGAGTTGATTTTAGAGGTTGAGAGTTAAGCTAGAAGATTAAATTGATCGTCTAGTCTTAGCTCTCATCTGGCGTTGAGACCAATAAAAGTTCATTCTTTCGACAGTTTT
>CAZNCM010000593.1:2257-2487 GCA_964571155.1 uncultured Lyngbya sp. | reverse complement strand
AAAGTAACGCCAAGCCGCTTGACGGACGTGTTTATCGCCTACCTTAATATCAGAATAAACACAGCGTCCTTTCCATTCACACATTGTTATTCGAGATGTTTCAATCAAATACTCTAGTTTAATATCGTCTGCGGGGATATAGTAAGTAGGAGGATGACTGGTTTCTAAAACTCGTTTTGCGTTTTTAGTGTCTGCGATAACTTCACCATTAAAGATGATTTTAATGGGTT
>CAZNCM010000593.1:1878-2220 GCA_964571155.1 uncultured Lyngbya sp. | reverse complement strand
GTCGCGCCCGTGGGCTCGCAACGGGCGGGACGGGGATAGTCCCAAACTGACTCTTGACCCGGTTGCGGGGGAATTCGTTGTGGTCTCATTTTAACAAGCTTTTAACTACAAGTTTTTCAGAGAGTTAAGCACTGAAATTATAACTTAAGTTCTATTTTTTTGCTGCCATTCGCTATTCGATCTTTAAGAGGATTTAAACCGATTTTTTGGGATTTCGTATAAATAGCAAAGAACAGCCATAAATTAAAAAACCTGCCATCATTCCTGGTAACACTTCATAAATAGAATTAGACAATCCTAAAACTCCATTCCAAACCGCTGCGACAGTAATTCCAGCGATCA
>CAZNCM010000593.1:1604-1868 GCA_964571155.1 uncultured Lyngbya sp. | reverse complement strand
GCCACTCCTACACCTGAACTCACCGGACGTTTCCAAGCTCTTAAAACTAACAATGGCCCTAAACCAGCAGCCAGTGCAGACCAAGCAAAAACACCCAAAGCAAACATATTTTTATTGCTCCCTAAAGCAATGGTAAGGATAATTAAAGTAACAACTAAAGTTGCGAGTTTTGCAAATTTATAGGAGTGAGCCGTTTGGGGAAAAATATCTTGACTTAAAGCCGCAGAACAGGATAAAATTTGAGAATCAGCAGTCGAAACAACC
>CAZNCM010000593.1:0-1594 GCA_964571155.1 uncultured Lyngbya sp. | reverse complement strand
AAAATAATCCCGCTAAAATCACGCCGACCCAAACCGCAGGTAACAGTTGGATTGCCATTTGAGGAAGGGCTAATTCTGGATCTCCAGTGGTGATTAAATCAGGAATTAGAATTCTAGCGGCGAGTGCAACGCCAATAGTAGCAGTCGAAAAAATTAAATACAAAACGGCATAAATATTGCGGGTTAAAGCCATGTTTTGAGGAGAGTTTAGTGCCATCGCTCGAACCATAATATGCGGTTGACCCACGACCCCAAAACCTGCACATAACCAACTGAGTAAAAACAACCCAAATCCAAACTGAAGATTAGGAGGAACGAGGCTAATTAAACTGGGATCAATTTGTTCAAGTTTTGACCAAAGTTCTCCTATTCCGCCACAAGTCGCCACTGCAATTACTAATAACATGAACATGGAAAACATCATCACCACAGACTGCACTGCATCTGTCCAAATCGAAGCCCGAATTCCACCCGAAAAACAGTATAAAACTACAATAATGGCTCCAACAATAATTCCCAGTGAATAATCCCAACCAAAAACAGCATAAAGGGCTTTCCCTCCGGCAATCAGTTGAGCGGCTGCATAGGCGCCGAGAAATAGAATCGTAATCACCGCAGAAACAACCGCAATAGACTGATTTCCTTTAGGGTTATTATTTAAAAAAGAACCAATGGTTTCCGAGTCATTTTCTTCAGACACTTCTCGCAATGGTTTGTGAACGATAAACCAAGCCAAATAATCTCCGAGTAACCATCCCAAGAGTAGCCACGCAGAGGAAATTCCGGCTTGGTAGGTAAAGCCAATCATACTAATAAACATCCCGCCACTGTGAGCGGTTGCAAAGGCAGAAAGTCCGGTTAGCCAGGGGTTAACGTTACGACCGGCAAGTAAATAGTCACGAGTGTTCTCCTGTTTTTGAGTGGCTGAATAAATCCCAACACCCGCAAATAACAACAGAAAAATAATAAAACAAATAGCAATAGTAGTTTGATCTGACATCAGCTTGAAATGAGTGATAATTGACTAGCTTTAATAAAAAGAGAGCAGAACCAATCCGTTTTCATCTCCGCCTATCCTGTTAATCGAAGGGCTGACTGGAAGGAAAATCAACAAATAGCCCGAAAATCAAGACAGAGTGAGTGATGAAAATCAGATTTTGTTAACTTTCTCACTTTAACTTAGATCCCAAGTTGCCCATTGACTCAACTCAAAGATCCTAACCGAAATTGAGACTTTGCAAAACCCTGACCGCCAGAGAACGCTACACTGATATTTACACCCCCATAATTGATGATGTAATAGCAACACCGAAAAAAGGCACACCAAATATGAAAAGCCGCTGGAGACAAGTATGGAAAGAACAGCTTGCGACTGGTGCTTTCACAGTTCGATCCATGACAAACCGACATCTATGGCGAATTTTGGGCAGTTGGATGATTGCTCAAGGGATACTCTTGGGAACCCCTGCCCTCGCCGACAACACACCAAAATCCCTAGAATACAGTGAACTCTTGCAAAAAATTGAGGCGGGGGAAGTCGAACGTATCGAAGAAGATCCCGCTCGACAAATTGCTAAAGTTACACTCAAAGGCA
>CAZNCM010000592.1:0-2494 GCA_964571155.1 uncultured Lyngbya sp. | reverse complement strand
TTTGCTTTATATCAGTCAAGGACTGAATATTTCTTTAGTAGAATTGTTGGCAACTTTCGCACCCGAGTCAGTGAGTTCTCCGAAAGCAGGTTCATCAGTTGAAGAATTGCAACAAGAGTATCAACGCTTGCAAACCCAGATGAAACAGCAACAAGACTCACAATTACAGGAGTTTGAGCGATCAAGTTTAGAGGTTTTAGAAGCGTGGTTACTCCAATGGCCGACAGTTGTTTATAAAGTTAAACAGAATTCAAAACTTCCTGCTGTTAAATTGTTACCTCTATTGCGCCCGATTGAACGGCTTATGCAACAATGGGGAGTAGAAGCGATCGCATCTGTGGGTTCGGAAGTTCCTTACAATCCTCAGATGCACCAGCTTTTAGAAGGAACCGCTCAAACTGGGGAAACTGTTTTGGTGCGCTATACGGGCTATCGATATCGAGGTCAACTCCTCCACCGTGCTAAAGTTAGTTCCTTACCCCAAAGTCAGCACTAGCTTGTTAGCTCTGAGAAAAGTCTTTGACGACAATCTTTGAGCGGATAACCAGGGGTTGTATAGTTTAGGATTTGGCGATGAGTTCATCTCAAGGCTATACTAGCGGAAACTGGCGAGTCAATTTTGAGGCTTCACTTTTAATAAATTATGAGTTCTGATGTTCAAGTGCTTCAACCCCAAGGCATTTTAGACGGAACGAAAGCAAGTCAATTCCGTCAAGAGATTAGCAACCTCGTCGATCAAGGAGCCAAAACCATCCTGATAGATTTTAAAGATGTCTCTTTTATGGACAGTTCAGGTTTAGGTGCCTTAGTTTTGGCTCTCAAAACAGTTCGCGCGGCTGGTAGTAAGTTGATGGTTTGCTCGATTAATGAGCAAATTAAAATCTTATTTGAACTAACCATCGAGTATTCGAGATTTTTGATAGTCGAGAAGATTTTGAAAGCAAGTATGCCGCTCAAAGCAGCTAAAATTTGAGTCATAAATCTCTCACATTTTGAAGTAAAACTGAAGGGGAAAGACTCTAGCTATTCCTATCCGTCGGGGTTGTGAATTGAGTTAAAAGTTATGAGAAAGGATAAAAAAGGTGGAGTTATTTCACCTCTTTTCTAAGGGTTCTTTCCTCCTCAGATTTATTAAAGTTGATTAATTAAATTGTTAATCAAAGCGAATTTTCAGTAAAGAAAAGTCATCTTCAAAAGGATTATAAGAATTTATAGCTTTAATTGCGTGCAGGATTGTATTCAGATTAGAGGAAGTATAGGGTTTAGTATTGGAGTCCGTTAGAAGCCGAATAAAATCATCAAGTCCCCACATGGAACCATTCTGTTGATGAATTTCATAAACCCCATCACTAAAGATATACAAATCACTCGGGGCTTTGATTTCACAAGTATCATCAATATATTCAGCTTCTAAAAACATTCCGACAGGCATTCCTGGTGTTTTTAGACGTTGTACTTGGAAATTATTTTGATCACCGGACAGCAAAATTGCCGGGGGATGACCTGCACTCGCATAGGTCAGTTGATGAGTGACTTTGTTATAAACACCATACCAAATGGTAAAATATTTATCATTTTGATAAGACATTTGAAAGGTATTGTTGAGCGCTCTCAATACATCACTGGGTCGATAATAATCAATATTAGGAATGGTACGCGATCGTAATAAATTTAAAACCGAAATCGAAGGTAAAGTTGCCCTCAACCCATGTCCGGCTGTATCCATTAAATAAATCGATAAATAATCGGAATCTAACCAAAAGTAATCAAAACAATCTCCTCCTAGTTGACGGGAAGGAATAAACTTGCTTTCAATTTTTAACGGCGTTACAGTCGGTTCAGGAAGCAAAGATTGTACATATTCTGCGGCTTCGGCTAACTCCTGTTCTAAAAGTTGTTTTTGAGTTTGCAAATCTTGACTGAGTTGATGTAACCTTAATCCCGCCCGAACTCTGGCATACAACTCATTCATTTCTAAAGGCTTTGAAATGAAATCATCAGCACCTGCATCCAAACCCTTCACCCGGTCAGAAATAGACCCCAGAGAGGTCAACAAAAAGAACTGAGTGGTCGAGAGTTCAGGATTGTCTTTTACCTGGCGACAGACCTCAATCCCCGTCAATCTGGGCATAATCCAATCACAAATAATCAAAGCAGGGCGTAAGATTTTAGCCTTTTCGATGCCTTCCTCACCATTACTGGCTACCGAAACATCATAACCTTGCTTTTTGAGAGTTCTCCTTAGTAGCTCCCGAATGACCGTGTCATCATCAATCACCAAAATTTTAAACATGGACGCTCAGGTATAGATTTGCGAGGGTCAGGTCAGCAACAAGAGTTTGAGCGACAGATTCTCCGGCATACAACGACGAAGCTTGCTCTAACCGTTTCTAACCGTTGGTCAATCCTTAGTTAGCTTAAGTAGAGTATAGTCCAAACCACATAGCCCCTATGAAAAGGTCGCTAAACTCAATGTGGGATCAGTCATCGGTCG
>CAZNCM010000591.1:0-2496 GCA_964571155.1 uncultured Lyngbya sp. | reverse complement strand
GGTTCTTGGCCCTTCTGGTTTAGCCATTACAGATGATCCGGAAGGACTGCGACACATTACTGAACTGGGAGTGGTGTTTTTACTGTTTATCATCGGGTTGGAAATGCACCCGGAAAAGTTGTGGTCAATGCGTCGGCTTGTTTTTGGTTTGGGTTCACTCCAATTGGGGTTAACTGCGATCGCTATTACTCTCTACGGACGGGTTCTCGGCTATTCTGGGAATGCGGCTTTAATTCTCGGACTGGGTTTAGCCATGTCTTCGACAGCATTTGTCATGCAGTTACTCGAAGAACGCAATGAAGCCTCGACTGAATACGGTCAAACGACTTTTGCAATTTTACTTCTACAAGATATCGCGATTGTTCCGATTTTGGCTTTGGTTCCTCTGCTCTCAAACCAACCGACCCAGACTAATAGTATTCCGTTTTGGCAACAGGGAGCGAGTATATTTGGTGGATTATTTGCGGTTTATTTGTTGGGATGTTATGTGATACCATTTGTTCTCAAAATTGTTGTCGGTCAACGCAACCGAGAAGCGATCGCCGGGATTGTGGGTTTAACGGTGATTGGTTCGGCTTGGGTGATGGATACGGTGGGGTTATCGATGTCTTTGGGTGCTTTTTTTATCGGAATGTTGTTGTCGGGTTCCCATTATCGCCATTATTTAGAATCGGAAATTGAACCGTTTAAAAATCTTCTCCTGAGTTTGTTCTTTATCTCTGTCGGGATGTCGATTAATCTTGAGGCTTTCTTGAGTGAAGGGTTTCAGATGGTTGGTCATGCTTTAGCTTTAATGTTGGTGAAAGCAATTATTTTGTTTGGCTTGTGTTTAGCGTTTCGCTTGAGTCGATTAACATCGGTGCGGGTGGCGACTTTACTTCCTCAAAATGGTGAGTTTGGGTTTGTGTTGTTTAGTGCTGCCGCAGAAACGGAGTTAATTAGTGATGAGGCGTTTTCTTGGTTGGTGGTGATTATTGTGATTTCGATGGTTACAACACCTCTATTAGTTCAGTTTGGAGATTCACTCGCGCAACGTTTATCTCAATCGACTACAACGAGTGAAGACTCTGTTCAAGCCTTATCTAAGCGCAGAATTCGGAATCCTAAAGCGGTTTTAGTGATTGGTTATGGTCGAGTCGGACAGGTGGTTTGTACGATTCTTGAACGCATGAATATTCCCTATATTGCCCTCGAAAAAGATCTTGAACAAGTTGCAGCCGGACGCGCATCAGGTCGAGCAGTTTATTTTGGGGATGTGGATAATCCGAGGATTTTATCAGCCGTTAGAGTGCGTCGGGCGCGAGCGGTGGTGATTACAGTCGGAGAGTCTAATATTACCGAAAAGTTAGTGGTTTTGTTGCAAAGTTCTTATCCGCATTTACCTTTAGTTGTCCGTACTCGTAATTTAGAACAACGGGAAAAAATGTTAGCGGTTGGTGTCGGTCATGTTGTTCCTGAAGTGGTTGAAGCGGCGTTAATGATGGGAGAAAAAACACTCGAACTTTTAGGGATTTCTGAGCTAGAATCAACTTCTCTGTTAAGTTTACTTCGTCAAGATGAATATGCCGCCCTTCATCTGTCTAAACATTAATAATCAAATTAAATTTGAAAGAATAACAAATTTATACGGGTTCTTTGAGTTAAAGGGCTGAACACCGCATTCTCTGGAGCCTGAAAGTTTTTCAAATTCCCAGATCTCATGGGATGAGGGTAATCACAACAACAAACTCGGTATCAATCCTGAAAGAAAAAGACAACCCTTTGGAAAAACGTCATAATCTTCAAAAAAGTTAACATTCTAGGTGACAATTTAGTGATATAGAAAACAGAAATCTAGCTCAATCTCTCAAAATGTAGGTAAATATAAAGAAATATAAAGAAATATTATGTAAAACTTAAAAATATTCAAGGTAAATGGGGACAGATTCTTGATACTATCTTAAATATCTTGGCACAAAGACCAAAAACATAAGCGATTCCGACAAGGGAGATATCAAGGAGTTATGGCTTACTCGCAAACTCGAACTCAGTCAAAAGCTGGCTACCAAGCTGGTGTAAAAGACTATAAACTGACTTATTACACGCCCGACTATACGCCGAAAGATACAGATATTTTGGCTGCATTTCGTTTCAGCCCTCAGCCGGGAGTTCCTCCCGAAGAAGCAGGAGCAGCAATTGCCGCTGAATCCTCCACAGGAACTTGGACAACAGTATGGACGGACTTGTTAACTGACCTCGACCGCTACAAAGGCCGTTGTTATGATATCGAATCCGTTCCCGGAGAAGATAATCAATACTTCTGTTTTGTTGCTTATCCTCTTGATCTGTTTGAGGAAGGCTCTGTTACCAATATGTTGACCTCCATCGTAGGTAACGTATTTGGATTTAAAGCACTGCGATCGCTGCGTTTAGAAGATCTACGCATTCCCATTGCTTACATGAAGACCTTCCAAGGTCCTCCTCACGGAATTACCGTAGAACGCGACAAACTCAACA
>CAZNCM010000590.1:1956-2497 GCA_964571155.1 uncultured Lyngbya sp. | reverse complement strand
AAATTGGTTTGGCGTTTCAGATCGTTGATGATATTCTCGATATTACTGCGACTCAAGAGGAGTTAGGGAAAACAGCCGGAAAAGATTTGACTGCTCAAAAAGCAACTTATCCGAGTCTTTGGGGATTAGAAAAATCAAAACATCAAGCTAACCAACTGATCGCAGAGGCTCAAGCTGAACTTGCTCCGTTTGGAGAGGCGGCGACTCCCTTAGTTGCTCTAGCCCAATTCATTACCAGTCGCAGTAACTAGAGGTGTCTTACTCCATGCAAGACTTTGGCCATATTCTTCAGAACCAAGTCCTGATGGTTTCCCTGTTTGCTTGTCTATTTGCTCAAACGGCGAAGTTGGCAATTGAATTAATTCGATTTGGGAAAGTCAATTTTCGGGCGTTAGTCACGACAGGGGGAATGCCAAGTTCTCATTCAGCGTTTGTCTCCGCCTTAGCCACCAGTGTCGGACAAAGCATCGGCTGGGAAAGTCCCGAATTTGCGATCGCTGTGGTCTTTGCTTTTATTGTCATGTACGATGCAACAGGAGTT
>CAZNCM010000590.1:0-1946 GCA_964571155.1 uncultured Lyngbya sp. | reverse complement strand
GGTCAACAAGCTCGAATTTTAAATCAGATTATTGATGAGTTATTTCAAGAGCATCCCCAGTTTAACGAAGATCGCCTCAAGGAGTTACTCGGTCACACCCCTTTTCAGGTGATCGTCGGTTTAACTCTCGGAATTGCGATCTCTGGTCTAGCAGAACTGGCTTATCCCTAGTTTACGGGTTAATATTAGGGCTGATCAGCATTACACGGCGACTCTCGACCATCAGCGAGAAGAAACCGCGATTACTGAGTTTTTGCAATGTAGAGGTTGCAGTTTGTAAATCGTTGGTTTGAGTCACCAGTAAATAGGGACGCTGACCGTAGGATGCTAAACCGACTTCTACTCCGGTGAGTTCTTCGACTTGAGCGGCGAGTTCCGGTTGATTGAGATAGTCTACTAACACCGCATATCCTGAACCGAGTCTTCTGGGGTTAAAAGCAGCTTGTTCAGCGCGAGGACGAGGTTGAGGTTGAGGTTCGACACGAGGACGAGGTTGTTCGATAGAACGAGGTTCTGTCTCTAACTCCGCCGCAGGTGAACGACTCACTACTCGACGAGTCGGAGGACGTTGAGAAACCGTATCGGGTTTAACCACATAGCTTCGCAAACCCGAATTACTTTTAATATAAGCCGCCCAATCTTCGGCAATCAGTTGATCTTCAAACCCAGCAACTCGCGTCACGAGATCATCAACATAGCGACAAACTTCACTTTCAACATCACTCGGTAACGTGCGACGGGCTAAGTCCTGTTCAGCTTCCGTTTCACTGACAATCAATAAAAGATATTCTCCGGCTGCGGGAGGTTCACAAGCCGACTCAGCACGAGCAACGGTTGTACTCAGGTTGTAGGTTAACAATCCCGTAAACGCCAACAGCCGCAAGCATTCCTTCACACCAATTAGAAGCATTGTTTGAATCTCAACTGATCGAGAGCAAGCCTATTTTAGCAGTCTGCGATCACGCCACCGCCAAAGATGCCAACGGATCAGGAATACTTTGGCTCGGGGCTGAGAATTCCCCGGTGACAACAAACTCTAAGCGCAACTTCAACCACGTAATAAACTGTTCATTGGTGGAAATCACCGCCGCCGCAGGTTGGGGACATTTAGCCTTCACTTCGGCGAGTTCTGGGGCTTCTAGAAAAGCAGGTTGAGTTACTAACCAAAAGTCAACTTCTTTTTCCTGTTCTTGATAGTAGCGATAGCGTTCTTTGAAAACCTCATCTAAGGGTTCTTCTTCGGTGAGAAAATGTTGACTGGCTAAAAGATAGTAGTAAGTTTGCATGATTTGTTGTCAAAAATTGAAGAATTTGTTGTTGTTGAAAAAGCGGGTTACTCAGTCACAGAAAGTTTAGGGAGCGAACATCGCTTGTTTCATTTCCCGAACCGCCCGTTCCAAACCCACCAACACCGCTCGACTGATAATGGTATGACCAATGTTGAGTTCTTCCATTCCCTCAATACAAGCCACGGGATAAACATTCCAGTAGGTCAAACCATGACCTGCATTCACCCGCAGTCCTGCATCTAGAGCCAGTTTGCTCCCGGCGCTGAGAACTTCTAGTTCTTTGTCTTGCTGCTCACCTTTGGCATCAGCATAACAACCCGTGTGCAGTTCCACAAACACCGCTTTAGTACGAGCAGAAGCTTCAATTTGAGCCGGGTTCGCATCAATAAATAGACTGACCGGAATTCCGGCTTCTTGCAACTGACCGACAACCTTCGTCATTCGCTCAAGTTGACCGACGATATCGAGTCCGCCTTCGGTGGTCACTTCTTCGCGTCGTTCTGGAACTAAAGTAATATAGTCTGGTTTGATCTCTAATGCGATCGTCACCATTTCATCAGTGGGTGCCATTTCCAGATTAAGATGAGTCCGCACTGTTTCTCGCAACAGACGTACATCTCGATCTTGAATATGACGGCGATCTTCGCGTAAATGTAC
>CAZNCM010000589.1:0-2499 GCA_964571155.1 uncultured Lyngbya sp. | reverse complement strand
TATTAGGAGCTTATCGGGATAATGAAGTCTCCCCAGTACATCCATTTATTTTAACCGTAGATGAAATTATCAAAACAGGGGCAACAGTAAATACAATTACCTTGCCTCCGTTACAGGAATTAGATTTGAATCGGTTAGTAGCAGATACGCTGAATTGCGAATTATCCCTTGCCCAACCCTTAACAAACTTAGTTTATCAAAAAACTCAAGGAAATCCATTTTTTGCCACCCAGTTTCTTAAAGCCTTACATGACGATAAATTAATTAGTTTTGATTGGGATATTCAGCATTGGCAGTGTGATATTGCTCAAGTTAATGCCTTAGCCATTACCAATAATGTCGTCGAATTAATGGCACTGCAATTACAGAAATTGCCAACAAAAACTCAGGATATTCTTAAATTAGCGGCTTGTATTGGGGCGGAGTTTGATTTGAATACCTTAGTTATTGTTAGCGAAAAATCTGCGGAAGTTGCAGCGACAGCCTTATGGAAATCTTTGCAGGAAGGCTTGATTATTCCAACTACCAAAATCTATAAATTCTTTATTCAATCTGATAGCGAAGAAGCTTTTAATACTTCAGCCAATCCAACTTATCGGTTTTTACACGATCGCGTTCAACAGGCGGCTTATTCTTTAATTCCTGATGAGCAGAAAAAAGCCACCCATCTCAAAATAGGGCAACTGTTGCTCAGTCATAGCTCTCTAGCAAAACATGAGAAAAAACTCTTTGAAATTGTCAACCAACTAAATATGGGGAAAAGTCTCATTGTTGAGCCATCTAAGCAAACTGAACTCGCCCAACTCAATCTCCAAGCCGGACAGAAAGCCAGAGCTGCAACAGCATACATAGTCGCTTATGAGTATGCCACTACAGGCATCGAATTGCTCGCTCCAGAGTGCTGGACAACGCAGTACGAACTGACCTTAGCACTTTACGAAGCCGCTACTGAAGCTGCTTATCTAAACGGCAATTTTCAGCAGATGACCCAATTGACAACGATCGTTCTAGAACACGCCAGAACTCTATTAGATCGGGTTAAAGTTTATCAAGTTGAAATTCAAGCGACTCAAGCACAAGCTCAACCTTCAAAGGCTATAAAAATTGCCTTGCAAATTCTCAAGCAGTTGGGAGTGAGTTTTCCGGAGCAACCGAATGAACAGGATGTTGAACAGGCGCTGCAAGAAACCTTATCCCTTGTGGCTGGCAGACAGCCCATAGATTTGATCTCGTTGCCGCAGATGAGCGATCCGACTCAGTTAGCTATTATGGGAATTCTCGCAGGTGTGACGGCATCTGCCTATGTAGCGGCTCCAACACTATTGCCGTTGATTATGCTCGAACAAGTGAAATTATCGCTGAAATATGGGAATAGTTCGTTTTCTCCTGATGGCTATTGCGGTTTTGGGATCATATTATGTGGGGTAGTAGGAGACATTGAGTATGGCTATCAATTCGGTCAACTGGCACTCTTATTGCTCGAACAGCTCGATACTAAAAAATTAAAAGCCAGAACCTACGGACAAGTTAACTGCTGTATCTCCCATTGGAAAGAGCCGATCAGCAATACCTTACCGTTTTTCCGAGAGGGCTATCAAAGCGGACTAGAAACTGGGGATTTAGAATGGGGTGGCATTTGTGCAGTCTTGTATTTGATGCACGCTTGGTTTGCTGGCAAGGAATTGAGCGATCTGAGTCGAGAGGGTGCTGTTTTTTGTTCCCAATTCGCTCAACTGAAACAAGAAACAATGGCTAAACAAGGAGCCATATTTCAACAAGCCATCTTGAATTTGTTAGGGAATTCGACGGCAGCGTGGCAGTTTAATGGGGATAGTTTTAGTGAAGCAGAACATCTGCCGATTTTTCTGCAATCGGGGAATCAAACGGCTCCCTGCTATTTCTATATCAGCAAGCTGGTGCTATGCTATCTATTTGGTCAGATCGAGCAGGCGATCGCTGCTGCTAGTGCTCTTGAAAGTTACTTAGGTGCGGCTACAGGGATGTCCCTGATTCCAGTCTTCCATATTTATGATTCTCTGACACATCTGGCTAACTATTCCCAAGTTTCTCAGGCAGAACAAGAAAGCATTCTTCAACGAGTGGGAGGCAATCAGGAAAAGATCGAACGCTGGGCTGATGCTGCACCTGCGAATCAACTGCACAAATTTTATTTAGTTGAGGCGGAAAAATATCGCGTTCTCAATCAAAAAACAGCAGCAATAGAATTCTACGATTTGGCAATTGAAGGAGCAAAAGAAAACGAATATATTCAAGACGAAGCCCTTGCCAATGAACTTGCCGCCAAATTTTATCTCGACTGGGGTAAAGAAAAAGTCGCGAGCGGCTATATGCAGGAAGCTTACTACTGTTATACGCGATGGGGAGCAAAAGCTAAAGTTAATGACTTAGAAAAACGCTATCCAAAACTCCTCGCACCCATCCTTCAACAACCTCGCACTACTAATTCGTTGAAGGAAACATTGATCCGAGGAACGATCG
>CAZNCM010000588.1:0-2500 GCA_964571155.1 uncultured Lyngbya sp. | reverse complement strand
AATTCTCAACCCCAAGTGGGGAGTGTTTTTGCATTCAATATTATCGTTAAGTTGGCTGAAAAAACAGCAGTTAAACCGATTGATTCTGACCGAAAAGTTGTGGGTTTAGCGACTCAGCAAAGAATTTATCGGATTTTGATCGTTGAGGATAAATTTAGCAATCGTTTACTCTTATTGAAGTTACTTCAGTCGATTGGATTTGACGTTAAAGAAGCCCACAATGGAGAAGACGCGATTACAATTTGGTCAAGTTGGCAACCGGATTTAATCTTGATGGATATCCGAATGCCTGTGGTGAATGGTTATGAAGCGACTCAACAGATTAAGTCTACACCGAATGGAGAACAAACCGTTATTATTGCTTTAACCGCTAGTGCATTTGAAGAAGATCGCCAAACGATTTTATCGGCTGGGTGTGATGATTTTATTCGGAAGCCATTTCAAGAAAAAGAACTACTGACACTGATTAGTCACCATTTAGGGGTAGAATATCTCTATGCAGACCCAAAGGATTTACGCGAAGATTCAGTCTTCAATCCTGCGGCGGACTCCGATTTTATTTTAGATTCTAATGCTTTAAACGTCATGCCCCCAGATTGGGTTCAGCAACTCTATCATACAGCTTCTCAGTGTAGTGATGTGTTGACCCGTGAGTTAATTGAACAAATTCCTCCAGAACATTCACAACTTGCTCAGAAATTAAGAGAATTAGTAGAAAATTTTCGCTTTGATCGTATCCTAGAACTTAGCCAACATTCACGCCAGGCCATAAATTGATCTGCCGATACTGGCGATTTCGGTTGTTTAACTGCTTAGTTTGAGTGTACCGTTCTCACCCGTACCCCAGTCTGAGTTTGAATCTCTTGGGCTAAGGCTTGTAAAACCGCCGGACTCACACATTTAAACTGACGAACTTCGTAGGGACGATCCTCAGAAGCGGAATGATTCCCTCGGCCATCCAATTGACGTTTAACGGGTTTAGGACGACTGGGAATATTGAGTTGAACTTCTGTTGGTTTCATGGCTTTAATCTGGCGAATATATTCGGCTTTAGCTTGCTCATCCCACGCCGATAGTATCATGGTTTGAATCCCTAAATCTCCGGGATATTCTGCACAAAATTGTTCAATTCCCGCCCATAACTGACTGAAGTTGACCTGAGAATCTGGGCGATTAACTCGTCTTAATCCTTCGGGTGAAACCGCATCGAGTTTAACAGAGACGCGATCGGCGAAAGCTAATTGGGAACGAACAGTCGGATCATGTAACAGTGTCGCATTTGTTAAGACTAAAGTCGGGCGATGGGTTAATTGTTTAATTTCGCGGAGAATTTCGCCTAAATTTACAGCTAACGTCGGTTCACCACTCCCACTGAGAGTAATTACATCCACATCCCAAGGGGCAAATCCTTTTAACTCCTCTACAATTTGTGCAGTCGGAATATAAACTTGGCGATCGCTAGTGATTTGTTCAATTTCTCCGAGTTGACAATAAACACAGTTAAATGAACAAGTGGAGATTACACCAATCGGATCAATCCCTAGCGATCGCCCATATCGCCAAGAGGAAACCGGGCCATAAACCGTCGAAATCGGAACTGTTGTGGAATTTGCCATAATACCTTTTGCTGTGCCATCACACTTCAACCTAGATTGTAGACAGTCCAGAATAAACCTGCCAGCATTAACAACATCGTGATTCCCATTCCCCCTGCTAAGGGTTGATCCGCAATTCCTGTCACCCATGGCGGAACCTGCCGAGTGTAAGTTAAGGTTCCGAGAGTCTGTACACTGGTCATTCCCCAAATCAAACCTGCGTGTAAGCCGATGGCTAACCCCAGACCCTGATCGCAGAGACAAGCGAGGGTGAGTACCATTCCCATTAACCAAAGTCCCGGTAATTGAGGAATGGTTTCTTTGATATTCCAAATTAAATGAGTTAGAGCAAAAATTAAACTGGTGATCGTGGCTGCCATCACGAGGGAATAATCTTGTTGCAAATGATAGTGTACAAATCCCCGAAATACCAATTCTTCTGTTCCACTAATCCAGGATGCTAGCAAAAGGATAGACAATAGCGAACAGATAGCGGAGAAAATAGTAGAGGATTTGGGTAAAGCCGTGAGTTCTAGCGGAGGTTGAGGTTGCCAATTAATCCAACCCAACATCCACTCAATGGCTAATAGTACAACTAAACTGAGAATCGCCACACTCAACCCGATCATGATCGAAATTCCGGTTGAGATTTGCCAGAACCAACCGTAGCTAGAAAAGGATAGATTCTCGACTTGAGACAGATAGCCCACAATCAAAGGAACTATCAGATACAGTGAGGCGAGAAAAAAAGGCTTTTGTTCCTCTTTCAAGGGTTGAGGGGGATGCCAATTGAGTGCTTTCGCCGTTGCGATCGCAATTGGCAACCAGACCAGTCCCCAAACCCCAAAAAATAGAGCAACTTTGATGATCGCCGGAGCATTTGAAAGTTCCCAGAGGTTCATATT
>CAZNCM010000587.1:2242-2514 GCA_964571155.1 uncultured Lyngbya sp. | reverse complement strand
AAAAGCGACGATTACTGCTTCTAGTTTTACAGATACTCGTCAATGGTGGAATTGTCAAGACTATCAAGCTTTAAAACAACAGTATACAGAAGATGCGATCGCTCGGTTGAGTTCCTATTTTCACCTCACCCCGGAAACTCTCCTTTATCAAGAAGCGGCTACACCTCGTACTTTCGCACATTTTACCGCTCGCGATCAAGGGGTAGTTGGGGGAATAGGTCAACGGATACCGACCTTTGGGCCATTTGGGTTTGCGAACCGCACCCCTTTTG
>CAZNCM010000587.1:0-2232 GCA_964571155.1 uncultured Lyngbya sp. | reverse complement strand
AGTCGGAGACTGTACCCATCCCGGTGAGGGAACTGCGGGGGTGTCTTATTCGGCGTTAACGGTAGTGCGACAAGTAGAAGCGAGTCGTTTGTAGAAATTTGTCGAAATTATCGATCATTTTGAGTATATACCCGTCAAGGTCTGTATTTCAAGCTTTGACGGTATTTTTATGGAAATTTCGGGTTAATTTCCATTGAGTTCAACCCGAGTTAAATTCTCCTCAGTGTTGAACCCCTTGACTCCATATAGAAGAAATTGACTTAAACCTGTATCTATTTGAGAAAAAAAGACCAAGTTTTCAATCCCGATCAAATTTCAGTGTTTTTACGGATAGCATTGAGTAAAAAAAGTACAGAGGTACTGAAAAAAGCCATTTCAAAGTTTGAGTTTAGAGACAAACCCACTGTGATGAGATTCAAAATAGATAACTTTGGCTCAAACTCTTAGTGTACAGGCATTTTAAAGAAAAGAAGTGTACAGAAAAATATAACATATTATATAAATTTCAATCTTTTTTTTCTTCTATTCTATCTAATATTTATTAAATCAGTAAGTTTGTAAAAATTTTGTAAAGTTACCGAGAAAATACGGACATTTAGTTTTTGATAAACTACACTGGAACTATAGCTGAAGTCAGCAAAAACACGTAGATGTGAATAAACGGACTAAAAAAGCCCTCGACAAGATTACCTAGCCTATAAAATTCGTAGTCTTAATTTATCCCATAAAAAGTATTAATTAAACCGTTCATATTTGTTCAATATCTAATTAAAACATTAGAATAAAACCGGAGTGCAAATTTATGACTATCCCAATCAAAGATCTAATTACTGTCTACGATAATCTTCCTGAAAATACTGACGATCAATATACAGTCCAAGAGGTTAATCCTCCCCAAAATTCATTTAAACACGACTTTCAAGTTGGGGAAAACAATAACCTCAAGATTACGGGTTTTACCAGTAACGCCAGTGAAAACTATGATTTACTGTCATTTGTTGATCGAATTAATATCAAGCGCGTTGATAACGATCTTGTTAAAGGCGAAAGACAAATTATTTGGTTTGAACAACAAGATAGAACCAAAACTAATCTCTCATTAAAACCCTCTCTTGTCACCACAATGGAGGAGAGTTTACTCAGTAATGTGGTGAATAGAGGAACAGATAATATTTTTACCAATCAAGGAAATAAAGACGGAAATAATAATAATATTGAAAGGGTAGATTTAGTTTCAATCAATGGATTGTCAAGTCCCGAGGAATTTCTGGGTAAAATTGGCTTTTTAATTGTAGAAAGAAATGGGAATGATCCATTTAAAATTGCACCCATAACAGCAATTGATGAACAGGGAAATCCAACAGAATTTGGAACCCTTAAGAGTATTGGTATAGACAGTTGGGGAAAATCATCCTCTTCTATTGTTGCTGAAGTAATGCGAAAAGATGAGAATGAACCCAATTTACGTTCAACAAGAGGTTTAGGAGATTCACAGGCTGTTGCTGGTGTTTTTATTAGCTACGCCGATCTAGAAATTATTGATGATCAAACTTTTTATGGTTTCTCTATTTTTCCCCCAGATGTTGATGAAAACAATGATTTAGTGGGTTTAACGGATTTTCCCAAAAACACCCCAGAGAATGATTCAAAAGGAAAATCTTTCGGAAGTTTAGACTTGATTTCTGTTGGTCGGATTTTTGTTCAAAAAGACATCAAAATTCCTCCAAAAATTACTAGCGATGGAGAGGGTAAAGAAGCGGATATTTCAATCGCTGAAAACACAATATTAGTTACAGACATTAACGCAACCGATGAAAAAGATAGCGAAGGAAAGGGTTTAACCTATAGTATTAGTGGGGGAGACGATCAGGATTTATTAACGATTGATCCGACAACTGGAGAAGTGAGTTTTCAAGCATCTCCCGACTTTGAAAATCCCACAGATTTTGATGGAGATAATATCTATCAAGTGGAAGTGACTGTGACTGACTCGGAAGGGTTAACCGATGTTCAAGTTCTTAATATTACTGTTAGCGACGAAGATGAAAATCTACCTCCCGTTGATAATGAAGAAACTGAAACTCCTATAGATAACGGTGGAAATGAACCTCCTGTAAATAATGGAAATAACGGAGAAACTGAAACTCCTGTTGATAACGGAAATAATGGAGGAAATCAAACTCCTGTTGATAACGGAGAAATTGAAACTCCTGTAAATAACGGAGGAAATGA
>CAZNCM010000586.1:0-2519 GCA_964571155.1 uncultured Lyngbya sp. | reverse complement strand
ATGTGGAAGGGGTTGAGTGTCCAGTTGTGGAATCCTTGGAAGAACAGAATAAAACGGAAGATTCCTGCGACTCCAAAGCTCGGAGCAAAGAACCAACCCGACTGTCCTAAAGGATACATTAAGAACACGCTGACAAACACTGCAATGGGTGCGGTGAAGGCGATAGCGTTATAAGGACGTACACCAACTAAACGGGCAATTTCCAACTGACGCAGGCAGAAGCCAATCAGTGCAAACGCACCGTGTAGGGCGGTGAAAGCCCACAAGCCACCGAGTTGACACCAGCGAGCAAAGTCCCACTGAGCTTCGGGTCCCCACAGGAACAGCAGGGAATGTCCCAGACTGTTAGCGGGGGTACTGACAGCGGCTGTTAAGAAGTTGCAGCCCTCTAGGTAGGAGCTTGCTAAACCGTGAGTGTACCAAGAGGTGACAAAGGTGGTTCCGGTTAACCATGCACCTAAAGCCAGATAGGCACAGGGGAATAGTAGGATACCCGACCAACCCACAAATACAAAGCGATCGCGTTTCAGCCAGTCATCGAGGACATCAAACCATCCTCTCTGTAACTGAGGGCGTTCGACTGCTATGGTCATTGACGATATTCTCCAGATTTATGATTACAAGAGGTTAAGTATCTCTTATTTTATCGTCTTTCTCATCTGCGTTAACAAAAAATGAGAGTGACTACAAGAGAATGTTACTTTTCTTTACCTCTACGATCAGTATAAGGATTATTTGTGCAACTGACAAGGGGTAAATTGCGGAGGGGACGTATTTAAACGTGAGTTGTCCGCCGTAGAATGGGGATGAGATTGGGTTCGGTGAAGCGAGGCGATCAAGTCCCAGAAACCAAAGCTTGGCAGCGAGATCCAGCGGAATCGTTCTCTGAGAGTCTAGCGTGAAGATCGCAGCTCAAAATCTGCCATACTATACTGATTGATGAAGTTCTAACTTTTAAGTTTTCTTAAAGATTTATGTTCTCGATTGATCTGATTGTTAAGTACACACCCATTCCGCTGTCGGTCGAACAAAAGTCACTCGAAGACGCTCAAGGGGTCTATCAAAAAGTGATCGATGCAATGCAAGCCAGTCAGCCTCAAGTGCTAGAACTAACTTGTGATAAGATTCCTGACAAAAAAATTTCAATTCTCAGTAGCGAAATTGCGGCGGTGCAAATTTCTCAGAAGTCCGGAGCATCACCGACCGGAAGAACACCTGGCTTTATGAATCTCGTTGGAGAATGAACCCCTCAGACTCCGTAAATGTTCCCCCCTCAGCGATTACGGTTCGTAACCTTTACTATAGTTGGCCAACGGGCGCACAGGTCTTGAAGTCTTGCTCTCTAGCGGTTCCTCAAGGGGAATTTTGGATGTTATTGGGGACAAATGGTAGCGGGAAGTCTACCTTGTTGCGTTTGTTGGCCGGGTTACTCGCCTCCCAGTCGGGAGAAATTACCCTTCAAGGTCGAGTTGGGTTTGTGTTTCAAAACCCTGACCATCAATTGGTGATGCCAAGTGTGGGGGCTGATGTGGCGTTTGGATTGGTTGAAGATCAATTGTCTTTAACGGAAGTTCGTCAACGGGTCGTCGATGCACTGTCGGCGGTGAAGTTACAGGAGTTACAGCGACGCCCGATTTATGCCCTCAGTGGGGGGCAAAAACAGCGAATTGCGATCGCCGGGGCTTTGGCTAGACAATGCCAGGTGTTGTTGTTTGATGAACCCACTGCTTTGCTTGACCCCGACAGCCAACTTGATCTCGTCAGTCAAGTTCGTTCTCTGGTTAAAAGTCGAGGAATTACCGCGTTGTGGGTCACGCATCGCCTCAACGAACTCGATTACAGTGATGGCGCTTTTCTGCTTTCGGGAGGACGGGTGGTTGCTCAAGGTGATCCTGAACCCTTGAAACAGCGCTTGATGCAACAGATTGATACTTAATCTATCTTTTGTTTTCTTCATGGCTTTCGGTTCTCTGACTTGAGGTGTTGAACTTCAGGTCAAAGTGCCGAACTGCGAGGTTGAGCATCCTTTTATTTTTGTTGTGATTCTGATTCATCCGTATGTAATAATGTGTTAAGAAAAAAATGTCACCGCTAGGTGGTGTAACTGCACGCTATGTAAATTTATGAAGAGTATCAGAGTCCTAAGCCATGCCACGTCATTTATCAAAAGCCATCCTCCTAGTTGATGGTTATAACATGATCGGAGTCTGGCCCCTATTGCGAACGAAGCAAGAAGGGGAAGGAATGGAAGAAGCTCGTCGCACACTTGTAGAGACATTGGTCAACTACAGTGCTTTTGAAGGACTTGATGCTCGGGTCGTCTTTGATGCTCATTATCAAAATACCCCTAGCGTTGTGGAAACGGTCACTCGTAATTTATCGGTTCATTACACCGATTATGGTCAGACCGCAGATACTTATATTGAAAAGATCTGTGCAACTTTGGCTCATCAATTACGGTTGTCTCGGCGGAGGTTAATTGTTGCCACCTCAGACCGAGCGCATCAACTCACGGTGAT
>CAZNCM010000585.1:1884-2523 GCA_964571155.1 uncultured Lyngbya sp. | reverse complement strand
CAGGAACAATCAAAATCTTTGGGCCATGACCCCTAGACATCTGACAGCTTTCCTGTAGAATCAGAACAAAAATTAAAGATTGTAAACTTACCGTTAAATTATTGGAGGGTAGACCCATTAAACTCGCTCTCAGCTCATCGAAAGTCACATCTGCATCCGATCCGAATCAACCTGTCTTGCAGGTGTCAGGGCGCACTCAACTGCAAGGACACGTTCAAATCAGTGGAGCAAAAAACGCGGCTCTGGTGATTTTAGCGGGTGCATTACTTTGTCCCTCTGATTGTCGCATTCGCAACGTTCCGTCTCTGGTTGATGTCGCTCGGATGGGCCAGCTTCTCGCCTCTGTTGGAGTGAAATTTGAACAACAGGGCGATATCATCGATATCAATGCGGCTCCCTATGAATTGGTCAGTCAGTTACGAGCCAGTTTCTTTGTGATTGGGCCGCTACTGGCGCGTTTAGGCGTGGCTAAAGTGCCGTTACCGGGGGGCTGTGCTATTGGTGCAAGACCTGTTAATCTTCACGTTCAGGGACTCCGAGCAATGGGCGCTGATGTTCATATCGAACATGGGGTGGTTCATGCGGCAGTTCCCGGAAATGGTCGCTTGAAGGGCGCGAAAATTTATCTTGATTATCCTA
>CAZNCM010000585.1:0-1873 GCA_964571155.1 uncultured Lyngbya sp. | reverse complement strand
TCATTTCTGGTGTTCCCCGTCTCCATGATGTCGATTACACGATTATTCCTGATCGGATTGAAGCGGGAACTTTGTTGATTGCTGGGGCGATTACTCGCTCATCGATTCTTCTTTCTCCTGTGATTCCTGACCACATTACGGCGGCGATTTCTAAACTGCGGAAAATTGGGGTTCAAATTACTCCCGAAGGGCCTAACGGCATTCGCGTCTCCCCCGGCGAACAGCACCACGCAACTGATATTGAAACTCTCCCTTATCCCGGTTTTCCGACGGATTTACAAGCTCCTTTTATGGCTTTACTGACGCTCTGTGAAGGCAATAGTTTGATCACAGAAACCGTTTTTGAAAACCGTTTGCATCATGTTCCTGAACTCAATCGCATGGGGGCAGATATTCGGGTTAAGGGAAATACTGCGATTGTACGCGGGGTACCGATGTTGTCGGGCGCTCCTGTGATTGGTTCAGATCTACGAGCAACGGCGGCTTTGGTCTTGGCTGCTTTAGCCGCAGAAGGAACGAGTACAATTCAAGGCTTACAACACCTTGATCGCGGTTATGAGAAGTTTGAGGACAAACTCAAAAAATTGGGTGCGAATATTGTGCGGATTGAGCCGAAGGTTGACCCCCCGTCGGACTGATTGTTCCCTCAGTCTGTGAAATTCGGTCTACACTAAATAAGGTAGAGAGTTAGTTGTTAGGACAGATGAGTTTTTCTTCGGCACTAATAGCTAACTCGACCCTATTCCATTGAGATTGCACCGATTCATTCCTATGGCTTTTTCTACAGTTCCTTTGCTTGGTTTGAAAGCTGACCATTTTCGTCATCCCCTCGACCAACAAGCGACGAGTTCTCTCAAGCAAATTCCGGGTTTAGATGTTTTTGTGCGTCAGTTTCTCGGATCTTTGGGCGAACGGTTTTTTTATTTGGAAAATATTACTTCTAGTGTTTTAGTTGGCCCACAGCAACTTCCCCATCTTCATGAACTGCTGTTGAATGCTTGTCACACGTTGGATTTGGAACCGCCTCAACTCTATATTCGCCAAAATCCGGTTCCCAATGCTTATACGTTTGCGATGCGGGGAGAAAAGCCTTTTATTGTGATCCATACGTCTTTAATTGAACTGTTGACCCCGGAAGAAATTCAAGCGGTTATTGCTCACGAATTGGGTCATCTCAAGTGTGAACATGGGGTTTACTTGACTTTGGCTAATTTGCTGGTTTTAGCCGCAGGACAGTTATCGCCTTGGGGTGCGGTTCTTACTCAAACTTTACAGTCTCAGATTTTAGAATGGTTGCGCTGTGCAGAATTTACTTGCGATCGCGCGGCTCTTTTGGCGACACAAGACCCGAGAACGGTGATGTCGGTATTGATGAAATTGTCAGGCGGTTCTCCGACTTTGGCTTCTCAATTGAATCTGGATGCGTTTTTGGCTCAAGCTTCTGCCTATGATCAGATGAGTCAAGATGAACTCGGAAGTTTGCTCAAAGAAGCTCAATCTTCCCAACTAACTCACCCTCTCCCGGTGCTGCGGGTACGAGAAATTGATCGCTGGTCAAGTAGCCCAAATTATCAAGACTTGTTGAAAGGGAACTTAAGGGTGTATAATGACAAAGTTACCCAAAAGGGCGGGTGGCGAAATTGGTAGACGCACCACACTCAAAATGTGGCGATGCAAGTCGTGAGAGTTCGAGTCTCTCTCCGCCCATAATTTTTAATGACTTGATATAACGTAGTTTTAGCTTATAACTCAACTTGAGTTACTTGCTTTTTACCCAGTTATTACCCAATCGACTTAAGCTTATAGCGCGAAGCACTATAATATCACCGGATTCGCCAACAGAATCTATATCAATGATATTGGAAATAAAGCT
>CAZNCM010000584.1:0-2524 GCA_964571155.1 uncultured Lyngbya sp. | reverse complement strand
ATCTTTCGTGAGTTATCGGATCTCAAAAAACAACTCAAAACCTGGGAGGCTGAACTCAAATGACAACTACAACTTCTACACCCAAAAGCTTTGCTGAATTCAAGAAACTCAGAGATGCCGAAGAATTTTTTATCTTCTTTGAGTTGCCTTACGATCAGACCTTTGTGAATGTCAATCGTCTGCATATTTTAAAACAGTTCTCGCTGTTAATTGAAGAAATTGACAAAGCATTTCCGGATCTGAGCGAAGCGGAAAAACTAGACAAATACAAGCTGGCTTTAGAGGAAGCCTATCAAGTCTTTGTAACTTCTAGCCCGCTAGAAACCAAACTCTTTAAAGTCTTCAAAGACGCACCCACAAACGTTGTATTAACCAAAGACATCGGTACTGAGTCATAAATTATCATGGGCGGATTAGAACTGACACCAACAGAACTTGAACGTTATCGGCGACAAATGCAACTTCCGGATTTCGGGGAAGCTGGACAAGCCAAACTGAAAGCCTCAACTGCTCTGGTTTCAGGCGTGGGTGGATTGGGGGGAACAGTCGCACTTTACCTCGCGGTTGCTGGGATTGGTAAATTAATCCTAGTCCGGGGAGGAGACTTGCGCCTCGATGACATGAACCGTCAAATCTTGATGACCCATGATTGGGTGGGTCAACCGAGGGTGCTAAAGGCGAAGGAAACCCTATCTCAAATCAATCCTGATGTCGAAATTGAGGCGATTCCGGAATTTATTACCTCCGATAACGTCGATGGGTTGGTAAAACGCTCTGATCTCGCCCTGAGTTGCGCTCACAACTTTGACGAACGGGATTTACTCAACGCCGCTTGTGTATTGTGGGATAAACCGATGATTGAAGCGGCAATGAGTGGAATGGAGGCTTACCTGACCACGATTATCCCTCGTCAAACCTCTTGTCTGTCGTGCATCTTTCCGGAAAAGCCGAATTGGGATCGTTGGGGATTTGGGGTCTTGGGTGCGGTTTCTGGAACCCTGGCTTGTTTGACGGCCTTAGAAGCGGTGAAACTGATTACCGGGTTAGGAGAAACGCTCAAGGGACAACTTCTCACAATGGATTTAGGGAGCGCTAAATTTAACAAGCTTCGCGCTTACCATGATCCCAATTGTCAGATTTGTGGTCAAGGCAAATCAAATCACATCACGAAGGCTAGCGAGCTTTTGTATCCTTCTTTGGAGAGGCTAGCTAGCTAACCTCCACGAACGACCCTTCATTACTTGTTCAGGAGATTGGGATGACTGTTAAATTTACAGAAAAAGCTGCTTTTCGGCTTCGGAGTTTCGTTCGAGATAGCGCGAGTAGCGCTGAAACTCAAAAAGGTATTCGTCTGGGTGTGATTGATGGCGGTTGCAATGGTTACGAATATTCAATGAATATTACGAGCACCGTCCAACCAGATGATCTCGTGTTCGAGCAAGACAAAGTTCATATTTATGTCGATCCTAAAAGTGCGCCACTTTTGGATGGGATTGTCATTGACTTTGTTGAAAGCTTGACGCAAGGGGGATTTATTTTTCAAAACCCCAATGCGACAGGAACCTGTAGCTGTGGTAAATCCTTTGCTGCGGGTGAATGTACCCCTTCTGCTACTCCCTGTAGCTAGGGTAAATTGATAGTGTTCGTGGCGATTTCTTTGCAGAGATTGCGGAGAACCAAAACTTCTCGAACAACTTTTTGGAGACTATTATCGTGACTGCAACTTACCAAGTTCGTCTGATCAAAGGCAAGAAGAATAAGCCCCCTGAAATGGATGTCACCATTGATGTTCCAGAAGATACTTATATCTTAGATGCGGCAGAGGAACAAGACATTGAGTTACCCTCCTCTTGTCGTGCCGGTGCCTGTTCTAGCTGTGTAGGTCGCATGGTAGAAGGTGAGATTGATCAAGAAGATCAAAGTTTCCTTGATGATGAGCAGATGGAAAAAGGATTTGTTTTGCTTTGCGTAGCTTATCCTCGCTCTAATTGCACAATCAAGACTCATCAAGAAGCTTATCTCGTCTAATAGAAGCGACGAAAAGACGAACAAGCAGTTGGAAGTTATAGTGTTACCCGCGACTATAACTTCCAATAGTTATCTAGTATCTGAATCTAGTTCAGATTACGTTCAAAATGAAGTTCAAGTTAAGTAAATTCCGCTCTCACTTCACCCTAGAATGTCGATTCAGCTTCAACTTCTCTGAAATCACATGAAGGCTGATTGAATCAGGGGATCAGTCAGCCGAGTGAAGGGGATCGGACCTTGTAATGAGAAGGTTAGGGCTAATGGAAATTCGATGGAAAAAGTTCTTCATCAAGGCTGGCTTTTGGGTCACAACTGAACTTTGGCTGAATATCTTAGGCCTTGATAACTTGGCTGACTATAGTGAGTTTCTCGTTGATCAAGAGTTAGAGGAAGAACTCGCACTCAAGAATCATCGTACCATCAAAATCTCCAATTTTCCGCGACAGTATTGTAAAGAAATTCAGGAGTTTTGTCCAGTCAGTACGGTGAAAACTCC
>CAZNCM010000583.1:2184-2545 GCA_964571155.1 uncultured Lyngbya sp. | reverse complement strand
GACCACACCTGACGACAGTGACCCGTTTGGATATCCCATAATCGAATCGTGCCATCCTGACTACTACTGGCGAGAGTTTGCCCATCATTACTCCACGTCACTGCTGTCACCTCCGCCCGATGAGATGGACTCATCAACTGTTGGTGATTTTCAGATTGCAAAGACCACAACCGTACTTCTCCCCAAATATTCCCGGTGGCTAAATAAGCATTATCATCACTAAAAGCGATCGCCGTAATTTCACCAATATTCGTTGTAAAAACAGAATGGGAAAGATTCGCATAGGCAAAATTTACCCGATGCAAATTCACCTGTTTTAAGTCCGCGTGCCAAACCGTCAAGTGAGAAAAATCATAACCAC
>CAZNCM010000583.1:689-2174 GCA_964571155.1 uncultured Lyngbya sp. | reverse complement strand
AATTTGTAGTCGAACGCAGAGGTTTAACCAATTACCAACACCATATCCAGATCCCTGCTTTTCCAGTTCTCGCAGTCGCTCTAAAATATTTTGAAGTTGCTCTAATAAAGCCCTCGAAGAACTAAACGTCATTTGTAACGCTCGGGCAATGGGTTCTAAAATCGAAGCCCGTTGATGTTCTCGCACCACTCGATTTCCAGTTGTTTTAATTAAAGTATGAGTGACAAATTGCTTAATCTCTCCACTGGTTAACTCACTGACAATTTGTTCAGTCAGACAATGGGTGAGATATTCCATCACCATGGGTTCAATGGTGTAATAGTTTTCTTCTGTCTTTTTTTTGCTGGTTTTTGAGTCTTCACTACTCGAGTTGACTTGCTTCTTTCGTCCTTCTCTTTTTACGAGCGATCGCCAAGTCAAAGCTTCCAATGCCTGTAAAATACTCGCCTGAGATACAGGTGGAATTAAGTCTCGATGCAACTGTTTAACGGTGGTCTGTCCGTGATCAATTGCCAACCAAAACATAATCGTCATTTCCAGGGGCGATAACCGTTGAAATTGAGGATCAAGCAGTCGGCGAATACCATTAAAAATAACAGAACGATGTTCTAAAAATTGAGCGACTTCCCCTTCAAACAAGTCTTGAATCGCTGTAGAAACAATCTTTAAAGCCAGTGGACTATATCCATAAAGTTCACACAAACATCGTTTGTGTTCCGGTGAACCGTAGACCGATTCTAGCAAGGTGATTGCCGCATCCGGTGAACCTTCTAATAAAAACGAACGCACCGCCTGTCCAGTGCCTTCTAAAGCCGCAATTTCTGGGGGTTTTTCCCGAGTTGTTAGCAGTAAACAACTTTGATGAACAGTTTCTCCCATCGCTCGAAAGAGTTCACCATAGCCTTCGCATCCTGGGCGATAGCGTCCGGTTGTACCTTCATGTAAAATTGTTTCCACATTATCTAAAACAATTAAACAGCGATAAGTTCGACATAAGCGGATTAATTCTCCAATTTCACTCAGAGAATTTGAACCCGGAGAAGCCGTTAAAGTCGGCGATAAATTTGTAGTTTTGTCGGAAGTATCCGGGGCAATAAAAGACAGAAGCTGAGTTAAAATGATTTTAGGGGCCGGGGCGTACCGCAGCGATCGCCAAATGACCACATCAAACTCAGTTTTAAGCTGTTCTACCAGTTTAACCACTAATGCACTTTTGCCGATGCCACCCATTCCCATCACCGCCAGGAGTCGCACGCAGGAGGTCGTCCGTTGGGTTGATTCCCCGAGTTCTATGGACTGAGGTTCAGCTTGAATGTACTCTCGAAGTTGAGCCAATTCAGTCTTCCGCCCATAAAAAATCGACACATCCGGGGCTTCTCCCCAGTCCCAACGTTTTTCAAACAGGGATGAAGGGTTTTCCAGGAGTTGGGGGGCTGCTGCGGAGAAAGAACTATTGGTACTGACGGGGTTAGCAGTTCGTGAGAG
>CAZNCM010000583.1:0-600 GCA_964571155.1 uncultured Lyngbya sp. | reverse complement strand
ATGCCACAACCCTGCTGCCACCCCTTTGATATAGTCTGGATCATAACCTGCATCTTCGGCGATGTCTGCATAGCCTTTACCTTCCCACGAATGCCGAAAGACAAGCGTTTTTACTGTATTTAACGAACCTGGGGGTAAAGTTCTCTCTAAAATGGCTAGGGCTTCCTCAACTTTCATTCGCGCTCACGCTTTCTCGCATCTGTTTTCTCTTTTTCTGATTTTACTTTACTCACCCTGACAAGAGATTGTCCGGATCGAGACAATCAGACAAAATGGTATATCTAGATAATCTCAAAGTTTTAGCTGATTGATTTGTATCAAACTTACTGACCTCAATATGTTTAAATTGCTACAGTCTGGCGGGGTTGGGCTGGAGAATGACTGAGTTAATGATGATTGTTTTCCGGTTGATATCTAGAATCTCAATGGGATTGATCTTTCTTAAATAGAAGTTAAAAATATTTATAGTTTTCGTGACAGTTGTCAAAGATTTTGATTTGGGCAGTGAGTTTCAGTCCTCAGTCCACAAGGAATCAACGGTTAGATATCCCTCTTTTGTCACTTTCCGAGATCAAAGAGTAGTAAAAGTAAGGTTTAGCC
>CAZNCM010000582.1:1526-2594 GCA_964571155.1 uncultured Lyngbya sp. | reverse complement strand
GTAAGAAGTTGAGGTTTGTACCGATAAACGTTAACCAGAAGTGTAATTGACCTAAACCTTCGTAATACATCCGTCCGGTCATTTTCGGGAACCAGTGATAGATGCCAGCATACAGCCCCATCGTCACCGTACCAAACAGAACGTAATGGAAATGACCGACCACGAAGTAAGTATTGTTGACGTGAATATCGACGGGAACCGACGACAACATAATCCCCGTAATTCCCGCAAACACAAACAAAACTAAGGCGCCCAACGCAAACAGCATCGGGGTATTCAGACGCAATTTACCGCCCCAAATGGTTGCCACCCAAGCAAAGACTTTAATTCCGGTCGGTACGGAAACACACATGGTTGACAGCATGAAAATCAACCGCATCCAACCGGGAGTTCCGCTGGCATACATATGATGCACCCAAACCAAACCGCTAACTCCGGCGATAATCATCGAGGAAATTGCAACGACTTTGTAACCAAATAAGGGCTTACGAGAATAAACGGGGAAAATCTCGGAAAAAATACCAAAGACAGGCAGAATAATCACATAAACTGCCGGGTGAGAAGTGTTGGAAGATAATCGGATTTCCCCCATCTGCGGGGTCAAAAAAGCTGGTGCCAACCGTCACATCAAACAGCAACATCACCGCCCCGGCGGTTAAGGCAGGCAGTCCAAAAAGCTGAATAATTTGTGCGGCCCAGACCGTCCAAACATAGGCTGGCATCCGAAAATAGGTCATTCCCGGCGCCCGCATTTTCACAATAGTTGTGACAATATTCAAAGCACCCATAATCGAGGAAACCCCGGAAATGGCAACGGCAAGAATCCAAACCGCCTGACCATTCAGCCAAAATCCTAACGGAACTTGGGTACTCACGGGGGGATAAGACCACCACCCTGATTGTGCTGAACCCGAAGGCAGGAAGAAACTTGCCATCGTTAGAATCCCGACAACCGGAATCATCCAAAATGCGGCCGCATTCAGCCTCGGAAACGCCATATCTCGCGCCCCAATCATCAACGGAACGAGATAGTTTGCCATCCCGGCTAAGGCGGGAAACGTCCACAAA
>CAZNCM010000582.1:0-1510 GCA_964571155.1 uncultured Lyngbya sp. | reverse complement strand
GTGACCAGGTATTGAATGCCAATAACTTTATGGTCGGTACTAAAGCTAAAGTAGGTTTTCCAAGTGGTTACTGTTTCTGCGTGCGAATGACCCGCAGCAGGTTTATTTTCGAGAGGGGTACTACTCATGGATGAATTTTCCTAATGTTTATTCAGGAGTCAGGAGTCAGGAGTTCACAATTGCCTGTTGCCTGTAGCAAGATTGCCTGTTGCCTTTAGTTGTGATAGTTAACGAGAGGGGCTGGGGCGGGTTTAATCGTCGGCCAACCGACTTTAATGGTTTCGTTTTTTTCTTCGGCGTATTCAGCAGCGGCTTGGTTGGGGGCTGCTGTGGGGGGTTGACTTGCCGCATTTGCTAACCATTGTTGATAGGTGTCAAGAGATTCCACCACCACGTTTGCTGTCATTGTGGCGAAATAGGTACCGCTAAATTGAGAATCAGTCAGTTGATAAGTTCCCTCGCGGATGGGGGTAAATTCAAAGTTGATGGTTTTGCTGGGGATGATATCTTGTTTGAGACGAAAGGCGGGAATGTAGAATCCATGCAATACGTCTTCTGATTTTAATGCCAGTCGAACTCGTTTATTAGTGGGTAAGTGAAGTTCGGTACTGGTGATGTTGTCTTCAGGATAACGAAACACCCAAGCCCATTGTTTACCAATCACTTCGATATCTTCTATGGGTTCCCCCGTTGAGGCGATTGGGGCGGCATAGGCTGATTCCATCCCCACAGGCATATGGAGATGCACGACTTCCATCGGCCCTTTGATTGCCATTTTTTGGTAGACTTGGTAGCTGTATCCGGCAATCCAAAAGACTAATAAAATGGGAATGGCAGTCCAAATTATTTCTAAGGTCACATTCCCTTCAATATGAGGGCCGTCGCTCATGTCATATTTAGCTGCCCGATGGAAAATAACGGAATAGATAATGGTTCCAGTGACTCCCAAAAAGATGAAGGCACCGAGTGTGACCAAGAAGCTAAATAAATCATCGACCAGGATAGATTCTGCCGCCGCTTGCGGGGGTAGCCAGGAATAGGAGAGTTTCCCAATTCCTATACTAATCACGGCTAAAACAATCGCAATTCCCGTTAAAATTAACCACTTGCGAGTCGAATTTTGAGGGGTTGACCCTCCTGTTAAATCACCAGACATAGGAATAAACCTCTTTTGCAGTTAACAGTAACCAGTGAGCAGTTATCAGTGTTTACAGTTGTTAGTTTTTACAGTTAGTAGTGTTTATAGTGATCAAAATTTTCGGTTCACGGGTCACTCTCTGCACGAACTAAGCATCGCCGGAAACTGCTGCTGAGTCTCCAGTTTGCGCTGTTCACTATTGACTGCAAAACTGTTTCCTGAAACCTGTTCCCTGTTTACTGAATTTATCGCAGCACAATATTCGGATTTTCACCCATTCTTAAGAGTTGGTCAGCGGTGTTGTGAATTCCGAATTCCGCCGCCAATTGCGCCCCTAATGTTCCGTGAACAAACATCACCAATAAGATAGCG
>CAZNCM010000581.1:961-2607 GCA_964571155.1 uncultured Lyngbya sp. | reverse complement strand
TCTGAATACCTTCGTGCTGGAACGTCAGATTGGTTATCTTGGTCAGCAGCAGTAGGCTGTCGCAAAGAGATCAAGATCCATAGGAATTATATTTTGGAATACTTCTCTAAAGCTAGCCCTATGAACAAGCTGATATCGGATTGCATTTCCAATCTAGATAACACTTTATAACAATTCTGGCGCAGTGGACTCAAGGAGTAAGATGATATTTGATGAACTTCTATCACCTGTTCCGGTGTTTCCTATTCCCCGTTCTCTTTTTTCAATTCAGACGTGCGAGTTTTTAAATCTTCAATGTTAAACAAGGCTTCAAATTTTAATCCCTTTTCGGCGTAAAGTTCAGCGCCCCCTTGTTGGCGATCAACCAATGAAATAATCTCCTCAACGTGATAACCTGCCTCTTGGAGTCGCGTCACCGCTTTGAGGGCTGACTGTCCGGTTGTGACCACATCTTCTAAAACCACCACCTTCGCCCCCTGTTTTAATTGTAGCCCTTCAATATAAGCCATTGTCCCATGTCCTTTGGCTTCTTTGCGAATAATCAAAGCATAAACAGGCTTGTTTTCATAGGCCGAAACCACACTCACGGCCGATACAATCGGATCAGCGCCCAACGTTAATCCCGCAACCGCAGACGTATCAGAGGGTAACATCGCACAGAGAAGCCGACCCATCGCTAACGCCCCAAAAGGATGCAAAGTCACCTGTTTCCCGTTAATATAATAGGAACTTTTCTGTCCCGATGAGAGTACAAAATCTCCTTCTTGATAGGCAAGCTGACAAAACAAATCCAGCAACCCCTCTCGCACAGCATCAAGAGAAGCGGTTGTCAGATTATCAAACTGAATTGGGAGTTGAGGTTGATCCATCACGGTATTAAAATTTCTAAGACTTTGGAAAGAATTTATAAACTTTTTTGGGCTAGACTCACTCAAGAGTCTTGAAAAATGATTAGCTAATCTATATCCTAATGGGAAATCGAGTTATTATTTAAACAAGATTATCGAGGATGAGCATAATGGGTTTAACTTCAAAGTTCCTCAGTGGTGTGATGGCGCTATCAGCAGTTTCAGTCGTTTGGGCAAGTCCGACAATCGCTCAACCCGAAGTTCCATTTCCCCCAAGAACCACTTTGAATCCGGTTGCTGATGAATTTAACAAAGCCGCTTCCAACGCTTCGGGAGATAATTTTAGAGCGCAATCTCTCTTAGGACAAGTTCAGTTTATTTTTGGAGTGGGTTTCCCTTGGCCAAATGGTTCGATTGGGGCATTTCCTGAACAAGCCTTAGCCCGAGATACACGAGATTTGATTTTACTGTACCGCGAAGCTTTCCTCAAACAATACGCCAGTGATCCGGTGATTCGGGTGATTGATTTGCCCAATCCCTACAATACCTCGATTTTGACTCAACCTCTCTACACCGAATTCAATCAGCCTGGGGCTGTTCCGTTCACCGGACAACCTCTACCCTAAACCAGAGAAACTCAATCCTTCAGTTATCGTTATGGCTGAATCACAAAAATTTTATATTGTCAAGCGTCCGACGGGAAATTGTGAAATCATTGCAGGTGATTCTGTTCCAGACAATGAGGAAAGTCACAGATTACTCCGCCGTACAACGACGGAGCCTGCTGTGACCGTTGGT
>CAZNCM010000581.1:0-939 GCA_964571155.1 uncultured Lyngbya sp. | reverse complement strand
GCAGATGAAGCGATTGCCCGTCGGGTCGGTTTAATTCGTTCGGGGAAATGTCAACCGAAATAGGAGAGAATTGGGAAAATTGAGTCAAACAGTCATTGATGAAAGCTGGTATCAGCAGCAACCCGGGTTTAAAACCTCAACTTCTGCGGGGGGAGTCGTTATCCGTCAGCAGAATGAGCAAATTTACATTGCCGTCGTTCAAGAAAATCAGAATCGTCCGGGTTATGTTTTACCCAAAGGTCGCATCGAACCGGGCGAAACCATTGAACAAGCAGCCCGTCGGGAAATAGAAGAGGAAGCAGGTTTAAACAATTTACACAAAGTTGCGGAACTCGGGAGCAAGGAGCGACTCAGCTATTCCAAAACGATGTGGAAAAAAACCCACTACTTCCTGTTCACAACGAATCAAATCGAGGGAACTCCAACTGATCTCTACAAACCCTACAAACTGTTTTGGCTTCCCCTGAATGAATTTCAAAGCTTGTTCTGGCCGGAACAACGAGAGTTAATTGCCGACCATCTAGACTTAATTCATCAGTCATTCAATCCGTGAAAACCTACTTCGTTTTGGCTTGAGTTTTTTGAGCAGTGGCAATTTCTTGATTGAGAACTTCGAGGGCTTTAGCATATTGGGGATCATCTAACGTCCCGATTTTAGTGCGTTCTTTTCGCAGTTCTTCCCGTTGGGCTTCGCTGAGATCAACTTTGACATCCGGTTCAATCCCTTCATGGTTAATATCTCGACCATCGGGAGTAAAGTATTTTGCAATGGTCACAGCCAGTCCTGAACCATTACCCACACCGCGAACCGACTGTACCAAACCTTTTCCGAAACTCTTGCTTCCCACGAGTAGAGCGCGTTCATTGTCTTGTAAAGCGCCCGAGAGAATTTCACTCGCACTCGCCGAACCGCCATCAATCAGAACCACCATCGGCTTA
>CAZNCM010000580.1:1286-2611 GCA_964571155.1 uncultured Lyngbya sp. | reverse complement strand
ATCCATTGCTAATTTCTCCCTGATATCGCTAATTGAGTTGGGACTGCAATTTTAACAACACAATCCATCTCAGAATGTATAGAACGGGATCATTGCAGAATTTACATTCCTTGATGAACCGTTTTCACCCACTTTAGACGCTTCGGGCGGACTGAAACGCGGATGGCGGTACTGCTAATCACAATAAACCAGTGAAGCATATAAAACGTACCCCGCAAGCTTTGTAATCCAGCCTGTAAGACGGTCATTACTGATTGAGAAACGCTTCGAGTCTGGGATGCTTTTTGAGGGGTCTGGGTGCGACGTAACCCAATAAACATTCCCACAAACGACAGCGTTAAAGCCAGCAATGATAAAGGACTGGTAATCGGTAAACGACGCAAAGCTAACGACATTAAACAATCAGGGACAGCGGCAGTCGGTACTAAGTATTGAATGATTAAAAACCCGAATAAATCAAAGGTTTTACGAGAGCCAAGACGATTACGGAGTAAAGGTTTCCAATAATCGAGATAGCGTTGATAGCCGCCTTCAGCCCAACGGTTGCGTTGATGCCACAAGGAGATAGATTTTGTGACTCCTTCTTCGTAGACGGGGGGAAAGGCTAAAAATTCAATGTTCCAATTATTCAGATGGAGTCGAATGGTCAGATCGAGATCATCGGTGATGGTTTCTTCGTTCCAACCGCCACAAGCTTCAATCGCGTCACGACGAACAAACTGACCATTTCCTCGCAGTTCTCCGATCCCGCCCAAGGCAATGCGCTGTTCTTGGAAAAATGAATCCAGTGCCATTTCTGCAGCTTGGCTTTGAGTCCAAAAATTGAGAGGAGCGTTAGAAATCGCTTTTCGGACTTGTACGGCACCAATTTGAGCGCTGTCAAACAGAGGAACCACTTGCTGCAATAAATCGGGAGACACTTGAGCATCAGCATCAAACACCCCGATAAATTCACCTTGAGTTAAGGGTAAAACTTGATTGAGCGCCCCGGATTTTCCGCCGACTCCATTGTGACGATGTAAAACATTGAGTTGGTCAAACTTTTCTGCCAGTTGATCTAATAAAAGGGGTGTGTTATCGGTGCTGTGATCATCAATGATCCAAACTTCATAGGAGTCAGAGGGATAATCGAGGTTGCACAAGTTTTCGACTAAATTGTGAATCACAGATTCTTCATTTTTGGCAGCCACGAGCAAAGAGACAAATGGCCAATAGTCGCGATCGCCTGTTGCCGTCTGATTAGATGATGGGTGACGATATCGGGTAAATAGGATACGCAACGAATGAATCGAAATTAACCCTGTTAAGCCAAAAATGAACCACGA
>CAZNCM010000580.1:986-1276 GCA_964571155.1 uncultured Lyngbya sp. | reverse complement strand
GCTTTTCGGCGGCGTCCTTGATAAATTGAGGGTGAATTGGTCATCGGTTCGACTTGATGTTCAAAAGGGGAGTGAGGAGCAATCGGATCGGTTTCTACCGTTTGATTTTCGGGGCTTGAGTCCCGGTGATTATGACAATCTGGGTTAGGGTTAGATGAATTTTTTCGTGTAGATGTCAATCGTCTCATATCTGATTTAACTGATGACTTGATCATGTTTTTGGCCAAGACTTCTTGGGCCTGGGATAATCTAATTTAACTCTTAATACTTACCTAAAATCATATTGGAAG
>CAZNCM010000580.1:0-864 GCA_964571155.1 uncultured Lyngbya sp. | reverse complement strand
AATCTGAGAATGACAAACTCCGCCACAGTCATCGCTCAACTCAAACCCGCCGAAAAGCGAGAGGTGATCGTCTATCAACCGTACTACGATGATAAAAGTCGTAGATATTTACCGCTATCGATTAGCCTCTACAAGGAGAAAAGTTTAGAAGGCGCTCGTAAAATTGACAGCGCTGAGGATATTCCTTTCGTCGCTACCTGGAATGTTTCTTCTCTACCTGCTGATCTCACCCGTTGTCGAGTACAGTTTGATGGTAACGCTGACCTCAGCTACGAAGTCACCATGGCGAACTATGAGTTTATTCGCTATCTGATCGATGTCCTACAAAACTTTGGTCGCACTCGTACTATTGATTTTTCTCAAGAGTTTTACAAGCGTTTACTCCATTATGTTGAGTGAAAGACTCTCGGTATAGCGCTGAAGATCTCAGTGATTTCAAGACCCTGAAGATTTTCAATGTCTTGTAGATAGTATAGAATACCAGCATTCGCCTAAGCGTCCAATACTGGAAGTTCTAAAAAATTTCCCCAGATTTTACACTCGGGGAGTAGTCAAAATGAGCATGGAGGAGTCAGTGACGTGGCTAAACCCGCCAAGTATCTATTAATCGGGTCAACTCAGCCTTTTAGTGGGAAGTCGGCAATTGCCCTGGGGCTAGCTCCAAGGTTGCGATCGCATAATATTCAAATTGCCTATGGTAAACCGCTGGGAACCGAAATTGGTAATGCCGCAGAACCCTTCGATGCTGATGTTCAGTTCATCGCGACTACGTTAGGACTGTCTGCCGATCAGATTGGTTCACCTGTGGTGATGCTCACGGACAACGCAATACACAGCAGATTACAGGGAGAAGATACAACTAAC
>CAZNCM010000579.1:1780-2617 GCA_964571155.1 uncultured Lyngbya sp. | reverse complement strand
ATAAATCAGATTACGGTGATCGCGTAAATTCTCCAATAGTTTCAGTATAAATATACAAACTGGGTTTTGTGCGGGAGATTTCTGTATCCTCATCGAGATTTCGCTAGAAGCCAGCTTTCTTTGTACTTGCAGCGATCGCTCATCATATTAAAGCCCTAATCAGGTATGATTATTAATCAGAAATCGGAGGGATTCATGCTGAATATAGAACTAGATCAAGAAACAGAAGCGTGTTTAGTGGAAATTTTGGCAAGGGAAAAAACGACCAGCGATGAATTGATTAAACGCTTGGTTAAAGAACGCTGGTTGAGTTTACAACCCCGCAAAACTATTGTCGAAAGACGTGGGGGACATCCCGAACATCTGTTAGAAGATGCGCCACCTGGTTTATCAGAACGGGTCAATCGAAAAAAGGCGATCGCTGATTATTTGGAGAAAAAGCATTCTCAACATGATTCGTAATGACTTATCATCCCGTAATTATTGTAGATAGTGGAATTTTAGTGGCTTACTACAGTGTCAAAGATCGCTATCATCAACAGGGAGGTGCATAATGAAACTCGGGGATATTCCCCAATTCTATCATCGTTTTAAATGTCGGCGATCGCACTTTTAAACCCTCCTCAAAATAATTGCGATCGCGCTATTTTTGGGGGCAATGCGTTAGCAACTGGGTTTTTGAGTGTTTCTCAGAATTTACCTAGTTTTTGAGTAATAGAATAATATTATTATAAAAATACAGGAGTTAATCTTTAATTTTTTGCAATGGCTAAAACGTTTATTGATTTGTTTTCAGGTGCGGGGGGAATGTCCTGCGGTTTAGAACAAGCGGGGTTT
>CAZNCM010000579.1:0-1770 GCA_964571155.1 uncultured Lyngbya sp. | reverse complement strand
AGGATAAAGCCTCCTTAGAAACTTTTCAAGCGAATCATCATCATGCTAATATTATTTGTGGAGATTTGCGAGAAATTACTCTAGAAGATATTTACGAACAAATTGGCAATCAAACCGTTAATTTAATTTGCGGTGGGCCTCCCTGTCAGGGTTTTTCAACGATTGGGGCGAACGATAACGGCGACAAACGCAACTTTTTATTCTTTGAATTTCTCAAAGTTGTTACGGCTTTAAAACCGGATTATTTAATCATGGAAAATGTGACGGGGTTGCTGTCTCGAAACAATGAACCCACCCTTTCATTAATTCTAAATTCTTTTGCGGAGTTGGGATATACTATCGAAGTCAGAGTTTTAGCCGCCCATCACTACGGGGTTCCTCAAGCGAGAAGACGAACAATCTTTCTTGGAAATCGCTTTGAGGTTCAAAATATTTATCCCGAAAAACAGTTTAAAGATTCTCCAAAAGATAGCGACAATTTACCCGCAGCGAGAACGGTTAGTTGGGCGTTTGAGAACTTGTTAACCTGTCAAAATACAACGTTTAACCATGATATTCAAACCGCACAAATTCCCAACGAACTCGAACGAAAACGAATTCATCACATCCCCGAAGGAAAAGGAATTCGCTATCAAAAAGATGAATTAGCCTATCTTCCCCGTGAACTCTGGTTTAATGTAGATTGGGAGAATTTACGAGAACAACGTTTTCGAGAAACTAAGTTAAAACGATTAGATAGAAACACCGTTTCTAACACCATTAACACCAGTCGCACCACTTACTATCATCCCACAGAAGATCGGTATTTAACCGTTAGAGAAGCTGCGGCGATTCAATCTTTCCCCCCCGAGTTTATTTTCAAAGGGAGTTTAACCCAACAATGGCGACAAATTGGTAATGCAGTTCCGCCTCTATTAGCTAAAGCCATCGGAGAAGCCATTTTAAGCTTAGATGAACAAAAACATCAACTCGAAAAAATAGACTTTATTCAAGATATTTCCGAAATTCGATCCAAAGCATTTGCTTATCGAAAATCAGCCCAGTCTACCCTTATAAATTAATATCCGTTTTCTGGGGACGCGGACGCCTCATTCCTTTAGAAATAATCGCCAAAAATAATCCTGTTAAAATTGATAATTCCCAATGAGTCTGAACCGTTGTCAACGTGAGTGAACCCAGAATCAGTAAACCAATGGGTGTATATCCTTACCCTTCCTTTTGAAAATTGCGATCGCCTCAATCTTATTATGATAACTTTTTTAGCTTTCTAGCGATCGCCAATCTCCCGGTAAATTTCTAAAGCTTGTTGATCAGACTGTAACGCTTCTTGAAACTGCTGAGTTTTGCCTTGTTGAATCCCTTGTTCTAATAATCTATCTGCTTCAGCTTTGGGTTCATTGGGGGTTTGTGCGAGAACTGGAAACTCAGAAATAGCATTTATCGGTATAATGTTTGCCGATATAGCAATCACCACCGCAAGAGTGACAACTTTTAGACTCAGCATAGGAGTTGATTTAGAGTAGATGTTGATTCCCTTCTAACATATTTATGGGGTCGAGTTCCTGATGCAATTTTAGTTTAAACCGGGAAAAAAAAAGGGTATGAATCAGTCAAATTAGATTTTATTGGGGAAACGCATCGGGATAAGCTTGCCAAACCTGACGAATAAAAGCACGCAGTTGTTGATGTGCGGTTGTCGCCGCCTGAGCGGTTTTTTCATCAGGTGAGTCTAACTGAACCAATAAGGGAATCACTTCTGTGTCTAAAGCC
>CAZNCM010000578.1:0-2645 GCA_964571155.1 uncultured Lyngbya sp. | reverse complement strand
CCTCATTTTACCAGGTTAATCAATAAAATCTCTATCCTCGGATTTGAGAATAGAGACTCAGTTTTGCAAGCGTTTAATGCTTGAGTCTACAGGCGAGTATGAGAACCATCACAATAAGGTATATTCTTTGTATATTTACAGAGACAGAGGGCGACAGATTTTTTTTCAGTGAGTTCAAATGCAACTGGGGTAAATTCTGTTCCTTGATGAGAACCGTCACAGAAGGGTTGTTTAGCTGAATAGCCACAACTACACCAATAGTAAGTGCCGGGTTCAAGTTCCATTACGGTTGGTTTTTTATCAAAAATTTTGGGTTCACTCATCGTATTTATGTTCTCCAATTTTGAGGATTTTTGATCTGTTTTTAGTGTAGGGTAATCTTTTTGAAGTGAACAGTAGACACTTGGAAGTGGGTTAGTATCCTAGAAGATACTGGAGTTAAAAAATACCCGATTAAAACTTGTAAACTAATAAATCTAATATGAAATACTTAAATATTTGCGTGACTATGATTGATAGGGAGATAGGGAGATGGGGAGGTGGGGAGCTAGGGAGAAAGATGTGTAGCATCCTGCTTCCGTATTTGATATAACTTTTTGTTTTTTTTGATTTAAGTTTTAATACAAAAAAATACGCCTACAACAAGATGAAATAGACGCAGTATTTTTTTAAGATAGAGTTTAAAAGCTGTTATTTTTTAAGTTTTAAGCAGCTTTTTTCTTAGACTTAACTAAACGTTCAAAACTCATAGCACCGACCCCTAAAATCACCAAAGCCATACCAAGAATTTGCTTAGGGGTTAACGCTTCACCAATGATAAAAAAGGCAAATAAAGCCGTTAAAGCAGGACCCGATGTACCAATAATTGAAGCCAATGCAGCACCCGCCGAACGAATTGCAAAGTTATTCAACAGATAGCTACAAAGGGTGAGAACACCGAGAACAACTCCACCAATAATTAAACCTTGCCAAACATTGACATCAACATCCATACTCAAGTTATCCGGCAGGAGGATTAAACTCACACAGCAGAACACAAAAATCGAAGCAAAATTCACCAAACTAAACGGAATAGGATGCAATTTGCGTGAGTAATACATATCCGGCAAAAGCAACCCCAGCACCCACCGATGCAATGATTCCCACTTGAGTATTTCCGGCTGCACCCCCGAAGAAATTAGGGAGACAGAGAATACCTCCGCCTAAAATGATCACCATAGCAATCACACGAATTAACGTCGGGCGATCGCCAAACAATCCCCAAGAAGCCAAAACCGTAACAATAGGATAGATAAAGAAAATTGTAATCGCAATGCCAGTCGGAATCTCTCCAATGGCAATATAGATGCACACTTGAGACACAAACAAAAAGAACCCGCTACCAATTACGGTTAACATCAAAGAAGTATCACGAGACTGAATAAAGCGTTTCATATCGCTCCACACAGCCGGATACAAAAAAGTGGCAACAATAGGCATTAAAGCCATAACCACAATCATTCGGAGTAAAAGAATTAACAGCGAATTCCCGAGTCCCGGTGAGATAATTCCCTCAATTTCAAATAACCCAAAAATCTGACGAGGTTCAGGGCCTTGGAGAATAATTTTGAGACAAACGTTAAACAACGACAGGGCTACGGCTGACATTAACGCCAAGAATAAACCCAATTGTACTGAGGAACTGGGCGGAGTGGGTTGAGGTGTCGGTTTTGGGCCTTCTATAACCGTTGGTTGAGGACGCACAGGGCCAACGGAGGGTTTTGTTGAGGTTTCAGGTTGATTTTCCTCTTTTGTGATCGGAGAACGATCAATTTGATCTTTTAAACGGCTAACGACTGTTTCTAGCAACATCTCAACTTGCTGTTCGAGACTTTGCATATGAGATAAGCGTTGCGATAAGTCGCTTTGGTAACTACTCAACTCCTGCTGCAATTCACGAAATGTATCATTGAGACTGGTATCTAAAACCGCTTCCAACTCTGTTGCACTTAAATCAGACTGTAAAGAAGACGGGAGCTGCAACCCCGAGGGATCGGTTGTCAGAAGGGGTTGGTCAGAAGAAGTTCTCAGCCGATTAATTCGTGCGACTAACTCCCGTTGTAGGTTACTCGCCAACACCTGAGCAAGCTGTTTCAGCCAGACTTGTTGTTGGGCGAATTGCCGCTCAGAAAGGGCTTGTTGGTGTTGATTTTGTAACTTGTCGTACTGGTTATGGAGTTGTTCAATATTTTCAATTAGGCGGTTTTTATCTTTTTGAAGCCGTTCAATATCAGCAGATAATTCATGTTTAACCTGTTGATGGACAGTTTCGAGTTGCTCAATTAAAGAACTCAAGATGGCTTCCGATGATCGAGTTTCCCCCGATCTAGAAGGTGGCGGTTGATTATCTTGTATGCCCATTAGCGATTAACCTCTCAATTGATTTGCGAGTTGGAGCTAATCCGCCGCCAGCAGCTCTACGCCTTGGAGTGCGACTGTTTCCCAAAAAGGGATGCAAGAAAGGCACAACGGGTAACAATGGCGGGGCGGGATTGGTATTTCCTGCTTCTCACTTCAAACTAGGGGTGCAGTTTTCACCCTCTAATCATTAGGATACCCTTACAGATGGAGGCTGTGATCTTTCTATACTGTCCCAACTTCCCCCA
>CAZNCM010000577.1:231-2650 GCA_964571155.1 uncultured Lyngbya sp. | reverse complement strand
AGTGGGAACTAATAACCGAGATTTAATTACAGGACGGGGTGGAAATGACACCATTTCGGGTTTACAAGCGGATGACTCCCTCAATGGAAATGACGGAAATGACATTATTTATGGCGGACGCAATAATGACACGTTACTCGGGGAAAGTGGCGATGACTTCTTACAGGGGAATATTAACGATGACTACCTAGACGGGGGAACCGGAAATGATACGTTGTACGGAGGGGTGAATGTTGATTCTCTCTTGGGTGGTGTTGGCAATGATCTGATGTTTGGTGATAAAGGGGATGATACCCTCGATGGCGGCGATCGCAATGATAGTCTCTATGGCGGTGAGGATAATGATACTCTGACGGGTGATGCGGGTGATGATATTCTCATCGGAAACGCCGGGAGTGATCTGCTGTATGGCGGGGATGATGAGGATGTTCTCTATGGAGGTCAAGATCAAGATAGTCTGTTTGGGGGAGATGGTAAAGATTTTCTCCGAGGCGACAAACAGGATGATTTTCTCGATGGCGGTACTGGGGCTGACTTGTTGTATGGGGGTCGGGCGGATGATACTGTTATTGGCGGAATAGGTAATGATTATGTTAGTGGTGATAAGGGAAATGATCTGTTAATTGGGGATGATGTTGAGTCTGATATTCCCGGACTGATTGAGATTGATACGCTTTATGGTGGGGATGGGTTTGATACGTTTGTTTTGGGGAATGAAGCACAGGTTTATTATGACAATCAAACTGAAGAAGATTTTTCGGGTGTGGATGATTATGCGTTGATTGTTGATTTTGATTCCACTCAGGATATTATTCAGTTAAGTGCTTCGGGTGATTATTTGTTTAATGAATCTCCGGAAGGGTTTCCAGTGGGAACGGCGATCTTGTTACGAACGTCTGGGGCGAATGAATTAATCGCTATTTTAGAAGGAGTTACGGATTTTGAAATTGGAGAGGATATTGATAATAGTCCGATTCGATTTATTTAGTTAAAGAAAGCGGCGAGTTTATACAATGTAGGGTGTGTTGGCGATCGCGTAACACACCTTATGCAAATAGATCCTCTCGCTGTTCTAGTTCGGGCTGTTGACGAGTTTCCATAAAATCCTCTGAAAACAGATTGAGACTATCAAATAAAGATTGCCAAGGGTTATCTTTGGGAATGAGAATAACAACAGAACCCATTTTTTAAATTTAAACTTCATCACTATCAAATTGAAACTCAGTTATTAGTTGTGATTTGTGTCCAAAATTGAGGTTGATAAATAATCTGTTCTTGATGTAAAGAACGTTCGGCGATAATTTGTAAATTCGGACTAGAATTATCATAAACAATCCAGCGATCTACTCTTGTCCTCCTCGAAGCTGTATAAAATTTCTTCCGAACTTATACCTGCGGCTAAATTATCTAAAATCACAGATACCATAATCCTTGTGCCTTTAATACAAGCTTTTCCATGACACACTAACGGATCAACTGATATTCGACTTTGCCATTCCATCTTTTTTGTATTTTGAATAGGACAATTTGATTTTACTCTTTTATTTGATCGGTTGATGAAAGGGGAGGAATTTGATCGGCGGTTAGGGTGACGACTTTTCCCTCTTTCCAAATACTAATTGATTCCCCCAGTTTGCGGTGTCTTTCGATAGCGTTTGCGATCGCTTGTTTTACCCTGGCGTCAATTTGGGTAGATAGTTGATCAGGAATGGGTTTATTCATTGTTATCAAAGGATTATATTCCCCGAGCTATTATCCAGTTTACCAAGAAATCAATTTATCATCTAATATATCATCAAAAAGTTTGTAGGATGAGCAATACCCATCCTACTGCTGATAATTACCTTAAAACGTCCATTCGTGATTCGGATCGTTCAAAGCCGCTTTCACCGAGGTTAAATTGGCTAAATCTTTAAACGGGCTAGACTTTGCTAATTCAGTGATTGAATGTAAAGCTAAAGCTAATTGTTCGTTATCACCGTTATCAATAGCTTTATCCACTACATTAAACAGTTGACGAAAATTGTTAGCCCGTTCATCAAAGGAACGCTCTAAATATTCAATTAATACGTCCCGTCGAGCATTAATGTCAGCGATGGTTGCTTTCTCCCAGGCTTTGATTTCCTGTCTTTTGGTGCGTTCTTCCTCAGCAATTTTTAGATAGTCTGTGCAAGCTGTAACAACTTCACGCACACATTCAAGCGGATCGGTAAAACCGTTAAGAACATCTACATGATTTACCTTACTACCCATGTTCATACTCCTTAAAGATAACGATATTTTTCACGCAGATTTTTAGTCGCTGGATTCAAATTTCCCACACTATCTAAAATTGGGTTTTTCATAATTTCCGACATGGCTTTCATTAATAATTCTACTTGTTGAAACTTAGCAGCATCTCGGTCAATGTTAAAGGGTT
>CAZNCM010000577.1:0-221 GCA_964571155.1 uncultured Lyngbya sp. | reverse complement strand
ATTCTAATTCATTCAAATCGATAGCAGCACGAATATTCAAGTCTTCCAGCAAATTTTTCAACTCAATCACTCTGTTTTTTATTTGTTTCAGCAAGTCCTGAGCTTCTTCAATTTCGGTAATTTTAGTGTTAGCATCAGACTCATACTTCCGTGCTTTTGTGAGTTTTTTCTTGCCTTCACCTGCTAATACAAATCCTGTGACTGCTAAAGCAGGGCCAGCG
>CAZNCM010000576.1:0-2660 GCA_964571155.1 uncultured Lyngbya sp. | reverse complement strand
CCCGGTTTCCTTTATAGGTTCCGTCTGGATATCCGGCAATACAACCATAGCGTTCGACTAAAGACTGTAACGCCTGAAAAGCCCAGTCTGTCGGTTGAACGTCTGACAGTTGGGAAACCGAGGTGACTTGCTGTTTTTTCTGGGAACCTCGACCCTCTCGAAAATAATCATTAAGCTGTTGGGAAGAATCAGCCTCAGCACCATCGAGGGAAGTGTCCAAATCAGACAACTGAACTTGACTGATGTTTTGCGGCGAACCAACACCACCACTATGGGGATTAACCGGAACTTGAGCTAACTGTTCCGAGGGTTGTGATCTTGTGGGTTCAACATAGGTTGTGGGAAATCGAGAAGCATCTGTGGCGATTTCTAATCGTTTTGATTCTGCTTCTGGGGTAACAGAGATTTCCGCAAATACAGGGGATGACGCGATCAAACTTGCGCCTAAAACAGCCGGACTCCACAGCCAAGCCTTCAGTGATCGTTCTGACATTACTCTCTCTCCTCACACGAATCAAGGTTTAGTGGATAGATCTTACTATCATATCCAATTCCTCTTTGTCCTATTTTGTCTTATTATGGGTCATTTTGCAGTAAATGGTCAGAACTCACCGAAGATAGGCTTTGATCGTCACCGTCAGGAGTATTGATCAATAATCTCTGTTTTGTTAACGGTTACGGTTGACTCTCTCGATCGCTGATTTCTGAACTTCTGAGCGAAAATGCTATCATCTTTGAGTTGACTCGTTAATTAACCTGAGATTCCTGCCCTATGGAGATAGCAAGCTTTCTAACCTGGTTGACATTGGTGATTGTTGTTGCGGGGGTGGGAATTGGTGCGATGATTTATGCCTACTGGGGTGCAGGTAGTCTTTCAATTTTATTTGAACAAGCGATTCCATTACCTGCAACACTCCCGGACTCGGACGAGGGAACTGAAGCAGCAGTTCAGTTTCAGCAGGGCTATAACGCCTATCAGCAAAAAAATTATCGCAAAGCAATTGATTACTTTAGTCGAGCGATTCAACAAGTTTCTACTCTGGCTGAAGCTTATCACAATCGCGGACTCGCTTATGCAAATTTGCGTCAAGATGATGATAGTGTTGTGAATTTGCTCAATGCGAGTGAATTGTATGGACAACAGAACAAGGGCGAACAGCTTATATTACTGAAACAACATTTAGAAGCCATTCGGGAAAGAAAGTTAGCCAGACAGCGAGAATAATTAGCGGTGAAAATTTTTAGGGGTTTTAACTGGATTAATGATTACGGTTTCATAGATGACAATAGCGATTCGTTTTGAGTGTTGGATTTTTTTTGTTGATTAAATGAGTATATTAGCCAAAGTCGAAGCTATTTTATATCTGAAGGGAGAACCCGTTTCCTTAAGTGATATGGCGGAACTGATTCAATGCGATCGCGGGGAAGTCGAAGACGCTTTAATTCAACTCATGTCTGATTATGCTCATCGAGAAAGTGCCTTAGAAGTGTTAGAAATGAAGAAGGGATATTATGCTCTACAGTTACGTCAAACCTATGCAGATTTAGTCGAGACTTTGATCCAACCGGAGTTAGGAGTTGGCGCCTTAAGAACTTTGGCGGCGATCGCCCTCAATGGTGGAATTGCTCAAACGGATCTCGTTGATCTGCGAGGTTCAGGGGCTTATCAACAGGTTCACGAATTAGTAGAATTAGGATTTATTCACAAACGGAAACAAAAAGATACTCGCTCTTATTGGTTACAAGTGACGAAAAAGTTTCACCAATATTTTCAGGTCGATAAGCTTCCCCAGCAATTGTCTCTCAGTTTTCCCATTAAGGGGGGTGATGAACCGGAACAAAATGGTCACGAAGAATAGATAGATTTTAGATTGCTATATTCTAGACTAGCGTCAATCAAAGCCTAGCAATTTAGCTTAGAAAAATCTTAGCGTATTAGCTGATGTCTCTATCTTGGGTTTAGAACTAAGATGTGAATGTAAACAAAAAGCTTTTTAGAAATCACCCCATTCCGAATTTTTACTTAATTTCTAAAAAGACTAAACCCGGATTTCCGTTAATAATACAATTGAGACATAACTATGGAAACTACATTTTTAACTTCTGTACTTCCGAATCAAAATGTTTTATCACCTTCCGAATCAATTGACTCTTTGGATAGTAGTCTTTTGATTGAAAATATTCATTCAAACTTGAATCAAATCATGGACAGTCTAAATAATAGAATCGATGCCATGATGGATCAAGTCAGTCATATTCTTGATGAAGGTTTGAATGGATATACAGACTCCAGAATTGATCAAGTGATTGATGGAGTTGATCCCTTTGTCAATGATACAGTCGAGCAAGTTAATACTGTAGTTGATACTCACTTTCAAATTAACCCAGAAGGCGTTGTTGATCCCTTAACTGGTGAGACGATTATCGCTCCTAATCCGTTATTAGATGCGACTGTTATCACTCCCATTAATGAGCCTGTGTTCGACGAGATGATAGTTAGTGATCCGATGGCTATTGATACGAGTCTAATTGTTGGTGACTTAACAATGGGTACAATTCATCCACTATTAGATGGAACTATTAGTATTCCAACAGTCATGGGTACAAGTGAGCCACTATTAGATGGAACTGTTAATCATCCCATGATCACTACAATTGAT
>CAZNCM010000575.1:0-2696 GCA_964571155.1 uncultured Lyngbya sp. | reverse complement strand
CAATATAATCGGCACTATTGTAAGCCGCTTCAATACATTGGCGAATATTTTCTAAATCTTCATCATCAACAATACCGTTACTGGTAGCCTTATAAAACTGTACGGTTACACGAATAGGATAGCGTTCATCCCGTTCGAGTTTGTAACCCCCCAATTCTAAATGTTCCCCTTCATCTTCACCGTGTCCAATCACCGCATCTTCAACATCGCTACAATCTATTTCTAGACAACAGTTAAGCGTTAACATCTCTGTTGTCGAAAAATATTCAAGTTCCTTGTGTTTGAGTGGCACTTGAACAATCATTACCATATTAACGTCTTGGGAAACGGTCACTTGAGAGCGGGCTTCTTCTACCGAAATTCCCCGTTGAGTTGCCATTTCTACAGCCAGATTTTCTCGGTAGTCGCTCAAACGTTCTCCGGTTAAACAAGTTTTCTGACCCTTGTTGTTGAAATAAAGATTTTGTCCCCATTCAGCCAAGTCTTGAGCATTATTAATAATGGTGGCGCTACTGCCTTCGGTCGAAATTAAAATTGCCAGAACAGCAGGGCTTTCTGGGCGGGATTGATAGTTAAATAAAACGGGATTGAAACTGCACTTACCCTGTTGAGGAATGGGGAGAAAACAAGCTTGTGCGCTAACTAAGACATGGGTATCTTTGGGGGTGAGTAGAGGTTGGTTATCGGGGTTAAATGTGTCAATATTACTGATGTATTGCTGTAAATTAGTTAGGTATTCTCGCAATGTTATGACCCGCAGTTGTTCCCCTTTTTCATTGCCCACTTTAATTTTGACGAGATCTAAGGGAACATCGCCCGTTCGATCTGTAAAATTGGGATAGCGAATAACGGGTAAAAGTTCTTTGCGCTGCGGTTGCACTAGATAGCGAACTTGAAGGGTCATGTCAGTGATATTTGCACCCCAAACTGAACCGGGTGTGCGTGCGGTATCTTCCCACATCACGTTGACAATATTCAATCCGAGTTTTTGGACGCGATCGCAAAGCTGTCTATTTCGGGGCATATAAACTACCCGTTGAATTGCCTGATTAAATAACTCATTAACTGACATCAAACTTCCCCTCCAATGAATACAACTTTACCCAAAATCTTTTGCCCAAATTTATGCGATCTTGAATCCCAACATGACACGGGTAAAATGTCGCTTTCAAACAATCAGAAATTACTTCATTACCGCTCAAGGGTTCAAACCTCAACCGCAATAATCACTTAAATCAACCCGACAGAGTTCCGCCACGAAAAGCCCATCCGGGTTGAATTCGAGATTTTCTAAGAGAACCTATATCCAAGCATTTTAGCTTATGCAGTTGAGAATATCGTTTGAGGATGAAAATGTTCGCGGCGACGGCAAGTTCGCACAAAATAGGGAGACTGCATTCACTCAGAAATTGGCTCAACCCGGATTCAAGTTATGTTAGATTAGGCTCGGAGCCATCGTCTTAAACGACTCTATAATAATGAAGCAGACTCACTATGGCTGAATTAATTAACCCTCTCAATATCTATCGCTACAAACGGAAGAATAAGTGTTTCCACGAACATCTTGCAGACGGTGTAACGCTGACATTAATGCTCATCCCCGCAGGAGAGTTTCTGATGGGCGCACCCGAAGATGAACCCGAAAGCCGCGATAACGAACGCCCCCAACATTGGGTAAGAGTTCAGCAGTTTTTGATGGGATGCTACCCTGTTACTCAGGCACAGTGGCGGGTTGTAAGCAATTATCCCCAAATAGAACAGGAGTTGAACCCAGAACCGTCTGAGTTTAAAGGAGATAACCGCCCTGTTGAGCAAGTTAGTTGGAACGATGCGACTGAGTTTTGTAAAAGATTATCACACAATACCGGACGAGAATATAAATTACCTAGTGAAGCCCAATGGGAATATGCTTGTCGTGCTGGAACGAAAACCCCATTTCACTTTGGAGAAACCATAACAACTGACCTCGCCAATTATCGCGGAAACTTCACCTATAATAATAGTCTCAAAGGAGAATATCGACAAAAAACAACAGAAGTGGGAAGTTTTCCCGCAAATGAATGGGGACTCCATGATCTGCACGGGAACGTTTGGGAATGGTGCGAAGATGATTATCACGATAGCTATGAAGAAGCACCCACAGATGGTAGTGCCTGGATAGAGAAAAATCGTACAAATACTGACCAAGCGTTGCGCGGCGGCTCGTGGGATAATCATTCTAGGAATAGCCGTTCTGCCTCCCGCTACAGCCACATTCTGCACAAAACTCGCAGTAACAATATTGGTTTTCGTGTATGCTGCACAACACCAAAGAATATTCTTAACACTTAACAAGAGTTTCGACGAATTTATAGGGTGCATCAGACAGTTGACTTAGTGATTTTATGACTGATTTCTAAATCTAATGCACCTTGAGTAAGAGCCGTTTAAATTCTCATAAAATCTGTATCGATATCGAAATTTTTTTGAGGTTGATAAAATCGAGAACCTCCATCTTTGACTTCAGGCGGTACATTATTTCTATTGTTCGCGAAACAGATGAAATATTGACTAAACGGCTGAGACATCGGACTAGAATATAAACAAACGGCATGAAGAATAACAGTTAACCAAGCGGGAATCGATAAAATTTTCATATTCTTCTCCTCAGTTGTAAAATGTTATCTGTGGGTTGAGCGAGCAGAACCTCCTCCTCA
>CAZNCM010000574.1:613-2704 GCA_964571155.1 uncultured Lyngbya sp. | reverse complement strand
TGGTAGTTTGTAAATCGACAGAAAAATCTTCTAAATTGCGGTTGTTAATGCCAACTAAACGAATACTTTTACCCGTCTCGGGAAGTGCTAACACCCGGTCTAACTCGGCTAAAGTATGAACTTCAACCAGAGAATCCATTCCCAAGCGATCGGCTAAAATCGATAATGCACTCAAGTCAGCATCACTCAACACCGCAGCAATTAACAGCACCGCATCCGCACCTGCCGATCGCGCCATCAACACCTGGCAGGGGTCGATGATAAACTCTTTGCACAGCAGGGGAAGCGATACGCTATCTCTGACCCGTTGTAAGTTCTCAAAACTGCCTTGAAAAAAGGTTTCATCCGTGAGAACCGACAAACAAGCGGCGCCGCCTTGTTCGTAAGCTTGGGCAATTTTCACCGGGTCAAAATTCGGGCAAATAATACCTTTACTCGGGCTAGCCTTTTTCACTTCGGCAATTAGCGCCGGAGATCCTTGCTTCAAAGCTTTGGCAAAATCTCTCCCTTTGCTAAAAGCAGAAGAAGGCTTTAACAATGTTTCATAATCAGAACCCGATTCTAAAGATGACATCGCCTGCTTCATTTGCAAGACTTCATCTTCTTTTTGCCAAATAATCTTTTCGAGAATATTGTCTGGAATTGAGTGTTGGGGCGCAATCTCATAACCCGTATTTAGTTCTGTCAAACGACGAATCTTCATAAGTCTACTTGTTCTAATTTCCCGGTATCGATTTGAGGTCAAAAAACTGAGCATTGACCCCAAAAACCTCAGCGAACAAATGCCTCAACAAAGCTGTTTTCAACTTCTTCTCGGGAATTCTCGACTTGAGTAGTCTGGCTATCACCTGATATTGAACCATAAGCATCAACGACGTTTTGAATCATCTTCAAACCTGCGCTACCTGTCATCGTCATCAGTGACTCGGGATGAAACTGAACCGCAGTGATCGGCAGATCTCGATGTTCGATCGCCATAATCACCTGATCGGAGGAAAATGCTGTTACTTTGAGTTCAGCAGGCATTGCTTTGGTTAAGGCGTGGAGTGAGTGGTATCGTCCCGCCTCAAAGGTGGAAGGCAGTTCTTTAAACAGAACCGAATCTGAATCTACGACTGTAATTTGCGAAGAAATGCCGTGCTGCGGATAGTCTAAAACCCCCAAGGTACCGCCAAAGGCTTCGACAATACCCTGTAACCCCAAACAGACTCCAAACAGAGGAATATGGCGCTCAACACAAGCATTCACCATATTGCTTACGCCAAAGTCGGCAGGACACCCAGGCCCAGGCGAAAGCACAACTAAATTGGGTTGCTCTTGATCGAGAACATCTACCGGAAAGCCGTGACGTCGGGTGACAACCTCAGCACCGCAGTAACGAATATAGTTTGCTAATGTATGAACAAAAGAGGCTTCATAATCAACGATCAATACTTTAGGGCGGTGACGCTGAGTTGTCTGGGCGGGGGATTTCAACTCGCTGGAACTGAGTTTGTCGCGCTGAGTTTGTTTTAACGCTTGCAGCATTGCAGCCGCTTTGGTGAGTGTTTCTTTGGCTTCTGCTTCTGGGACTGAGCTATGAAGTACCGTTGCTCCGACGCGGACTTCTGCAACTGAGTCCTTGAGGCGAATGGTTCTCAAGACTAAGCCTGTATTGAGGTTGCCATTAAAGTTGAAATAGCCGACTGCTCCCCCATACCACCGTCGGGCGCTGCGTTCATGCTGTTCAATAAAGGCGATCGCGGCTCGTTTGGGCGCACCTGTTACCGTTACCGCCCAGGTGTGGGTTAAAAAGGCGTCTAGGGCATCGTATTGGTCTTCTAAAACCCCTTCTACGTGGTCAACGGTATGGATCAAATGGCTGTACATTTCCACCTGACGCCGACCAATTACCTGAACTGATCCGGGTTTACAAACTCGTGACTTATCGTTGCGATCAACATCGGTACACATGGTTAACTCGGTTTCATCTTTGAGCGAGTTCAGCAAATGCCGAATTTGAGTCGCATCTTCGATCGCATCATCTCCCCGTTCAATGGTGCCACTAATTGGGCAGGTTTCCACCCGTCGCCCATCTACCCGCACAAACAT
>CAZNCM010000574.1:0-603 GCA_964571155.1 uncultured Lyngbya sp. | reverse complement strand
GGGGAAGCCCCGATTAAATATTCGCCTCCTAAATTGAATATAAATCCGTAGGGACTGGGGTTGATGTTTTGCAGGGTTTGAAACAGTTCGCTCGGAGCGGTTTGGCAGCTTTCAAAGAAGCTTTGAGAGGGAACTACTTCAAACAAATCTCCTCTGCGGAAATAATCAAAGGCGGTTTTTACTAAGTCCGCATATTCACCCTCTGCATGATCAGCAACTTGAGTTAAGGGCTGACGTTTTCCTCGATAATCGATCACCTCGCCCGTTCGAGGAAGTCCGTCGGTTGAACTGTTAGTCTACGACAATCAATTCATCCGGCAAATATAGCACTAAGTCTTGCTGATCGTCGGGACGCTTGATTTTTTGAGGGATTGGCTCAAACTGAAAGACTAAATCGTAGCCTAGCGCTCCGTAGAGTCCTAAATGTTCATCTTCATCGCTTTTAAATGTATTCGTAATGGCTCTAATAACTGAGAATGCAGAAGGCTGTTGGCTTCTTTCTTCTTCTGAAAATAACCGTTGGGCTGGTGCAACGTCGCCCGTGATTTTTTGACGGGTTTGCTTAATATTTTTTAGATCAGTACAGTCATACAAAGCGCTCGA
>CAZNCM010000573.1:0-2719 GCA_964571155.1 uncultured Lyngbya sp. | reverse complement strand
GAAGACGTACAAACTGTTGATGCTAAATTGGTGCGACTGGCTCTAGATATCAATGCTACCTTGCTCACCAATGACTATAACTTGTCTCAAGTGGCAACTGTACAGCAAATTTCGGTCTTGAATATTAACGACTTAACTCAAGCGTTACGCCCCAACTACTTACCCGGAGATGGTCTAGACTTAAAAATTCGTAAAGAAGGAAAAGAACCCTCCCAAGGCATTGGCTACCTAGAAGATGGCACAATGGTTGTTGTAGAAGCCGGAAGTGATTATGTTGGTGATCAGGTGAGAGTTATTGTCACCAGTTCTTTACAAACTTCGGCAGGACGGATGATTTTTGCTCGACCTGAACAATCTGTCATGGCTTAGGGTTGACTTCAGTGGGTGAATCTTTAATCCGGGAACCCCCCGAAAAACAACCCCCCAAAGACACGGCAATCTCATCTGATCGTCGTGTTTTTTGTGCAATGATCTGCTCAAACCAGCTTAAGATAGTATTTTAGCCGTTCACTATTGCACAATTTTGCAGTCAAGTCTGAACTTGATCAGATTGCCGATCTATAAAACCCGATCTGACAATCTGGGATCAATTTTAGGTTAAGGATCTATGCCTACCCTGAATGGATCTCCTCCAACAACGGAGCATAACCATTTGAGATGTCGGGCTTTCCATAGTTTAAGTTAAGATTTAAAGAACAGTCAGGATTGCCTGTCGATATGAATCCAGAATCCACATTACATCAACTCAAAACGGCACAGCCCAATGGTCAACTGCCTTCCAGCTTTGGAGTTTACTATAAAAACACCTTAGTGGCATTGTGTCATGCTTTAGAAGACCACATTTTACAAACCCCGACTCCTGAACCCAGCCAACAACCCCTTGTTTTAGTTACATTTCAAGAAGGAAAGTGGTATCTACAAGAAGCTGAACGCTATTATGATATTGCTCCGTGTTGTCGTCATGTGGCGATCGCTGCCAAACCGGACAGCGGGTTTATTAACCATCGCACGGGACAGTTGGAAAACGTCTCTTTGATCAACTTGGAAGATAACGATAGCTTGGTCGAAGAATGGAATTTGATCATTCTGGCACCGGGTTATACGGCGATGGTGTTGTGTCACGAACTCTCAGAAGAAGAATATCTTCCCCAGGGAAAACCAAAGGACGACTCCGAGCGGAAATTTTACGGGTTGTGGACCTTTGACTGTGAATTGGTTCACAAGTCGGCGGAAATCTTAATCGAGCGCATCGGGCCCTACAACCGGGAGTTGGCTGGCCGACTCCAGCAGCAGCACCAAGATATTCTCAAAACCACCTGTCCGGCGGTTCCAGACTTGACGGGGGTGGTTTCCCGGATAGTGACTTATTTGCAAACCTCCCAGCAAGAACTGATCGCCGTCAACCGCCAAGCCCGGGAACTGCGAGAACTTGAAGGTCAAGCCAAGCGCGTTAGCCGTAATATTAATGCCAATAAATTACAAGCTTTTCTCCGCATGGCTCAACGAGTCGATGAACGAGACAAAGATAACCCCTTTGCTTCCCTGCAAGTCTCCGCTTTGTGCGAAACCATAGGTCAAATTTTGGATTTACCCACGGTGAAGTTAAGGCGTTTACGTCTTGCTGGGTTACTGTATCGCATTGGTTTAGCTTCGGCTCCCCAGGAAGTTTTTACCCACACTCCAGAGGAAATGGATGATGCGACTCGGGCTTTGTGGAAAGAACGAGCGGTGATCGGAGGTAGACTGTTAGAAGCCATGCCGGAAATTGAGATTATCAAAAATGTGGTCTTTCATCAACTCGAACATTGGGATGGTAGCGGTAAACCCGATGGTCAACAGGGGGAAGAAATTAATATTAAAGCGCGAATTTTAGGATTAGTTTCTTATTTTCAGGAATTAACCCAACCTCGGGGAAATCGTCCGGCGTTGAGTTTGTCTGAAGCGTTGGAAAAATGCCAACTATTTAGCAGTTAGTCGAGTCACTCAGTACCATAGTTCGACTCTCAGAAATTGGTTTAATGCAGTTACCGGATCGACCGGCTCAACTCCCCAATGTCTGGTTAGAGGACAGCTCTCCTTTAGATCAGATTAAATCAAATAGTTGAGGTTTGATCAATTAAGAAGTTTAGGAGTGACAAGAATAAAGAGTTTAGAACTTCTGAACTTCTCGAACTTCTCAAACTCCTTGAACTTCTGAACTCTTTATTGAATGTAGATTGAAATGTTATGAATCTTGACCTAAGTGCGATTCGACGGGGAAAACTGAAAGAACTGACTTATGCTTACCTTGCGGGTGCAGACTTATCGGGCGCAGACTTAAGCAATGCCGATTTGTCTCAAGCCAATTTAACAGGTGCGAGTTTATCAGGAGCCAATTTACAAAGAGCAAAGTTACGCGCTAATTTACGAGGGGCTGACTTAACCGGTGCTAATTTAATTGAGGCAGATTTACGAAATGCTGATTTGAGGGGTGCAATTTTGCTCGATGCGGATGTCTATAGAGCTAGTTTTGCCGGAGCCTTTTTAACGGGTGTCAGTTGTGGTGCCTTAGATCTAACAGGAGTCGATTTACGAGGGGCTGACTTGCGAGGAGTTAACCTGTGTCAAGCTGTTTTATTACAAGCAGACTTGAGAAATACCAATCTTTCTGGAGCCGATTTATCCCAAGCAGATTTAGAAGAAGCGAACCTCAGCGGGGCGGTTTTACGCGGAACCAACT
>CAZNCM010000572.1:0-2729 GCA_964571155.1 uncultured Lyngbya sp. | reverse complement strand
TCTTATCATACTTTTGTCCTAACCATAGCGCGTAGCGCTATATCCGCCCGTTCGCGCTCTTTTAGACAGTCTCAACCAAGCCCAATCTTTTGTTCATATTAATAGTTTTGGCATCAGTCGAGACTTTTTATTAACGTTGAAATTGCTGGCTCAAAAAATACCCGTTCGGGGAATTATCGCCCTGACATCCGATCAGCTTTGGCTGCGGGATGAACTCCAAAACTATAGCCAGGAATCCCCCAATTTGCAACTAAAAACTGTTTATGATGCTAAAAATTGGGCAACTGTTCCCCATCAAAAGTTAATTTTAATTGATGGTTTGATCGCGTTTAAAGGAAGTACAAATTTCACCCTAACCGCATGGCGTAAAGCAGCACAGGGCTATGATCACGTTGAACTGGTGACAAATTTAGATCAGGTTATTCAACTTCACAATCGTTTTTTTTCTCCCCTTTGGGCGAATTTCAGCCCCTACGGAAATGCGATCGCCTTTGATCATTCCGTTGCTATTGTTAAGGCGAGTTAATTTGGTAAATTAGATGATTTATCCCCCTAAATTTTCCTTAAAATTATCCCCCCTACTGTCTTTGAAAGGGGGGAATAAGAGAAGATAACTGTGCTTAAACTCCTCCTTCTACCCCCATTATTGGGGGTCACGGGGGCGGAAGATTTAGGGGAGTTTAGGGAGATAAAAGGGGGATTTAGGTAAAAATTTAAACGGCTTGTTTTCTCAAAAACAATAACAACGACTCGCTAATTTCTTGTGGCCAATGATCTTGGGGATAATGTCCAGCTTTTTCTAACTTCACCAACTCCGAACCTCTGACCAACTTTGCAAATTCTTCCGCTTGTTCCACAGCCAACCAAGGATCGGCGACTCCCCAAATAATTTGAGTCGGATTTTCCCACGTTTTAAACCCCGTTGAAATTTCCGCCATCGCTTCTTTCAGCTTTAAATTTTTAATCGTCGCCAACAGCGATCGCCCGGAAGCCGAACTTTTTAAAAACGGACTGCGATAAACATCTAAATCTTTATCTTCGATCACATAACCGCTTCCCCCTTCTAAGGTTCGATCAACAAGTAGCGGATCTTGTGTCATCATATCCCCAATAAAGGGTAAACCCATTTGTTTGATTTTCCAGGGAAGTTTAGCCGCAGGAGAAACGGGCGTATTCAGAACAATTAAACGATCTATTTTATCTGGATTTTGCAACGCATATTGTAAACCAACTGAACCTAAAAAACCTTGTACAACTAGATGAAATTTAGTCAATTCTAAAGCTTCAATAAACTCCGATAATGCCTTAAAAAACGCATCAGGAGTATAAGCAAAATCCCGTTTATCAGCTTTAGAAGAAAACCCCGCCCCGATCCAGTCTGGTGCGATCGCCCGATAGCCTTTCGCGGCTAATTCTTCCATCAATACGACCCAACTGTAACTCTGAGACACTAACCCATGTAAGAGTAAAACAGGAGGCTTCTCGGTCTTTTCGGGTTTGGCTTCCCGATAAAACCATTCTAATGATCCGATTTTGATTGTATTTTTATCCAAGGTAACAATTATTGTTTATTCAAATGTAGGAGATATTATACTGCAATTTTGCTCCCTTTTTGATCAAAACCGAACAGTTTGGAAGTGATTTGAGTACAAGATCAAATAATTATCCCTCACAAACTACACTCACTTGTTCGTTGGAAAAGTTGTGATACTGCAATAAACAATCTAAAGAAGCTTGCAGTTTTAGAACATAAGCCTGTAAAAACAATGCACTCCACTCTGCAATAATTTTAACGGATTCTGTTTGTTGAATTTGAGGTTTATTTTCTTCTTCTGGCCCATCTTGAGGCTGAGAAACATCAGTTATTCCATAATGATTTATCCCTTTGACTGTAATCAAAGCCTTCGGACTATCCGCTAGATTTTCATAGGTTATTTGGGTTAATTTGGGTGAAACAATACTATCGAGTTCTCCAGCGATTAAAGCTATCGGAATTCCAGAGTTTTGAATTGTTAGCGATCCGGCTTCTTTTCTCAACATATTTGTTCCATAAAACACCCCTCCAACTAACTCAGGAGGTCGAATATATTCTTTCTGGGAAATCCCCTCCACAGTTTGGGAATAACGAATCGCCTCTAAACCCGTAATTCCACCGCAAGAATGACCTAATAAGACTAATTTTTCCCGATCTAAATAGTCTAGCATTTCAGCCGTTTCTTGAAACGGATTACTTTTAAAATAATCTAAAATAGCTTGAATTTGTGTGAGTTCAGGGGCGAGATAGGTTCGATCCGGCGGAGTATGATTGGGAACAACAACCACAAATCCTGCGCTGGCAATAAACCGAGAAAATAGAGTATAATATGATTTATCAACCTCAAATCCCTGTAAAAATAAAGCAATCGGAAATTTAAAAGCCTGGTTTTTCAATAGGGATAAATCGGGATAATAAATATCAGCTTCATCCCCATTCGTTGCAATAACAGTTGGATAACTTTTAACTTGAGTCAGTTCACATACAGGTTGAAACATATCCCAATCCTCTCCTTTTTATTCCCATAGCCGTCGCCCTTCTTTCCCCTTTAAACGGTGATGAGTATCCCGAAGTAACGTCGGAATATCCAACTTTTCTGGACAACGAGGTAAACAGTCTCCACAGTCCGTACAACGGTTTCCCTTACTCCCTGGGAACCAATGACCCGCATTTTCAAACATTCGATACCGATACT
>CAZNCM010000571.1:0-2731 GCA_964571155.1 uncultured Lyngbya sp. | reverse complement strand
GACCACAATTTTTTGAGGACGAGCCGCAGGAGTCGGGCTTTGAGGATGTTCCATGGCTCGCAGTAAGGTTCGCACGGTTGCTTCCGGCCCCAAATTAGAACCGACCATATCCATCGCTCGTACCATTCCTTGAGAGCCATCGACCCAAATAATACATTCGCTACTGCCTGAGTCCTCTCCTTCGAGCTTAGAACTGGACTCCGAAGACACCGAACGGCGATCACCTTCCCACACACTAGGAATTTGAGGTAAGTTTTGCAGCCGACGTAGAGTTGTGAGATTGAGACGTGCCATCTAATACAATGTTCCCATTGGCAATATTAATATTTGGGGGCTTCCGAATCAGGAAGGGTTCCGCCAAGTCACACTTTTAACATTTATTGTAAGCTTAGGCTCTGACACTCTCATTGACAAGCCTGATGCTGGTTTGGAGATTTTGGATTTTTACCCGGTTGACTCCACTCGGATGAGCGATCAATGTAATCCCCGCTAAGACTGAGTTCCCAAGAAGTTGAGTTTGACTTCTACAAACTTCTAGACCTCAGAATGATTTCTAGATTTAATTTTGTTGTTTTTTTAGCTCTGCTGGTCAACAGACAACCATTGGTTTGATTGAGAGCGAGTGAGTCTGACCCGCATAATTCAAATAGTTTAACATCTGATACGCCTTTCGGTGATCCGGTGTGATCGCGATTCTGGAGGTAAGGGAGGAGTTCGGGACAGAGAAAACCCTGACAACCTCACGACCTCACAACTTTTGACTTCATTATGCTCGGCTTCTTAAAGAATTGGTAAAATACAAGCATATAGAGAAGAATGACCACTGTAAATTAAGGAGTCGGGACAATCCATGACACAAACCGCTCAGTCTCAAACTCAAGGAATTCAAATGACCGATACTGCGGTCAAGCAAGTTCTCATGCTCCGAGAAAAGCAAGATAAAGATCTTTGCTTGCGCGTCGGTGTCCGTCAAGGAGGATGTTCTGGAATGTCTTATGTGATGGACTTCTGTGATGTTAGCACTATTCGAGATGATGATGATATCTTTGATTATGATGGGTTCAAAGTCGTTTGCGATCGCAAGAGCATTCTCTACATCTATGGCTTAGTGCTTGACTATAGCGAGGCTTTAATTGGTGGAGGATTCCAATTTACTAATCCGAATGCTGCTCAAACTTGTGGCTGTGGAAAATCCTTTGCAACTTAGAACAGTTGGAAAATTCCCCAAACCTTCCCAATTGTAAACTTTTGTTTGCAACTTCTGAGAACTGCACTGTTTGAGTGACGATAGGTAATTGGCAAGATCACATCAGCCTGATACTTGCCTTTTGCCTATCGTTCTCTAACTTGGCTGAACTGATTAATGATGATTGTGTGCAAGATTTTTGTCGGTTTGATCTTATGAAAACTCCTGAAGAACTCTTTAAAGAAGGTTTTGACCGTTATCAAGCTGGAGAAGATCCTCAAACTATTATTCCGATCTTTCAGGAAGTTTGTGATCGCGCTCCCAAAAATAGTAATGCTTTGACCAGTCTAGCTTGGTTATATTTACTCACCAATAAACCCTCCTCTGCCTATAAAGCGGCGAAGTCAGCCGTTAAACTCAACCCCCATGATCCTCAAGCTCGGATTAACTTAGCGGTGGCGATGCTTGATCTCGAGAAAAAAGGTGTTCGTCCTCATATTGAAGTCGCCCAACAAATGATTATGGCGGACTCAGAATGGCTCGATGAAGTCAAGAAAAATTTTGATGACGGTTTGACTCGAAAACCCGAGTGGAAAAGCCTGGTTCGCGTTCAAAAATGGTTACTAGAAGTTTAAAAATTTGAAGTAAGTATATTTACCTTTTATCGCCTTGAGGAGTACCCTGAATTTTAGGGCAAAATTGATGTCAATCGATCAGAGTTATAAGCTTGACAAGACGAGGGTTGAAAGATGATTGAGAGTTTAAGGATAATGTGGGGTTGTTTAGATTTTGTAACAATTAATAACATAAATTTATCCAAAAATCAGCCAACCAATGATAAGATTTGGGAACTTCAGACATTAACAATCTTGATTCACGGTTGACAGTAATTTTTGATAAAGCAAGGAGTTGTGAAAGCTATGACTATCGATAATCAAGTCCACGTTAAAGCAGAAACCCGTAACCATAAAGGTTTTTTTGTACAGCAAGCCGCTTACCAGCTCAAGAGTATTGATGATTCAGGCTGGGCGCTGATTTGTTTAGATGATGCGGTTTGCTACTATGTTGATCCCGATAACTTAGAAGCAGACGAAGACGATGATTCAGAAGAATCTGAAAGCTAAATAACATTTCACTGATAAATACTCATTAAAAGAGATTTACTTTTGACATATAGACTGGGTTGGGATAGCTGTACTGAAAAAAAGGAACAGCTATTTTTTTGTGAAACCGAAAAGGTGTAACATAGTATGAAGATAGTCAAATTTCAAAATACAGTTTTCCCCAGTGCAGAATACTGCTTCTTCCTCGGCTCTGATACCCGTCGCTGAATATTTTAAACTGCTTTCTGAAGTCAGTCGCCTGCAAATCTTAAACTGTTTGAGATCTAGAGCGATGAATGTTACCGAGATTTCCGAAGCCACGGGTTTAGGACAAGCTAACCTCTCAAAACATCTCAAAATTCTCACTCAAGCGGGGATTTTGTCGCGTCAACCCGTTGGGGTTAGCGTTTACTATGAAATTAATGATCCCCTCATTTTTGAA
>CAZNCM010000570.1:345-2758 GCA_964571155.1 uncultured Lyngbya sp. | reverse complement strand
GCGGGAGAGCGATAAAAAGGAACTCAAGAAATGCCTATTTTTTTACTTTTTTTAGGCAGCGACGTTGATAAAATCAGAGGAATAGGAATCTCCAGAGAACGCCTAATCATTCACGTCTAAGCCATTTCCCTATTTTTACGAGGTGCAATTCCATGTCTACCGATTTATTGAAAGACCGTAGTTACACAATTGTTATCGCTCGCAGTGGGGTCAGCCGCGATCAACAGCATCCTTGGTTTAATGAATGGATAGATGCTCAAGCTTCTTTAATTGATTTAGCAAAGAAATGTCAGGAATTTGATCCCGATGGCTTAACGATTTATGAGTTATTTAAAAAAATATCAGAAAGCGACCGTGAGTCGATTTGCCGATCTCTTACAAGAAAATAACCGTTCTTGTGTCACCAATATCATTGACATTAATGTAGTTGAAGCAGTTGCCGATATTCTCAATCATTATTTCGAGCGCAAAGAAAATCATCAAACCAAGCCGAAAGGTGAGATTATTATTGTTGTTCTAGATAAACATGGCATTGATGGCATTGGAGATCTGCAACAATTAATTATCAAATCTTCCCACAAAATGGATTATGCCGAAGAATTGGGAATTACCTTTATTCAAGTCGGAGATGATGTGACAACTCGACGATTTATGACCGGACTGGATGATGATTTAACCCAAGTTGGCGCTAAGTTTGATATTGTGGATACAAAATATTGGCATGAAGTTAAACGGAAATCCATTAATCAGTTTTTAATTGATGCAATTTTGGATTAAAGTAATTTACAACTCATTCAAATTAATCTAACATGACAGCAACACTTTTAAAACCCCGTGACGTACAAACACTCTTGATTGCAGAAGATACAAAAGTTCTGCGATCGCGCACTTGGGATCGCCTGAAATTTGAGGTTGAATATTCCTTAAAAAAAGGCACCAGCGCCAATAGTTATCTGATTCAAGCCGAACAAACTGCAATTATCGATCCGCCCGGAGAATCTTTCACCCGCAACTATATTGAAGCCTTGCAAATGCGGCTGAATTGGTCGAAATTAAACTACATTATTTTAGGACATTTTAATGCAAATCGAGGCGCGACGATTAAAGCATTATTAACACTTGCCCCACAAGTGACTTTTGTTTGTTCCAATCCCGCCGCCTTAGCGTTAAAAGAATATCTCAGCGACTACGATAATATTAATTTGTTGGTGGTTAAAGGAGAAGAAACCCTCGATCTGGGTAACGGACATCAACTCCAATTTATCGCCGCCCAAACCCCACGTTGGCCGGATGGCTTATTAACCTACGATCCCAAAACCCAAATATTATACACCGATAAATTCTTTGGGGCGCACGTTTGTGGCGATCAGATATTTGATGAAGGATGGTCAATTTATAGCGAAGATCGACGCTTTTATTATGATTGTCTTCATGCTGCCCAAGCCCGTCAAGTGCTTTCAACCCTCGATAAAATTGCAGATTTACCCCAAATTAAATTCTATGCAACAGGTCACGGGCCGTTAGTTCGTTATGGCATGAGTGAGTTAACTCACCTGTATCGAGAATGGAGTAATCGACAAAAAACTCAAGATTTTAATGTGGCTTTATTATACGCTTCTGCTTACGGAAATACAGCAACTATTGCCCAAGCGATCGCCAAAGGTTTAACGAAAGCAGGTATTGCGGTCGAATCAATTAACTGTGAATATACCAAAGCCACAGAAATTCAAGCGGCAATTGAAAAATGTGATGGATTTATTATCGGTTCACCCACGCTTGGCGGTCACGCCCCGACCCAAATTCAAACCGCATTAGGAATTATATTAAACACCGCTTCAACTAATAAATTAGCGGGAGTTTTTGGGTCTTTTGGGTGGAGTGGAGAAGCAATTGATATCCTCGAAAGTAAGCTAAAAGATGCCGGATATAAGTTTGGGTTTGAACCCATCCGTGTCAAGTTTAAACCCACCGATGTCACCCTACAAACCTGTAAAGAAGCCGCCATTGACTTCGCCCAAACCCTCAGACGCACCCAAAAACTTCGCAGCGCCCGATCTTCTGTGACCGACTCGGGGGCAGATCGCACCGCCCAGGCTGTTGGACGTTTGGTGGGTTCGCTGTGTGTGATGTCTTGTCGGCGAGAAGTTGGCATCGTGGGTGTCTCAAGCCACCTTTAACCCCCCCGGTTTGACCATTTCGGTGGCGAAAGATCGGGCATTGGAGTCTTTAACCCATAGCGGCGATCAATTTGTGTTGAATATTTTAGAAGAAGGAAAACAACTCCGAAAGCATTTTATCAAGCGGTTTGCACCCGGAGAAGATCGGTTTGCGGGGTTGGAGATTGGGGAAGCCTCTAACGGTTGTGTGGTGTTAAAAGATGCGTTGGCTTATCTCGAATGTGAGGTGAAACAAC
>CAZNCM010000570.1:0-273 GCA_964571155.1 uncultured Lyngbya sp. | reverse complement strand
CCACCGTTACCAACGGTCAGGTGTTAAGTTCTGAAGGGGTAACAGCCGTTCATTACCGCAAAATTGGTACCCATTATTAAGGGGAAACGGTTCAAGAGATAGACGGGAAAAGTTTCCGTTAATTTTTTTCAACAGAAAAAATACCAAGACACAAGGACACCAAGGGAGTTTCTCCATGTCTTTGTGTCTTTTTAGTTACGATCCGGGAATTGAGGTTCTATAGCACTACGCATTCAGGTTAGGACATTTATAAATCCTGGAACCTTTTAACAG
>CAZNCM010000569.1:0-2772 GCA_964571155.1 uncultured Lyngbya sp. | reverse complement strand
CTTTTGAGCGCTAAAGAATACTAACTTAAAAACAACCCAATTCTACTTTCTGTTAAATTCCAGCGCTCCCACATAGTCAAACCGACCGTAACGTTCATTATTTGTAAATAACTTAACCTCATAAGTTCCCCTTGATGGAAGAACACAAGAAATTGGGGTTTGTTGAGTTGTTTCAGCACAATCAAATGATTCTCCTGTCTCTGAAACCGCTTGAGTCATAATCCAACGTTGAGTAGGATTTTTTAATTGAATTATGGCATTCAACCCCACATCAGTTTGAGAGCGAGTGGGTGAAACCAGTGTTAACCCCTCGGCAAAAAAATGAGGTCTAAGCATCGGTTGTCGTAAAAATTCGCCCCGACTCAGGGGTTGGGCCAACAGTTGCCAAGTCGGATCATCGGGAAAATGGCTAATACTCATCACTTGAGGAGGTGGGAATAAATAGCTGGTATCATACTGTTTGGTAAAGCCAGATTCATTGATATAACCACTATCCCAAGTTGCATCAATTAAATACCAATTCCCCTGGATTTGAGCCGCATTCCAAGCATGACCTTCACCACTCAAATCACTAGCCTCAGAGCGAGAATCTCCCACCACATAAACAATGTTTTCACCTACGGCTTGACCCAAAGCTGCAAGTAGCTTGGCATAACCCGCACAAACGGCTTTATGAGTTTTAAACACGGTTTCTGCATCTTGGGGAGGATACAAACCCGCTCGATAAGACTCGACATCATAAGCAACACGGTCAACAACATAATCATGTAACGCTTTTACTCGTAGGAACGGATCGGGTTCTCGTTGGGCAATATATTCAGCAACAGATTCAATACTAGACTCTACATTAGCTGGCATATTGGCAACGAGGGGATGAATGGTTTGTCCTTCCCACGGCCATTTCTTTTGTTGAGAAGCAGGTTTTTCCTGACGGGTGGGTTGGGGTTTAATCGTAATAATATCGTCGTATTCTTCAAAGGGATTGTTGCGAAATGCCAGATACAGCCATTCTAAGTCGTTTGCGGTTTCAAATAATCCCCGTCGCAGTTGTTCTATACCAGATCCGTTGTTTTCCTTCGAGCATCCAATCTCACCGTGTGGATAATGCTAGAAAGGAGCTTTGTGGACAGGTGGCGAGTAAGCAAATAATGAAGGCTAAATTGAGAACGAGGGTTTTGAGAGTTAAGCGATCGCCCCAAGTTAGAATGGGGATTTTCTGAGGATATTTTTGTCGCCAATGTTGGGAGGAATGGAGTTCCCAACTCAGAGGAATGAGCGGAAAAAGTAGAATTCCAGACAGTAGAGACAGCCACAGGGGAGCGTTGGTAAAGGCGACTAGAGATGAAACTAGCCAAATTCCTAAAATGGGGGTGCAGTAGACCAAAACGGTTAAGAACACCCGCAGTAGGGTTAAAGGGAATTCAATGATTATAGAAGGCATAGGCTTGATGAGTTAGAGTGTTACGCGATAGCAAGAATCATCTATTGGGCTGAACACTTGAAACGTCTAATTTGAGAAAAACTTCTGGGTTTTTGATGAAAAAAGCGCGAATGGTTTTCGGCCAATCTCTGAAACTCAGAATCGAGATTATACTTTCAAGTTTAGACTTCTTTACTTCTACAGCCAATAGTAGACTCACGGATTTTTTTCGGTTCACTGGTATCCTCAATTCAACTCATCTCCGTATTTTTACGAGTTGATTAATCCGGCGATATTTCCGCAGAAGGGCTTGTGCTTACCCCATCGCACGATGACGACGTTTTTTCATAAAAATGAGAATTGTCTCCGAAACAGATGAAGAACAATAGAGATTGATTGGGGACGCTAATGAGCGAGTCTAACTTTTCGGTTTCCGGGAAATATAATACCGAAGATTCTAGAAGATACCTTGACAAAATAGTTGACAGGCTGATGCCTCAATTGCTGAAAAGCCAGAAGCGTATTCTGGTTGAAGATAGTCAGTCTCAGATGACGGGTGCTGAAGTTGCTCAAACACTTCTGAAAAAATGTAAAATCAAAAATGTTCTGATCTGTTTCAATTCAAATCAGCAAAACTCCTATCTTCCCGGGTTAAATTGGATTAATTTATCCGAAGATATTTATTATTCTCGCTCCGTTATTGCCGTCGCTATTGCCGCCCATGAAGTCGGCCACGTCTATCAACCCGAACCCCTGAAAAAACTCAGTTCTTTGTTAAGACAATCCCCAATCATATATTACTCACCTGCCCGAGAATTTCCGGTTTTAATTCCCCTATTTTTGAAAGGGATCAGTCAGTTATTCTCAATTCAAATCGCCGTTTTGGTTGTTCCGATTATTAGTGCTTTAGTCACCTGTTTAATAATGCTTTTGGGTGTATTGATTTGGATGGGTCGTTTATGGATTTTTCTAGATGAAATCTGGGCTTCCCTATGGGCATTGAATTTATTAGAAAAGCACGAGATTTTGACCCGCCAAGAACGGAAACTTGCCCGAAAAGTCTTGTGGAATGCGGCTTTAATTTATTTACCCTTACTTAATCCGGTTTATAGATATCCTTTCTTGTCAACCAAGGTTTAAGAATCTCTCGGAATGGGCGGCAGAGTTGGCTTGTGTTTGCATGATTGATGGGAGTGTAGAAAAAAAAAGTGCATAAGTCAATAACTTTCTGAAATAAGTCGTAATACCGCAGTCTGATTTTAGATTAGATTCGCAGTCAGACAAGCCATCAGTTTAGGGTAACAGTTATGGAGCAATTTATTGGTCGGGTTTTAGGCGATCGCTATTGCATT
>CAZNCM010000568.1:1617-2776 GCA_964571155.1 uncultured Lyngbya sp. | reverse complement strand
TTTGTGATACAGGTGATATGGTCTTCATGGAAGACTTGGATTACCGAATAATGGCTAAAGGTATGTTCAAGAAACATACTCTTGATGCTGCATTTGGACAGTTTAGAACTATCGTCAAATATGTTTGTTGGAAACGTGGAAAGTTCTTTGCCCAAGTTGATGCAAGGGGAACTTCCCAAGAGTGTCCTGAATGTGGTGGTGAAGTTAAAAAAGACCTGAGTGTGAGAATCCATGATTGCCCTCACTGTGGATACAAAACAGACCGCGATATAGCCGCAGGTCAAAATATTAGAAATCGAGGAATTAAACTCATTAGTACCGTTGGACAGACGGGAAAGGAAACTGCCTGTGCAGACGTTCTACCGGGGACTGTTAAAAACCAGTCTAGGCAAGTGTCGAAATCCCGCAAGGGGAAAACCAGGAAATCCAAGTTGTGAGGTTTGGAAGCCCACAGTGTAATCTTCGATTCAGTGTGGGAGGATGTCACGGAGCCGTATGAGGGGAAAAGCAAGGAAATGATGCCTGCAAGTTCGGTAAATATTCTTTTGATAGAAGATAGCTTGGCTGAAGCCCGCTTCCTGCAAGAATTGCTCAAAGGTTCCAAGCTAGACTCTTGTAATCTCATTCATGTCAAACGACTCACTGAAGCCGTCCATCTGCTCACTGCTCAACAAGTCCTTGCCTATGATGTGATCTTACTCGATTTAACTCTCCCTGACAGTCAGGGACTAGAATCAATGCAGCCCCTTTTGCAATTGGCTCCGAGTGTTCCCATTGTCGTTTTAACGAATACTAATGATGATGAACTTGCTCTCGAAGCTGTTCGACAAGGAGCGCAAGATTATCTGGTGAAACGACAAGTGAATGTCGAAACATTAGTTCGTTCTCTGCGTTATGCGATTGAACGTAAACAAGCAATGGAATCTTTGCGGGAAGTCAATCAAACCTTATCTCATCGGGTCAAAGAACAGACGGTAGAGTTGGTGAAAGCCAAAGAACAACATCAACTCACCTCAGAATTTGTTTCGATGATGTCTCACGATTTTCGCAATCCCTTAAGTACGATTTTATTGTCAACAGAATTATTGCGAGATTGGGAACAAAGTTTAAGCAAAGAGCAAAAAAGTTCGATCTTTCAACGCATTCGTTCGGCGGGTAA
>CAZNCM010000568.1:376-1607 GCA_964571155.1 uncultured Lyngbya sp. | reverse complement strand
GGTTCAATTATTAGATGAAGTGATTTTAGTCGGTCAAGCCGATGTTGATCGCTTAGAATGTTTACCGACGCCTCTAGATTTAGAATCTTTTTGTCAGCAATTAGTCGAAGAAGCCCAACTGGAAGCCAGTTCTCAGCACCAAGTCAAATTAAAGATGCAAGGAGAATTTGCAGAAACTTTATGGGATGAAAGCCTATTACGACACATTTTTAGCAATTTGTTTGCCAATGCGATTAAATATTCTCCTCAAGGCGGTATCATTTGCTTAGAAGTGAAGGCCGAAGATCATCTTGCGATTTTTCACCTTATTGATCACGGGATTGGAATTCCACCCCATGATCTAGTGAAATTATTTCAAGCTTTTCATCGGGCCAGTAATGTGGGTAAAATTTCCGGTACAGGCTTAGGGCTAGCGATTGTTAAGCGCTGTGTTGAGGCTCATGGGGGCGAAATTGCGGTTGAAAGTGAAGTTGGAGTGGGTACCACTTTTTCAGTAAAATTACCTTTAGTCTATTCTTGTTCTACAAGTTGACCGGAAATGCGCTCAATTTTTGCTTATCCTTATGAAAACTCAACCCCATAACGTTAAATCCAACACTTTTAAATTTTATCACGTTCTACAATTTATTTTAAATTATTTTCAACGCAATTCTCAACTCGGATTGGTCTTTTTTTCCGGTTTATTAATGGGTTTAGCCGCAGAACCCACAGGCTTTTGGCTATTAGCATGGGTGGCGTTAGTTCCCTTGTGGCTTGTTGTTCTTCAGTCAAAAACTCACAAAATTTCAACTTTACCCGTTGCCATAGCTTGGGGAATTGGCTATCACGGCACCGTGTTATTTTGGATTAGGGGAGTTCACCCCATGACTTGGTTAGGGGTTCCTTGGTTAGCCAGTTTAGCTATTGCCTTGTTTTGTTGGATTTTTATTACCTTTTGGGGCGTGGGATTAGTCATCGTTTGGGCGAAAATATTATCCATTGTCAGCCGCAAAATTCCCAGTCAAAATCTCCATCACATCTTAACTCGTGTATTAGTGGGAACAGCCCTTTGGTGTAGTTTAGAATGGTTTTGGAGTCAAGGAGATCTCTGGTGGTCTTCCCTGTCTCTGACTCAAAGTTTTGGAAATTTAGTGATTCTGCATTTGGGTCAAATTTCTGGCCCCAATACCGTGACAGCAGCTTTAGTTGCGGTGAATGGATTGATCGCAGAAGCATGGCTAATGAACCGAAC
>CAZNCM010000568.1:0-366 GCA_964571155.1 uncultured Lyngbya sp. | reverse complement strand
TTTCTTTTTCTCTTTCTTTTCTTTTCTTCCCTTCTTCCTCTCAAAGCCATTGTTCGCGTTCTTTTCGCTCTTTTCGACTTCAACCACGAACGAGTGCGGACGTGTTTCTCGAACAAAAAACAAAATCAAAATTCAAACAAAAATCATAACTTATTTACTCCCCATTCTATGTTTTTCCCTCGCCCATTTAATCGGATTTTATCTCTATAGTCAACCCTTAAAATCCACCCCAGAAACCGCGTTAAAAATTGGCATTATTCAAGGCAATATTCCCAACAAAATTAAACTCTATTCCGAAGGATGGCGTCAAGCGTTACAAGGCTACACAACCGGATACGTGACCCTAGCTGATCAAGGAGTAGATGC
>CAZNCM010000567.1:0-2791 GCA_964571155.1 uncultured Lyngbya sp. | reverse complement strand
TGGACTGGCGAATGTTGTCACGTTGCTCGGTACTTTGGCAATTGCGGGGGTGTTAGCGGGGTTTGCTGGGGCGATTTTGTTTGCATCAGCCGTGGCGTTTGGGGTTATTTTTGCGGTGACTGAACGTCTGGCTTGGGTGATGAGTCTGACAAAGGTGTTAACGGTGGCGGTGACTGCCAGTGCGATCGCGGGTTATATTTCTGGTGGGGTGAGTGCAATGGCGATCGCAAGTGCTGTTTTGGTGACGTTTTGGTTTGATTATATCGGTTGGCAGGCGATTCAAGGCAACAAAAAATATGTCTTAATTCACAATTTAGCGGTTAATTTAGCGGCGATGGGAGGAACAAGTTTTCGTCATGCTGATTTAACAGATGCTAATTTTATTAATGCTCATCTTAAAGGCACTGATTTTCGTCAAGCTAAACTGACCCGAACTCGTTGGCGAGGTGCAAAACAACTCGATCAAGTTCGAGGCGGTAATACTTATTTAGAAAATCCACAAATTCGGGAATTATTACAAACAGGTCAAGGTCAAAACCAGAATTATGATTTTCAAGATTTGCGGGGACTTAGCTTACAAAATGCGAATTTAGCCGGGGCGAGTTTTATCAGTGCCAATCTCAGTTTTACGAATTTACGCGGGGCTGATTTATCGAAAGCAAAATTGATTCAAACTAAATTAAGTCAAGCTAATCTGAATGGGGCTACTTTAACGGGGGCTTTTATTCAAGATTGGGGAATTACCCTCACGACTCAACTCAGAAATATTACTTGTGATTATTTGTTTTTACGGCTTCCGTCTGAAAAAAGTAGTGATCCTAATCCCTATCGTCAGCCGTCGGATTGGAATCGAACTTTAAATCCTCAAGAATTTACGGCTTTAATTCGTTCATTTTTGCAAAGTAAACAAAGTTGGTATTCGACTATTTTAGATTCGGCTAACGATCACCGTTCGGAGTTTTCGGGAAAAATTTCTCAAGTTTCTCTCAAAGGTGAAGAAGAATATGAGGAAATCGAAAAACAAAAAAAATCTCAAAGTTTATCTATGGAAATCTCTTTACAACCGAATTTATCTCCAAATTTAACCGTTTCTGAATCTATTTTAGCAGAACAACCTTTACCTCAAAACTTAGCGGCGATTGTTTCAGTGATTGAACAGTTTATCCAAGAAATAGAAGCAGTTTATCCGATTAATACTACGTCTGAACAGATGAAAGCAGCAGCAGAAATTGTTGAACAACTCGAAAGTGATCCGATGTTAAAACAGAGTTTAATTGAGACTTTAACGCCTGAAAATACTGACAAAATTCAACAAGTGATTAATCGTCCTGTTGGTTATTTTATTATCAAGGCGATTCAATCTTGGGAAGATAATACTGGGCTATAAACCCATCTTTTCAACTCCAGTACCCTCGGATTAATTGGGTAATTGCCAAGGTTTCCAGCATTATATAAGTAAAAAGATTAGCCTTGAAAAAGGATTGATGAATTATCTTTTGTTCTCGTTCTTTCAGCACGACAGACCCGATGATTAATTCTAACAGAAAAGAAAAGAAAAACATGGGGATAAGTGTAACGATCAGTTCTAAGGGTAACAAGGGAAAACTATAAGGTAAACAACAATAGATTGAACCCGCAATTAACAGCAACGATCCTCCCGCGAAAGTTGAGATAAAGTTGGTACTAAAAGCAACAGAGATTGAGCGAGAAATTTTGAGTTTGAGTATTTTTTTATGAATAAAAGCTTCAATAAAAATAATTGGAATCAGTAGAAGAACTTGATAGAAAATACTCTGAGTAAAAAGCGGAACTCCAGAATTTGCCAGATAAACAGATGTGAGTGTAAGATACATCTTTTATTGGAGGATGAACGCATCAGTAATACATCATCGAGTGTATAGCTCAAAACAATAGGGCGCATCAAATCGGGTAAATCTTAATCAAATTTCACTAAGAGAACCCACTGATGCACCCGACCAATCCCCTAAAAAAGCTTAAAGAACTTGATGAGTATAACTGTGTTGTTTAACATTATCCTCTGCGCTAACAATTCGCTCAGAATTTAAAATTCGTTTCCGTTCTAAGGAATAGTTAAACTCTTGAAAAACTGTCCCTAAAGCAATATGAGATTGAGCATTGGGGCGACTTTTATAAGTTCGGGTGGCGGAGATTAACCTTTCTTTGAACTCATCAGCTAATTGAACTTCGGGTGGAAATTCCGGGGGAATTTGTACAGTATCGCCCGTGAGAACCGCTCCTATTGTTGTTGCACAAGCTTTTTGATAAGAGGTGGGAATTCCTTTGAGTATGGCTTCTAGGGCGGCTGAGGGAATGGGTTCAATAATTTCGACTTGATGAACTTCTCCTTCTTCTTTGATAAAGCAGGTGGCTAAACCGATAATCACGTAGTCATCAGTGGAAATATCTGGAGCGTTAGGATAGGTTGTCGTTGAAGTCATAGGGTTTGGTCAGATTTCAGAGAAATATTATCGCGGTAAATTTATTTAATCTGAGTGATTACTAAACTCACAAATTGTATTTTACCAAGTTTTGGATCAGAGCGAGCTAAAGAGGAGACTGAAATACACTGAAAATTATTGATAAATCTTAATAAAAGTTCAGAGAACAAAGATGAATCAAGTTACAATAATATTTCTGTTTGTAACAACGCCTCTAAATCCAAACTCGCAAGTTGATCGTAGGCTTGGTCAATCACCCGTTTACCGCGTAAGGCGCCAGTATTAGCCCCAGGACAGATAAATTGCAGGGTAGACTGTGAAAATTGCTCAAT
>CAZNCM010000566.1:1207-2799 GCA_964571155.1 uncultured Lyngbya sp. | reverse complement strand
ATTTTGCTCAAGCCATTTCAGTGGCGTTGTACACGATTGGTTTTGCCGAAAGTCTCAAAATTACCTTTCCGCAATTAGATGTCCGGATTGTGGCGTTAATTACTACAATTCTGGTGACAATTGTGGCGGTCAAATCCGCAGAACTGGCCATTAAAGCTCAGTATTTCATTATGGCGGCGATTGTCTTATCGCTGGTTTGTTTTGTTGGCGGAGCGATTTTACTCCCGGAACCTTTAGCTTTCACAGAGGTTGACTTAGAAGTTGCCCGAAGTACGGTGAAAGTTGGGTTTTGGCAGGTTTTTGCGGTCTTCTTTCCGGCGGTAACGGGGATTATGGCTGGGGTGAATATGTCGGGAGATTTACGAGATCCAACAAAATCTATCCCGGTTGGCACCTTGGCAGCCGTAATTACGGGTTACATCGTTTATATGATCATTCCCGTATTTTTATCGAAAGGTGCAGGAACAGAGTTGTTACTCGCTGATCCCCTGATTATGAAGCGTATTGCCATCTGGGGGCCTTCGATTTTACTCGGGGTTTGGGGAGCAACATTATCAAGCGCTTTAGGGAGTATTCTAGGAGCACCTCGGGTATTGCAAGCCTTAGCCCGAGATGGAATTTTGCCCCCTTGGTTACGCTTTCTCGGAACTGGAAGCGGCGAAGAAGATGAACCTCGAATTGCCACAGTGGTGACATTGGGGTTTGTGTTGCTCGCCGTCGCAGTGGGAGATTTAAACCTGATTGCTCCGGTTCTCAGTATGTTCTTTCTCACCACTTATCTGGTCTTAAACTTAGCCGCCGGATTGGAAAGTTTCCTGAGAAGTCCTTCCTTTCGTCCGTCTTTTAAAGTTCATTGGATTTTTTCACTCTTGGGTGTAGTGGGCTGCTTGGGTGTGATGTTTTTGATCGATGCTGTGGCGACTGTCATGGCTGCGATTATTGTCTTCAGTATCTACATCTGGCTAGAACGCCGAGAACTCGAAGCGGCTTGGGGTGATGTGCGCCAAGGGATTTGGATGGCGTTGGTGAGAATGGGCATCATGCAACTGAGTTACACGCCCGATACCAAAAATTGGCGTCCTCATATTTTAACCTTCTCTGGCGCTCCGACTAAACGATGGCATTTAGTAGAACTGGCGTCTACTTTTACTCACAACCGTAGTTTATTTACGCTCTGTACGGTTTTACCGAGTGGTTCTCGCGATCCGCTTCAGTGTGGTGAAATGGAAGCGACACTGCGAGAATATTTGGATAAACGCGGGATTCAAGGGTTGGTACGGGTGATTACGGCGTCTGATCCGTTTGTGGGCGCTCAACAGTTAGTTGATTCTTATGGAATTGGCCCACTGATTCCCAATACCGTGCTGTTAGGAGATAGTCAATCTTCTAAACGTCGGGATTCTTATTGTCAGATGATTGCGGAACTTAATAAGCGAGAACGGAGTGTGATTATTTTTCGTTCCACGGCTTCTGAGTTTGAACGGCGTCAGAAAATTGATGTTTGGTGGGGGGGTTTGAACGCCAATGGGGGCTTGATGTTAATTTTGTCTTATCTGTTACGAACCAGTATTGATTGGCGCGGTGCCCAGATC
>CAZNCM010000566.1:0-1137 GCA_964571155.1 uncultured Lyngbya sp. | reverse complement strand
AATGTGATTGTTTCTGAAGGAAAACCGTTCCCAGAAATTTTGCATGAATCTTCAGCCAATGCAGATTTAGTGTTCTTGGGTATGGCTCAACCGTCTCCCGAGTTGAATTATGGTGAATATTATGAAGGTTTGCAAAAAATGGCTGAAGGTTTACCCCCGACAATTTTTGTTTTAGCGGCTCCGAATTTTGCGTTTGCTGAAATTTTACAAGAAACTACTCCCACAAAACAGTAAACCCGACATTCAGAGTGGGAATTTATACCGTTTCTATTGAAAATCCGACGCTTGAGAGTCAATTTTTTCTCTCCTATTTCGTCGGATTTTATTTAGGGATTTATGGGTTTAGAGGGTGAAATTTCGATTGATTCGACTACGTGAGTTTGAGGAGACCCATCTGTAGACGTTCTCGCAATTTCTGAATCTTATGGTTTTCTTCATGGCTGATTGAAGACTGGATTCGACTTAAGTTATGGAGTAACTTTTGATCAGTCCGAGTGAGTTGCCCTGTGGCGATGATCTGATCAATGACTTGGCCAATTGTTAGAGGGTTTAAAGCAGACATAGCTTGAGAATTCATAACTCAATTCATCTGAATTAGGGTTTGTTTTTTCTGTAGAGAGGCACAACAAAACTTAAATTTTTTTATGATTGTATATTCTGCTACCCTGTTCAATCCTGCCTTCTTTATAAGAGGTGAGAATTTTAAGTTTAGTTCTGCCTTCTACTTAGCTTACTTTTTAGATTAAGTCTGTTGTCTATGTTCTGTCAGTAAGGATTAAGTGATGTATCGGAGAATTGTCTAGAGTAAAAAGTGTGTAAAAAGTGTGTAAAATGTTAGAGATTTGTTAGATCTTCTTTAAATAATGAGTGACCGCTGACGCGATTAAACAAAAATAGGTAATTCTTACGGTGACGATGCGTAAAGCCCCCGTTTTCAAACGGGGGATTGCTCTGCGAGAGAGCTAAATTTATTTGGCAGGGGAAGAAGCCTGTGTTATCATAACTTATCGTAGGTAATGACGATAACCATGTTGGTCTACGAGATGAAGCTGAAAGGAACAGAAAGCCAGTACCGAAGGTTGGATGAAGCCATTCGGACGGGGCGTTTTGTTCGGAACAGCGTCATCAGAGCATGGT
>CAZNCM010000565.1:2044-2816 GCA_964571155.1 uncultured Lyngbya sp. | reverse complement strand
ATGTTCCCCGCACTGGAACCTGATTGGGATCGGGGACATTGATCTCGTGAGAATGGGTTGAGAGTGGAATTTGAACCACGTTACACTTTACACTTTTGTAGTTTGCAATTTTCATCCAAATTTTACCATCCTACCATCTTCTCAGGGATTACTCGTCAATATATTTGTGATTCAACGTCTTAATTCTGATTTCTTCTAAATATCTCCTAAAAAACCATCGAATATGGCTTTTAAGTTCAGATTACTTATTGAAGATGCCCTTCTAGATTAGTCATTCTAATTAATCTTTAACCTTTTCTTTACCTTGATTGGGAAGGGAGACGTTATCCTCTATGGTATTCGTGCAGTCATACAAAATAATCCCGATCCTTATGATTTTTCGTCTCAATCAAATTAATCTTTCCAATGTAATCACCAAAATTTCGGCAGCAGCTCTCGTTGTGAGTCTGGCTGCTTGTGGAGGTGGTACTGAGACTGCAACCAACACGACTGGTGGAAGCGAAGCTCCTGCTGCATCAGATGGCGGTGAAGTTAAACTGGTTCTCAACGAACAAGTCAACCTCGTCGGTGCAGGGGCATCTTTCCCCGCTCCCTTGTATCAGCGTTGGTTCCAAGAATTTTCTCAAAATACCCAGAACTTACAAATTGATTATCAATCTGTCGGTAGTGGTGCGGGAGTTGAGCGGTTTACCCAAGGGTTGGTACAGTTTGGCGCCAGTGATGTCGCCATGAGCGATGAAGAAATTGCCCAAGTTGACAGAGGCGTTTTAAT
>CAZNCM010000565.1:1616-1938 GCA_964571155.1 uncultured Lyngbya sp. | reverse complement strand
GGAGAACTGAAGCTGTCTCGTGACAACTATGTTAATATCTTGCTCGGTAATATTACTAACTGGAACGATCCGGCGATCGCTGCAAACAACCCCGACTTACAACTGCCCGATCAGCCGATTACTGTCGTTTACCGTTCTGACGGGAGTGGTACTACAGGAGTGTTTACCAAGCACTTAAGCAGCATCAGCCCCGACTGGGAACAACAAGTCGGAGAAGGAAAAACAGTACAGTGGCCTACAGGAATTGGCGGTGCTAAAAATGATGGGGTAGCCGCTCAAATTACCCAAACTCCCGGTGCAATTGGTTATGTGGAATTTGGTT
>CAZNCM010000565.1:0-1606 GCA_964571155.1 uncultured Lyngbya sp. | reverse complement strand
CGATGGCTTCTTTAGAAAACCAATCGGGTAACTACATCCAACCCACCAATGATGCCGCGTCCAAGACCCTCGAAGCCGTGGAACTTCCGGATGATTTGCGAGCCTTTATCACAGATCCCACCGGAGAAGAATCCTATCCGATCGTTACCTATACTTGGTTATTGACTTACAAAGAATATCCCGATCCAGAAGTTGCTAAATCCGTTGAAGCGTTGGTAGAATACGGTTTAACCGCAGGTCAAGAAATCTCTCCCCAATTGGGTTACGTCAAACTCCCTCAAAACGTCAGAGAGAAAGTGGCACAACAAGCCGATCAACTGACTCCTGATTACCAGATTAATGTAGATTAATAGAGTAATCCCAGGATTGGGTAATGTAGAATCGGGTCAGTCTAGACTCGGCTACCTGATGTAACCTGAAAACAAATAGCCTTTCTTTTGCAGACCCATTGTCCTCACATTCATTTAGCTGACAGGGAACCCTTCACTTAACCGTGAATGCCAGGTTCCACCTCACTGATGTTCAAGATGCTTAATCGTTTCGCTTGAACACTCGTATAATAACGAAGATGCTGGAGAAGCAAGGCTTGTTCTGAAGCAACAAGTCAACTTAGTGGGTGTGGGTGCATTTTTTTCAGCATTGTGATTATATCCAGCATCCCCAAAATGTTAGAGAAAGTTGTAGAAGTCGCAGATCCAATCATTCTAGACTTTGAGATTGAAGTTCAATAATCAAGCGATTTAGAGGATTAAAAACCTCTCAGTCGTAACTTTTTTTGTGAAACTAGAAAACAAACGCACGACCCTGAAGTAAACACTGAATTATGGTTGCACCTGCTGGTAATATTCCAAGTGTTGGACGATCTCGCTCGAAAGCCGAAAAGCAGTTTGACTCCGGTTTTATTTGGCTAACCCGCATTTTTGCCTGGGGGATTGCGGCAATTTTGCTTTTAATTGCATTGCCTATTGCTCAACAAGCCCTTCCTGCTTTGCAAAAGTTTGGGTTAGGGTTTCTGTTTACCAGTGCTTGGGACCCTCCGAATGAAAATTATGGGGCTTTTCCCATGATTTATGGAACCATTGTGAGTTCCGTGATTGCCCTGTTGATTGCTGTTCCTTTAGGTTTAGGAACTGCGATTTTTCTGAGTGAGGATTTTCTCCCTCCCGGTGTTCGCAGGATTTTAACTTTCCTCGTCGAACTCCTAGCCGCAATTCCGAGTGTGGTGTATGGTTTGTGGGGAATCTTTGTTTTGATTCCTTTCCTCCGACCCATTCAGATGTTTTTCTACAACACCTTGGGCTGGATTCCGTTCTTTAGTACCCCTCCGGCGGGGCCAGGGATGTTTCCGGCGGGTGTGATTTTGGCGATTATGACTTTGCCGATTATCACCGTAATTGCTCGGGATTCTCTAGCGAGTTTACCTCCTGATTTACGACAAGCTTCGATTGGACTCGGGGCGACTCGTTGGATCACGATTTTCCAGATTTTAATTCCAGCGGCTTTTTCTGGGATTGTCGGGGGCGTGATGCTAGGGCTGGGGCGAGCCATGGGAGAAACGATGGCAGCAACGATGATTATTGGTAACTCCAACCGAGTTAATATTTCT
>CAZNCM010000564.1:0-2818 GCA_964571155.1 uncultured Lyngbya sp. | reverse complement strand
AAAATCTCGGCACTCCATTGAGTAATTAATTGTTGAGCTTGTGGGTAACTAATTTCGTCAGATTGAATTTTACGCAACTGCGTAACCCCATTATTATAAGACGAAGCTTGTCCCGGCTTTATCCCTGCTTGTGCAGCTTTAACTGGAGCAAAACTCTTTTCAATTTCTTGTTGTTTCTGTTCCCATTTTTGAATTTGAAGTTGCGCCTGTTCATAAATTGGGCGACTGCTTTGAGGGATTAGTTTAGCCGCCGCCAGTGCATCGGAGAAATTCTCTGCTTTTGCTCGTCCCTCAGCAATATCTAAGATCGTTTGACTCCAGCGTTCTATATTTTCTTGAGCTGTGGGATAAAGAGGATCTTGTTGAGGAATTTGACTAGCCATAGCAATTGCATTACTAAAGCTAGATGCAGAAGCACTTTGTAAAGAAGCTTTGGAACGCTCTAGTAAGACTTCACTATTAACTTGTGGTGTTTGAGTTGTTTCGTTATTAGTTGCGGTTGAACTTGAGTTGGGTTCAGAACCCGATGTAGATGTCGATGAATCTTCAACTAATTCTAGGGGAGCAGTTGAGACTCGCTCGGTTATATTTTGACCTAGAAAAATAGATCTATTTGTGTAAAACACACCGAATAGTAATAAAAGGGCGGTGGCTCCACTCCAGAGAACAAGCTGTTGTAAAAACGATCTGTCCGACATAGTTTCTTTTGTAGAATTTTGTTGAGCCGGGGAGTCGATTTGACTTTGAGTTTGATTCGAGGGCTGATGAGCTTTTTGATTGGAAGACTTTTGATTAGAAGACTTTTGAGGTGTTTGTTTGGAGTGATTTTGACCAAGCTTTAAAGGAATATTGACTTGGCTATCAGTTGTTTTCGGGCTGACTCCATTATTTTTGTGTTCTAGAGAGGAGTTAACCCAATTATTTCCATTCGGACTTGCCATTGCTGCGGTAGCGGGAAGTTGTTCTGGTAAGAGGGTTTGATCAATTTTACCTACGGGATTGAGGATAAAAACCGGATTTTGCTTGGGTCGCAGATGTTGATCCGTTAACTGCGGTAAATAATCACTTAGGAAATGACATAAATTTTGAATGGTTTTGCATTGTCCTGAGTTGAGTCCTTCTAAAATTGCTGCGGTAAAAAATCCATGACGCAGAGCGGAGGTTTCTCGAGAGACTTGATCCGGTTGACAGGAGAGTAGAGTGGGTATTGCCATTTGATTAGCCAACTCCATTGTCGCTGCTCCAACCGTACTTCCGGCGCGCGCTCCTTGGCTACGGTTGATATCAAGCAAAACGAGGATCTCTGATGTCGGAGCTTCTTTGAGGTTCTCAAAGAGGAACTTTAAAGGTATTCCTGTCGCTTCTATATCGGCGGGATTACCGTCAATAGGCATAAGGTAATCTTGGCTTTCGTGAGTCAGACCATAGCCACTAAAGAAAAACCACAGCCGATCACCTGAACGCAGTTGTTCTTTACACATGGCTTCGATCCAATCCTTGAGGTTCTCCCGACTGGGATATGTTGGAATTCCCCAAACCTCCGATGAAGTGTCGCTCATTAGTAAGCTTTTGTCGGGTGAAAATCCTCCTCTTTCTGCAAGGAAGCTTTGTAGAGCCTCAGCATCTCTTTGTGCATAGCTGAGGGGTTGTAGATACTGATACTGGTTAATACCGATTGTGATGCAAGCGTGATGTTTCATAGAAAATCTCGCTGAATACCCATCCCTGTTGAGGGCGGGAGGAAAGCGAGGCGAGATGGGTATTTCGCTTTCCAAAGGACAATTAGAAACAGGTACTGATTCAAAAAAACAGAGTTTAAATAGAGTCCGAACTGGAGAAGGTAAGGGAAGCTTACACCCGAATTAGGTGTTCAGGGGGCTAATCAGGACTGCCATGATTAAAAGTGAGTTTCCACAAGCCCTACTGCTTTATGGGTAGGGTTCCTGACCGCTAACACCTATAGGTATAGGTTTGATTCTCTGAAAAAACGATAACACACTCAATGAGCGGACTCTCACACTTATATATAGAACTAGGGTATTAGCTCTGAGTACCTGTTCTCAAAAGTTAGGACTGTTGACTTTGGGGAGGAGTCAAAGAAGAATTTACTCACCACAAGGGAGTGAATTGTTTCACAACAGAGCCGGGGGACTGGGTAGTTAGACAATCACAAGCGTAAACAGAGATCGCTCTTCAACAAAAATCAAAAAATGGCAATCGCTTAAACTCCTTCTGGTTCTAAGATTCATCATTCGTTCAGCCCACTTCAAAAAAAAGTTTGGAAAAAAGGTTGACAATCGCCGAACAGTCAGCTACATTAGTAAATGCGCTCGAGAAACAGACAACTGCTTCCAACGCGCCCGAACCTAGATAACAAAAGAGTTTGAAAGCCTAAGCACAGTTCCTTGAACATATTCTTTTGAGGACTTTTAGGAAACTAAGAGTCATCTAAATTACACAAAAAAGAAACTAGCCAGAGAGTCAAAGCGAGTCATTATTAATATAGCAATAATGAGGAAGCTAACTCAACTCAAGTGGTGAAATCAACACGGAGAGTTTGATCCTGGCTCAGGATGAACGCTGGCGGTCTGCTTAACAACGGACTCTTCGGAGTTAGTGGCGGACGGGTGAGTAACGCGTGAGAATCTGCCTCTAGAACGGGGACAACAGAGGGAAACTTCTGCTAATCCCGGATGAGCCGAAAGGTCAAAGATTTATCGTCTAGAGATGAGCTCGCGTCTGATTAGCTAGTTGGTAAGGTAAAAGCTTACCAAGGCGACGACGAGGAGCTGGTCTGAGAGGATGATCAGCCACACTG
>CAZNCM010000563.1:1265-2823 GCA_964571155.1 uncultured Lyngbya sp. | reverse complement strand
TAATGTTTGTTGGTGCGAGTCCAGGAAGTACCGGAGGGGGAATTAAAACCACCACAGCTAGAGTGTTACTCCAATGTACAAAAGCAACATTGCAAGGTCGCGACGAAGTGCTATGCTACCAACGTCAAATTCCAGCCACTTTAATTTTAAAAGCTGTTTCTGTTGTAGTGGGTTCAAGTTTAGTTGTTTTTTTCTCGACTCTTTTCGTCAGTTTACTGCAATCAAATTTAGATTTTTCTGAGGTCTTTTTTGAGATTGTTTCTGCATTTGCGACGGTAGGATTATCAACCGGAATTACTGGACTATTATCTCCTCTGTCTCAATTAGTTGTCATTGCCACAATGTATATTGGTCGAGTGGGTGTATTGTTATTAATGCTAGCTATCGTTGGAGATCCCAAACCCACTTCTATTGACTATCCCGAGGAAAATCTTTTAGTAGGTTAGAACCATGAGTTTATCATCCTTAAACTTTTTACGAAATTTTCGCACTGAAAAACAACAATTTGCAATCATTGGAATGGGTCGTTTTGGTCGGGCTGTTGCTTTAACACTTCATAATGCAGGGTATGAAGTTTTAGCCGTTGATCGCGATGAAAAAAGAGTCAGTCAAGCTTTAAGTAATCGGATCGCTGCCCATGCTATTCAACTCGATTCTACGGAACTCAGTGCCTTGAAAGAAGCGGGAATTCTTGAGTTTAATACGGTGATTGTAGCGATTGGAAATTATTTAGCAGAAAGTGTAACCACTACACTCACACTGAAAGAAGCAGGGATCGATTTTGTCGTCGCTAAAGCATCCTCAGAAACTCACATGAAAATCCTCAAAAAAGTGGGAGCCGATCATGTGGTTTTTCCTGAACGAGAAATGGGATGTGAACTCGCGCGGTTACTAACAAAACCCCGAATTTTAGATCAGTTTGAACTCGATTCAAACTATAGTATTGTGGAAATGGTTGTTCCGAAAGAATTTGATGGGAAAACAATTGCTGAGTTAGAATTGCGAAGTAAATATGGTTTAACCTTGCTTGTAATTCGGGATGATAAAGATAAATTAGAAATTAATCCCCTTCCCAATCGACGCTTAAAAAAAGAAACCGTTATTGTGGTACTCGGCTCCAATGATGATATTAATCGCTTGATTGACAAAACCTAGCGATCGCATTTGAAAGGGTTTATTTTTTGACTTCAAGCTGATTAAGTTTGGTCTGAATAAAGAGATTGATAACATTCATCAGACATCTCAAAATTTGCAGTCACATTCTGAACGTCATCGAGATCATCTAAAGCATCCATTAATTTTATCAATGATTCTGCTTGATCTTGATCATTAATTTCAATCGTGTTATTCGGAATCCAGCGTAACTCCGCCTGAACAATGTTAAACCCTTTCTGTTGTAAAACTTGATTGAGAGTTTCTAAATTCTTCGTGTCTGTAAACACCTCCGCCCCATCTGTATCATCAACTGGGGTTAACTCATAAAATTCTGCTTCTCCCTCAACGGAGGCTTCGAGCAATTTTTCTTCGTCAATTGGCCCGGCTAAAGTAACAACGCCCT
>CAZNCM010000563.1:0-1255 GCA_964571155.1 uncultured Lyngbya sp. | reverse complement strand
CACACAACCGGTTACCCCCAAGTTCCCCCCATTTTTATTAAAAGCAGTCCGCAGATCAGCGGCGGTACGATTGCGGTTATCGGTGAGTCCTTCAATTAAAATCGCCACACCTCCAGTTCCATAGCCTTCGTAACGAATCGCCTCCCATTCGGAACCATCCGCTTCAAAAGTACCTGTCCCCTTGGCGATCGCCCGATCAATATTGTCATTTGGAATTCCTGCGGCTTTCGCCTTCTCAATAGCAGTTCTCAGTTGAAAATTAGCCCCCGGATCAGAGCCACCTGTGCGAGCCGCAACAATGATCTCCCGTGAGACTTTCGTAAAAACTTTACCTTTTACCGCATCAACTCGGGCTTTTTGGCGTTTGATATTCGCCCACTTACTATGTCCAGCCATACCCTCAGACAAACACAGCAACTTATTATTTTAATATGAAATCGAAAAAATAGGCTACAAAGCGCTCAGAAGTCATCGGTACACCGTCTTTAAAAGGAGCAGCAACCCCGTCGAGGTCTCCAACTCCTGCGGAGACGCTTCGCGAACGACTCGGGAAGCGAGTCAGAAGTTAAGATCTCCCTGTCTCCCCATCTCCTCCGTTACCCTATCAATCACTTTTCACTAGCGCATAAGGAATTCTAATGATAAATTCAGTTCCTCGGTCTACATCAGAAAAACACTCCAACTGACCTCCATGTTGCTCAACCACCAAATGATAAGCAATCGATAAACCCAAACGGGTTTCTTGGTCATTTTTAACATTCAAGAACGGTTGAAAAACCTGGCAACATTCTTCAGTTGTCATCCCTGGACTATTATCAGAAATCGAAATTGAAATCAGATCCTCTTCTAAGCATTGGGTACGAACTCGAATCAGGGGATGTTTGATCACCTGTCCTCGAAGTATAGCCGTTTCTATCCGTTCAATACCGAAGGTAATTAAATTTAGAAAGACTTGATTCAACTGACTCGCATAACACTGAACTCGGGGTAAATCTCCATACTCTTTAACCAATTCAATACTCGAACGTCCGCCTTTGGCTTGTAAGCGATTTTGTAAAATCATTACCGCACTGTTGAGTCCTTCGTGGAGATCAACGGTTTTCACTTGGGCTTCATTGACATGAGTAAATAAACGCAGCGATCGCACGACATCTCGAATGCGTTCTGCCCCTAATTTCATTGATTCTAATAACTGAGGTAAATCTTGCTTAATAAAGCTCAGATCCATCTCCTCTAAAATTTCTTCAATCTCTGC
>CAZNCM010000562.1:2586-2835 GCA_964571155.1 uncultured Lyngbya sp. | reverse complement strand
ATCGTATAAATTTTGCAGAAATTGTTGATTTGAACTCATAATTATTACCATACGCTACGAGTTTTGTTAAAACAAGAAAGCAGCACAACGGCAGCTTCTTCCCCCATTCATTATACAGGGTAAAACTAGCGAATGAGCAGAACAATGAAACCTGTGAGGACTATGGACATGACCCCGAAACTGAAGCAATACTCTATCAGGACTTTCTTGGATTGGGCGAACCCGTTGAGGAGGATGACACCATTAATA
>CAZNCM010000562.1:0-2565 GCA_964571155.1 uncultured Lyngbya sp. | reverse complement strand
CCGGGAACGAAGTATGTTGATGGGGAGTTGGTTTTTGTTGAGGAAGATTAGGATGTTACTCATTTGTGAGACTATTAACTTGTGACGGATTCAGACATATTAAAAATGCGTTGAGATATTACATTATGCCTCGTTACTTAGCTCCTTTAATTGCAACTTTACTGCTGACAAGTGTTGGATGTTCGTTACGCACTCAAAGTTCATCTCCAACTTCTACCCCTTCTTCAGAGGTAGCTCCAATTTCTTCTCCTGACCCTAGACCCAGAATCACCGAGTCTGACTCTCCAATGGCGCTACCGTCAGATCAAGTTGACTACAGTAGACTAGAAACTCTCTTATCACAAGAAAAATGGACATTAGCTCATGGTGAAACCTCGCAAGTAATGTTCATAGCTGCGGCACAGGCTAATCTTGGATTCGACGAAAATTTCATTGTTAGATTTCCTTGCAAAGATCTGAAGACTATTGACAAACTTTGGGTTAAGCACTCAAACGGTCATTTTGGTTTCAGCGTGCAAAAGCGCATTTGGGAAAGTGTTGGTGGGCTGACTAACCCAGAGAAAATTATTTCCGAAACGTCTATTGACTTACTAGAGCGTTTTCGTGAGCGCTTATCGTGGGATGATTACAATATAGAAGTTGATCTGTCATCTCCAGAAGGATATTTGCCTTTTATCGATTTTTATGGAAAAGACTGGTGGATTTTGTCTCTAATGCAGAGACTAGAAACCTGTAAGATGGCTTCACCACCTAATGATCAGGTTTTTGTCCGGCATCAACCTCATGGCCCCATACAAAAGGGTAAGCAGAGCGAAGCTAAACAATATCTGGCTTCAATCAATAAGGGACAAGAGGCTCACTACGCCCAAGAAAGTAGATTTGGGACGACCATTGGAGAATTAGGAATTGGAATCAAAGCCGAAACAGAAGATTATACTTATCAGATTGTTGTGGGAGCAGACCAACGAAACGCAATAGCAACGGCAACATCAAAACACTCGGACTTAACCAGTTTTACTGCGGTTATATTCGTTGTGAATCAAAACGGCTCAGAGACCACCGTTACCCAAATTTGTGAAACAGAAGAACCTTCAAAGCTTCCTCCGCCGACTCCGAAACGTCCAACAGCTAATGATAAAATTGAATGTCCATCTGGTTCCCGTTCGCTGTAGGAAAGAAATTATTGTGAACTTTGTTTATTCTTAATTTCAGAAGCCCATCCAGTTGTCCATGTAGCTCCAAAAATAGTTCCATCATTCCCATTACCCGACTGATCCTTGACAATATTGCCAGAACCTTCATTAAAAGACCAATAACTCAGCAATCCCGGTTCATTACCTCGAATAGATTGCAGTAGTTCTGACTGTATCTCTGCATCACCTAATGCCCGATTCCAAATACTGACTTCATCAATTTTTCCTTTGAAATGTGTAGCAGATGAATTAGCCCTATCCCAACCAATTAAGAGAGGCTGTGAAGAAGCAATATTGTAGTTTTCAAGTATAGACCTTGTAAAAGATACAATGATTTTTCCATCGGCAAAATAGGTGAGATTATTTCCTTTTTTACGGGCGACAAAGTGATGCCATTGATTATCAAGAAGGTTCGGCTGATTCGGATAGTCAATCCAATTTGTCTGATTATATTGAACAAAAGGAATTTTATTCTGACTTCCTCTCCAACGACCATGAAACCCAAAGAGAAATCCATTTTGTTCATTAGCGCGATTAGACAGAATTTGAGGATGAAGACGTTGTTCACTTTCTAAAGCATAGACCATTGCTGAAAACGTAAAATCACCACTACCAATTCTGTTAATCGTATTATGGGTTTGAATCTGAACATAGTCATCAACTCCATCAAACAAGAGTGCAAAACTTGTTGTTTGATTAGGAGAAGTTTCCGCTCTAACTAAAGTGATTAAGACAATTCCGATAGCAATTAGAGCAATTCCGATACTAATTAAAGCAGCAGAGATTATGAGAAGTAGCCACTTCTGTAAATCTTCCGTCATAATGGTTGATAATCAAAGAGAGCTAATTAACCATTGTATTCACTATTCCCGCAGAACAAAACTAACCACCACAACGAATGAGGTCAGCCTATTCTGTAAATATAGAAAAGTATGCGATCGCCTCTACTGTCAGTTACTCTCCCAAATTTTAAAATTTTTAGGAGAGTAAAGTATGCGATCGCTATGAAGCCACACACGATTATTCAGGGTTTGGTTGCCGTTGCCGTTTTGGGTGTTGCAGCAGCCGTTGTTTTCTTCCGTCCACAATCCCAATATCAAACGGTTATGGTCAGCCGCGACCCCGATGTTCCGGTGAGCCAACAGTGGGAGGTCAAAGAAGTCATAGACGGGACAACCCTAAAAGTCACACAGGGCTGGAAAACCCGTCGGCTTCAGCTTTGTGGGATTGAAATTGTCCCCGGCAAAGAGCAGCGGGCGATCGCATATCTCAAACAGTTAGCTTTCTTCTCAATCAGTAGATCATCAAAAGTCATAACGGAACTTCCGTTTTGACAAAAACTCCAAACCCATGCTAGATCGAAGATTGACCC
>CAZNCM010000561.1:0-2838 GCA_964571155.1 uncultured Lyngbya sp. | reverse complement strand
ATTAAACCCTTCTACGAAACAGAGGAATTTGCCGATCAATTAAGATATTTTAAACGAGTTTTACCCGGAGAGATTGAGACAGTAGACAGCAAAAAAATAGAATCGAGTGGTTATGTTTTGCATACTTTAGAAGCGTCCTTGTGGTGTTTACTAACCACATCTTCCTATTCCGAAGCTGTCCTCAAAGCCGTTAACTTAGGCGATGATAGCGACACCACCGCAGCAGTAACCGGAGGATTAGCCGGGCTTTATTATGGATTAGAAAATATTCCCTCAGAATGGGTCGAGGTACTCGCCAGAAAAGATGATATTCTGAATTTAGCTCAACAGTTAGAAGAACGTTATCCATTGTGATGAAGTCGATCAAGTTACTCGTCATCAAAGCGAGGGGAGAATCAAAATGGGTATGCCCTGTGAAGTCAATAGTATTGTCAAACTGAAGCCATCCCAAGGTTATCCAGAACAATTGCATCTTGGCGTGCAACATCAAGCCTCTAAGCAGGGCTATAGAATTATCCCGATAGATGTTCCTATTCCCTTAGTGGATGAAAATTGGCTTGCTCACGCTGATATTGTGATTCGTAAACTCACCTGGGAAAGCAATCAAACCGCTATAGTCTTTGAAATTGATAGAATATACAGTCAATCCTTTTCACTCAAGTAGCTCAGGATCAAAAAAATCTCGATTATTTTGTTGCTTCTTACAAGAAGGTGAGAATCCCTACAAAATTAGAGTCTGCTGATGTTTTTTATTCCCTAAATTGACTGTAATTTTGTCACTCAAATGAGTTAATTACCTTGATTTTAAGCCACTAACAAGTTTAAAGTAACACAAAAAAGTGACTGTTTGCACTCCTATCTCCTCGGTTAGATTAGATTCATCAATCGAACAAGGAAAAACAACTTTCACCCTTGTTTATCAATCTAGGAGTTCAACCATGAGTGCAATGACCAACATCGAAACCAACGGCAAATCAACAGTTCACACTGCGACTACTCCCGCTTATACATCTGTTCAATCTGGGGCAATTTTATCTCAAGGAATTGAACTACCCGTTTTAAGTTTAGGCGTTGCAGGTGAGGCGGTTCGGTTCGCACAACAACGTTTAATAGCTTACGGATATCGGATTGGTTTCAACGGACAATACGGCCCTCAAATGAAAGCAGCGATTGAACATTTTCAAGCTTATTATGGGGGCTTAGTTGTCGATGGAGTCCTCGGAGAAAATACCTGGCGTCTACTCTGTGATGAAGATCTTCCTCGCTTAGGTTGGACGTTCTATTCTCCGTTAAAAAATACAAAATATCCCTACAATGTTAATATGCCTGAACTCAATCAAGGTCATATAGGTGATGCGGTTGAATGTCTACAGTTACGCCTGTATACACAAGGTTTTTCACTGTTTATTGATGGCGATTTTGGCTTGAGAACTCAAGAAGCTGTGGAAATCTTCCAACGCCGTGAAGGTTTAAAAGTTGACGGTATTGTTGGGGAGAAAACTTGGCGTAAACTGGGTGAATAATTCTCGGTGAGATGGGGGGGGGTAAATCCCCCGCTCATAGCAATTTTGTTTGTAGAACAGCTTAATCACGAAAGGAGAGAGAGTGAATTTGAATTATTATTCAAATTTTAGTTTAAACTCCAGAATAATGTGAGCTGAAAATCAGCTTGTTTGCAAGCCGAAGTCTTTCTGTTCTGAATAAATTTCATTTAGATAAAAACAAAGTAGTCTGATTCTAAATTGAGGACAGGAGCTTCTGCAATGATAGCAATGAGTTCATCTTCTCCACTAACACTTCGATAAACCGCCGTACCCGCAGGTAAGTTATTGGGTTGAGTATCCAAACGATACTCTAATGATGAACCTTTAAGCTGAATGGTGTCCTGGGTTGTATTAAAGTCAATCACTAGAGCATAATCATTGATGCCAAGCGTGGTTGAATCATTGTCTTCGTAATAGACTTGGAACTCATCTCCTAAGACAAAAATATCATTTCCACTTCCTCCAACCAAGGTATCAATTTCATCTATTCCCGCATCAACTTGATTCGGATCGGCTCCAAATAAAACATCGTCACCTAGATCACCAGAGACAAAGTCATTTCCGGCTTCCCCTTCGAGGGTATCATTATCACGCCCTCCATAGAGAGAGTCATTTCCATCTCCACCTCTTAACTGGTCATCATTTTGATTTCCAAACAAGCGATCGTTATCCGTTTCACCGTAGAGCCAATCTTCATCGCGATCGCCAAATAGATAATCATTGCCTGCTTGACCCCTGAGAGTATCATTATCCTGACCCCCAAAGATCCAATCGTCTCCGGTTCCTCCTTCAATATAGTCGTTGTTCTGATTTCCCAGGATAATATCGTTATCCTCATTGCCATAGAGATTATCGTCTGAACTTAAACCGAATTGAATATCATTTCCCTCAAAACCTCTGATGATTTCACTGTCACTACTTCCCAATTGAATATCATCACCTGTCGTCCCACTTAAGGTTAAAGCATTGGGAAGGTTGGGAGGAGTTGGTAAAAGTTCTGGCTGAGGTTGAAGCAATTCTAATTCTGGCTCTGGGTCTAATGAAGTTTCAGGATCAGAGGTGACATCTGGAGTGGGTTCGGGTGTGGGTGTTAGATTTGGAGCGGGTGATGGAGTTGGGTTTGAGGGTTCAGGTGTAGGTGTTGGATTTGGAGCGGGTGATGGAGTTGGGTTTGAGGGTTCGGGTGTGGGTGTTGGATTTGGAGCGGGTGATGGAGTTGGGTTTGAGGGTTCGGGTGTGGGTGTTGGATTTGGAGCGGGTGATGGAGTTGGGTTTGAGGGTTCGGGTGTGGGTG
>CAZNCM010000560.1:0-2857 GCA_964571155.1 uncultured Lyngbya sp. | reverse complement strand
TGTCACTTGTTGAATTAATCCTTCAATCTCTGTTTGTGACCATTGACAATGAGGTTTAACATCAAAATAAAGAAATTTTTGCACCTGTTTAAAACTCCCTAACGCTTCAGCTAAAGTCGGAATGGTTTCCCCAACAAACTGTTCTGCAAACCAACCCCCTGCATTCAGTTGTTTTAACTCTTGTAAAGATTTCTCCCGGACTCGACCCGCAGTTCCCGTAATTCGGTCTAAAGTTTCATCGTGAAAGATGATCGGTACACCATCGCGAGATAATTGTAAATCAAATTCTATTGAATTGGCTCCCCCTTTGATCGCTGCACTAAAGGCCGCTATGGTATTCTCTGGAGCCATTGCCGAAAAACCCCGATGAGCAACTACTTCTAAATTCAAAATCTTCTACTCCTTGATTCTCTACTTTGACCGATTCACGATCCTTTTCAGGGGATTAAATCATGACATCATCTAGTTTACCTGCAATTGAATCAATCAATTCATGGGGACAAAGATTGAACTAACTTTTATAAAGTTTAGCACCATCAATACTTAATTATGCTAGCCTGGCTCTGAAGTCAATATCGAGAATTTTATGAATTTAATTCAGCGGATTCCTGGACGTGCTTATCTGTTGCTTGGCGTGACAATTTTTGGTGCTGCTAACGCTGTAACTCGTCAGTTAACTGAATTGGGTGCAGAAAATTTAATTGATGGTCGAAACCCCATTTCTTTTTGTAATGTCTTGTTTGTGGGTAATATTTGGGCGCTAGTCATTTTTTTACTGCTTTATTATCAAGAAATTAATCAGGAAACCATCAAAAAACTATCAGGGAAAGATTGGTTAAGTTTAACCAGTGTGGCAATACTGGCAGGTGCTTTAGCTCCGGCTTTGTTTTTCTCTGCTCTCGAACGAACAATGGTTAATAATGTGATTTTAGTCAGTCGAATTGAACCCCCTATCGTTCTGGCATTATCTGTTTTATTACTTCATGAAAGAGTCAACCGTTGGGTGATTATCGGAGCAATTGTTTCATTTATTGGTGTCGGATTAACGGTTTTTATTCCAGATCCCAATCGAGAAATGATGAGTAGGGCTGGTTTTCAAATTGGGACTGGAGAATTGATGGTTGCGGTCGGTGCAGTCTCCGCCGCAGTTGCAACGATTATTAGTAAAGTTAGTCTTCGTAATATTTCACTGGGCTTTTTTAACATTTATCGAACTTTTTTGAGTACCATTGTCTTTTTTATAATTGTAACTTTGCTATTTGGTATCGGTCACTTTATGGATGTTTTTTCTCCCCTTGTTTGGCAATGGATGTTACTCTACAGTCTGGTAATTGTTGTTGGAGGACAATTTTGTTGGTTTTCAGGATTAAAAAAATCCAGTGCTTCCGAGATTTCATTAGCCAATTCTTTTGCTCCCATTGCCGGGGTTTTAGCCTCCTATTTGATTTTAGGTGAAGTTCCGACTACGCCTCAATATATTGGCGGAAGTGTGATTATTTTGGGGATTATTCTCAATCAAATTGGGGTTTCTAAAGTTCCTCCTCACCCCTCAAAACTTCCCCCTTTAGATCGCTCAACCGCAGATATAGATCGGACTGTTGGATACAAAGGCGTTTAGATAATTATGCCGTGATACTGATATAGTTATGCTGTTCTTTTACCCGATTTATCCAAGTACAAACCGCTGGAAAACGAGTTAAATCAAACCCCCCTTCATCCGCGACATGAGTATAAGCAAATAAACAAATATCCGCAATCGTGTAGCGATCTCCGACAAAAAAAGAATGATCTTTTAACTGCTTTTCCATCACTCCTAATGCCGCATAACCCAAGGGTTGTTTTTGTTCTAACATTTGTTTATATTCCTCTGGTTTTCCGAGAATAGAAATCCAATAGCGAGAAGTGGCAATATAGGGTTCATGGCTGTATTGTTCAAAAAACATCCATTGCATCACTTGCGCTTGTTCAAACTTATCCGTTGGGAAAAAATCTGTGTCTTGACTAAAATAGTATAAAACGGCATTAGATTCGGGTAAAAACTTTCCGGTTTCTAGTTCTAACAGCGGAACTCTAACTGGGTTAACAATAGACGAATTTTATAACAGTTTCCAGAAGACGGATATTCGTATAATTTCAGCACAGTGGATGTTCTCCAGTTGGTGAGGTTAAAATCATTCTATAGTAAAATGATGAATTCTAAAGAATCACTGATTAAAGAAGTAGAAAAGTGAAATCTAAGGAAATTTGAATAAAAACCGGGGAGAGGATGTTTACTCTGTTAGGGTTTCAATAAGAAGTACAACAACTGAGAGAAACAATGACAGACAACACCAATACCTACTTACTTTTTGATGGCAGCATGACCTTTTCAGGTACTCCCGAGGATATCACATACGCCCTCTGGAAAACCTCTAAGGGTCACAAAAACCTCGAAAATATACAAGAGTACATGGAGTGGCAAAACCGCACCTGCCAAGAAATATCGGGGTACTCAGTCGATACCAGCAGTTACGAGCAATTTGTCAGTTCATTGGCGAGTAACGGGTTTCTGACTCCAGTTGATAATATGGATTAATTGAACGGCAATGTTCTTGTGTGGTATTTTTAGCCCCCTGGAGTGCTTGTTTACTGGAGTTTAGACGATTTATTGATGGTAAAATCAATTCTCTAATAATCCTGTAAATCAGAAAAGGGCGATCGCAGTTTCTAAACTTCAAAAAGCGATCGCTCTTTTAACCCAACTAATACGATCTCCTCCCTTTCTTTAGAATTAGGAAGCGCCACCAATGTGAATATCTCGTACTCGTACCGGAACACAAGCATGAGTCATTTGTGCCAGTTGAATGGGTTCACCTTT
>CAZNCM010000559.1:0-2866 GCA_964571155.1 uncultured Lyngbya sp. | reverse complement strand
CAGACAGCAGTGCTGAACTTGGGGTGAAATCCCGCTCCAAGCCAGGAGGTGAAACATCCCGTGTGTCAGATAAGCAATTGTTGCGGTGAGGGTTTCAATTTGGGGGGTATTGGGTAAATGTTCTAGGCGATGTAAATGTTCATTTAACAGCAAAAATAGTTCTTCTTGAGGATGTTCACTCAAGGCGACAGATAACACGACTTCTGCTAAATACTGACTGGCTGCGAGTTTTCCGAGATTTTGACTCAAACCGCCATAGGATTTGATCAGGTCGGCTTGGGTAATTCTATCCAGCGATCGCCCTTTGTAAAGCAGGAGTTGATTCACAATAAATAACTCGCTGCGCCCTCCCAATTTGGATCGGGGTTTTCGGGCTGAAGGAGCAACAGCACGAATCAAGCCGTGTTCGGGGGTTAAAATCGTCAGGAGGCGATCGGACTCTCCCAACGGGATCGCTTTTAAATTAATTCCAGTTGCGGTGTAGGTTCGACTCATAGTCAGCTTTTAGGTTAATTGTTATCGTTGTCGCCCTCTCGCTGACGAATTAAATAAACACCGCGAGAAGTTCCTAAGCGAGTCGCACCCGCAACGATTAAGTCTATTGCTTGTTGGCAGGTTGTAATTCCCCCAGAAGCTTTAAGTCCAATCCGTCCTTTAATGATCTCTTTGAGGAATTGGGTATCGCCGACTGTTGCGCCCCCATACAAGCCTGTATTGGTTTGAATAAAATTAGCGCCTGCATCCATTAAAACTTCAGCAACGATTTGTTTTTCGGAGTCATTGAGAACTGTGGTTTCAATAATCGCTTTTACCGTTTGATCCGTTTGTTCGCAAATTTCAGCAATTTCTCGATACAATTCCTCGGTTTTTCCGGCTTTCACCCAACTTAAGTTAATCACAACATCTAACTCCTGCGCCCCATTTTCAACTGCTTCTAGGCTTTCATGGAGTTTGACTCCCGAGGTGCTAGCCCCACTGGGAAACCCAATCACCGTGCAGACTTTGGGGGACTTTCCATGCAGTCTATCGGCCACTTGACGCACAGAACTCGGGTAAACACAAACGCTCGCAAATTTGTATTGTAAAGCTTCATCACAGCATTGTTCGATTTGTTCGGGAGTGGCCATGGGGTTGAGTAGGGTGTGGTCGATGAAGGACGCAATATCGATATCGAAATTGGACTGAGTTCTCATAATTCAACTCCTTTTTACAGTTAACTGATTACTGTTGACGGGTCACGGTTGACGGTTCGCGCTATCATAACAAAAGTTAATATTTTTTCCGATAAAAGTTACTGGGTCAAACAAATATGGCGATTAAAGTAGGAGACACTGCACCCGATTTTACTTTAACTTCTCAAACCGGAGAATCGGTGAGTTTAGGAGATTTTCGGGGCAAGACAGCCGTTGTTTTGTATTTCTATCCCAAAGATGATACGCCGGGATGTACCTCTGAGGCCTGTGCTTTTCGCGATCGCTATCAAGTCTTTAAAGATGCGGGGGCCGAAGTGATTGGGGTGAGTTCAGACTCGGCTGATGATCACAAACAATTTGCTAAAAAGCATAATTTACCGTTTATCCTGTTAAGTGATGCGGGTAGTCAGGTTCGTAAACGGTATGGCGTTCCGGCGACACTGTGGATACTTCCCGGGCGCGTGACTTATGTGATCGATAAAGAAGGCGTTGTCCGGCATATTTTTGATTCGATGCTGGATTTTAAAGCCCACGTGGATGAAGCACTGCGGACACTTAAGGAGATTCCGGCTTAACAGTGATCAGTAATCAACTCTCAACCGTTCCCAATTCCCCAGGCAAACAATGCTTACCGTGAAACATGACTGGGTTTGATCGAACGCAACCGTTTTTAGTTCTATTTTCGGTGGTCGTCGGTTTAATATTAGCGCAGGTTCCACGGCTGAGTGAACTGGCTCCAAATCTGATCGTTCCTCTGTTAGCCTTGATGCTGTACGCAACGTTTCTACCCCTATCTCTAAATCATTTTGGGGAAGCGTTCAGAAATTCTAAAGTTGCTTTAGCCAGTGTAGCGACTAACTTTTTATGGACTCCTGTTTTTGCTTGGGGTTTGGGTGCAATCTTTTTACAAGATAGCCCTGATCTTTGGGTGGGGTTGATTATGCTGATGGTGACTCCCTGTACGGACTGGTATCTGGTTTTTACAGGGGTTGCGGGGGGGGATGTGGCTTTAGCCACAGCTTTACTGCCTTTAAACCTAATATTACAAGTTCTTTTACTGCCCGTTTATCTGCTATTTTTTGCAGGAACGTTGGTTGAATTAAACCCGGTCAGGCTTTTTAAAAGTGTGCTGTGGGTACTCCTGATTCCGTTATTGCTTGCCACTGTTTCTCGAAGATTAATTCTAGGCTGGAAAGGAGAAATTTGGTTCGATCAAAAATTATCAAACGTTACTGTATTTCAAGTTCTGAGCCTTAATCTTGCCATTGTTGCTCTCTTTATATCAGAAGGGCAGACGCTCATCCAACGTCCAGAATTATTTTTTAAAGTTCTGATCCCTGTTGTTCTTTTCTTTATTACTAATTTTATTTTAGCCGATCAAATCGGACGCTACTTCAAGTTTTCCTATGAAGAATTTGTTTGTTTTAGCTGTACAACTTTAGCGCGTAACTCTCCATTATCTCTGGCAATTGCTGCTGCTGCATTTCCCCATCGACCTTTAATTACTCTAACATTGGTGATCGGTCCGTTGATTGAACTACCGATCATGGTCTTGATTTCCCAATTGCTACTCGAGATCAAACGACGAAGAAAATGGCAATGACCCTTCGGGTTCAGCAGTTAACAGAGATTAATCTTCCCTTTGACATCCTCCCCCGGATAAATCGCGGGGG
>CAZNCM010000558.1:2754-2866 GCA_964571155.1 uncultured Lyngbya sp. | reverse complement strand
CCAATATTGTTGAGAGTGGTCGCTTCCCCCGCAATATCGCCCACCTGTCGCCTTAAAGGAAGGGATTGGTTGAAGTATTCGAGGGCCTGCTGAGAGTCTCCTAAATCTGAGT
>CAZNCM010000558.1:0-2744 GCA_964571155.1 uncultured Lyngbya sp. | reverse complement strand
AAAGCATTGTAGACACCGCCAATATTGTTGAGAGTGGTGGCTTCCCCCGCTTTATCCCCCACTTGTCGCCTTAAAGAAAGGGATTGGTTAAAGTATGAGAGCGCCTGTTGAGAGTCTCCCAAATCTGAGTAGACAAGGCTAATATTGTTGAGAGTGGTGGCTTCCCCGACTTGATCACCAACCTGTCGTGAGAGAGTCAGGGATTGGTTGTAGTATGAGAGTGCCTGTTGTTTATCTCCTAAATCTGAGTAGACATTGCCGATATTGTTGAGAGTAACAGCAACTCCTCTTTTATCACCCACCTGTTGCCATAGAGTCAGGGATTGATTGTAGTAATCGAGTGCCTGTTGTTTGTCTCCCAAATCATTGTAAGCTCTACCGAGAAAAAGCACACTCCAAGCTTGTCCTTCTAAGTTTTCTACTTGCTGATAAAGTTGTAATGCCTTTTCCAAAATTGCAATTGCTTGTTTATGAGATTCTGCTGTCCCTTGCTGCAAGAGTTCATATCCCTGCTCATATAATCTTTCTGCATCTACATTGGGGTCTGTTTGGGCGATGACTTCTCCGCGATGAAGGGTTGTGGGTAGGGTTAACAAAGGGAAACCCAAGTTCAACAGAAAGATGCTGTTAACGCTGAGAATCGATAGCCACTGTTGGGGTAGACGCATGGATGGGATTTCCTCACCGCAAGAACCACTCATAACACAGTATGTCTGATGTTCGGGAGGTTATGCAATTGAGTTGTACCGCCATCAGTTTTGGAGGTGCCTCCTGGCCGATGTTGGGGTCGCGGGTTGCCATCTATAACTAACGTCTTTCCCGTTGAAATTGAGTATAGAGGTTGACAAATCATCCCCCAGATTTTCGTAACTTATCGGTTGGGCTACTCCCGATTGGGTTTCGATTTCTATTGAATTTGCATAAGCTCCTCAAAGCGGGAAATAGGTTATTGTGAGCGAACAGATGTTAAAACCCACATGATATTTCGCTCCGACTTTACTTCTACAACGGCTCTATATTATGTTTTTCTCCAAATTTCTAAAAGTAGCTACAATTACTCTATTGTTCTCCAATCCCTTCTTGCTCGAATCTCTCGGCAACCATCGGTTTTCGTTTGTAGAATCTGCGGCGCAAGCCCAAACCGTGTTTACCTCTTCATCGCAGGCCAAACAATGGCAAACGATGACTTCAAAAGAGGCTAATTTTACCGTTTTGATGCCTCCGGGAAATCCCCAACAAGAAACTCTGGATAATTCCGAAGGTGAATATCAATTTCAACTTCAAAGATATATTCTCTCCGATGAAAACGGAATTTATTACTTAGTTGCCTATACAAACGAGCTTTCCTTCGTCGCCAAATCTGTGACTTCCGAGCAAGCCGAAATCTTCTATAATAAATTTGCTGAAGGTATGCTCACCAAAGACCCCGAAGCGAAAATTCTTTCCCAACGCCCCATTACTTTAAAAGGTGTTGTCGGTCAAGAAATAGAGATAGAAACCTCCAAGGGTTCGTTACTTCAGGTGAGAGTTTTTCTGAGAAATTCCCGTCTTTATGTACTCTTGGTCGGAATGCCGACTTCTTCATTTGCCAAATCGTCGAATGTCGCCCAATTTCTCAATTCTTTAAATTGGGTTAACAATCAAGCTCCGGTGGTTTCCCAAAAAAGCACTTCAAAAAAGCCAACCCCAGTTTATTCTCTCGATAAATCTATGCAGTTGAAATGAGGGGAATATTTGTTAGCAATCCTCATTTTTTAGACGATACAATTAAGCCGATAAAAAAATCGAGGGTTAATCATCTCTCCATTCTCCATCAAGGGATGTTCTTCGGGGAGTTATTACGGATAAAGACGCGAAAACCATCAACGGACAAAGGGTTTATGCTGCTGAAAAACAGCGGCGAAGTTAAAAGGAAGTTCAATTCATTCTGAGTCAACTTCCTTAATCTTTTTTTTGAACGGTTTCTGAACTTGAATTTCTCACCCGAATTCTCACTTGATGCCTTCAGAAGATACAATAAATCCTTAGAATCTAGAGTTATGCAATATATATTAATATGAGTTCCACAGAAAAGATCACCATTCAACATCTTTCGGAGAAAGACATAAAACTCATGCGGGACTTGCTGCGGGTTTTTGGTGATGCGTTTAACGAAGTAGATACTTATTGCCAAGCCCAGCCTGAAAACGATTATCTTTGTAAGCTCTTGGGCAAAGAGCATTTTATCGTGTTAGTCGCATTAAAATATGGAGAGGTGGTGGGTGGCTTGGCCGCATACGAACTTGACAAGTTTGAGCAAGAGCGCAGCGAGATTTATATCTATGACTTGGCGGTATCGGCCGAACACCGTCGGCAAGGTATAGCAACGTTGCTGATTGGCGAACTGAAGAATATAGCCGTTAATCGGGGAGCTTATGTGATCTTTGTGCAAGCTGACTATGGTGATGACCCTGCAATAAAGCTATATACAAAAGTTGGTGTGCGCGAAGATGTCCTACACTTCGACATTTTAGTAAAACATGATGAGTAAAACATGATGAGTAATGGTAAAAAAGAAATTAAAGAATATAGTGAATGCAACTCTAAATCAAGCCAATTGAATGCTTAATATTCTCGGTGTCCCCCAATCTGATATCTTGAAAATGTTGTAGTTAATAAGCCCATGAAAATGCCAGGCGCAAATCATCTAATCAAGATCGCTCCTCAACCGAAGCGAGTCAAAGTCACCTTTAACGGACAGACGA
>CAZNCM010000557.1:2071-2874 GCA_964571155.1 uncultured Lyngbya sp. | reverse complement strand
ATATCAGCCTTAGCCGATAAAAAAATAAAGGTAATTAACCGTCCCGTTTGACTATTGCGGATCTGACGACAAAGCTCAAAACCATCCATTTGCGGCATCATAATATCAGAAATAACCAGATCGATAGATTCCCGTTGAAAAATCTCCAATCCTTCAACCCCTGAACTAGCTTCCCAAACCCAATAATCTTCGAGTTCTAAGAATTCCTTCAGATTATTTCTGATGTCGGGTTCATCTTCTACAATCAAAATGTATTTCATGATTATTGATCTCCAGAGGACTATTTACAGATCAATTTTAGTCAGCATTAGACAAAATTTGGTCCGATGATCACTTGCCAATCTAATCATAAACGTTAAAGGATCGCCGAGATTATAATGTGTTCTCCGACCTCAATCACGATGTAACATCGAACCCAAACAATCCGGATAGTCATTTTTTTGAAAAGACGGATAAAGTTATGCTATCTTAGAATACAGCAGTTTAGATGACACCAAAATTAGAGTGTTTAGATCCTGCACGCGCTGATCGTGATCGATATCGTTGTTACGACTCTCAAGCGGAAGCAAAAATTGAGTCAGTGATTGGTGAGAGGGTGCTTCCAATCAACTCAATCTAGAGTAGACTCGATAATGATCGTCAACAAAATTCTACTATCTCATCTTTTTTTCAGATTTTCTCTAACCATTTCTTCCGCCGTGGTTTAAACTAATAAGTACAGCAGGCAGACATTCGGAATCACCTCATGGTCTTTTACTCCGACTTCATCAAATCCAATGGTAACGAAACTTCGGAAAACGCTT
>CAZNCM010000557.1:314-2061 GCA_964571155.1 uncultured Lyngbya sp. | reverse complement strand
TTTATTGAGTTATTTACAACACCAACATCCAGAGATCCTATCTCACATTGCCCAATCCGCTAGCCCAGAAATCAAAGAAATCATTTCCAAAAATGTTCAGGGATTGATTGGTGTATTACCCTCTGATGACTTTGATGTGCAGATTACAACCAACCGGGAGAACCTAGCGGGGCTGTTAGCCTCAGCAATGATGACCGGATATTTTCTGCGTCAGATGGAACAACGGATGCACTTGGATGAAAGTTTTGGTCAAGTCTCCTCAACCTCTCCGAATTCCCCCAAAAGAGACAAACGAGAGTAGGAATTCAGAAGTAGGGATTGGTGATTGATTCATGTTATCCCATTCCCTTGTACGCTTCCCTTACACCCTCAATAAGAGTCAATCCCCCGATAAAGCGGAGTCGGGAAAAGTGGCGGTTTTCAGTTTGAGGGTTTGAACCTTTCCTTCGCGGTTAACTTCAATTGCCAACTCCTCGCCAATTTCCCGCATTTCGACTTCTTCTTGGACTTGAGTGGGAGTAACGACCGCAAGACCGCTCACTTTTTGGAGAATATCTCCTTTTAAGATTCCGGCTTTGGCAGCAGGAGAATCTTCGACAACCCTCACAACCAATACACCTCGGTCTTCAGACAACTTCACGTCAAGCTGTTCGCTCATTTCCGCTTTGATTTTAGGCGTTAACTCCACCATTTGCACCCCTAAGAAGGGATGATCGGCTTTTCCTTTTTCAAAGAGCTGATTGGCAATTCTGACGGCTGTTTCAATGGGAATCGCAAACCCTAACCCTTGAGCATTGGCTCGAATCGCCGTATTGACCCCAATCACTTCTCCTTGATCATTCAATAACGGCCCTCCTGAATTCCCCGGATTAATCGCCGCATCGGTTTGAATAAACCGCACCCGCTTCTTGGGAATGCCCACCTGAGAACTTGAACGACCTGTGGCACTAATAATCCCCACGGTGACTGTATTATCTAACCCTAAAGGATTACCAATCGCAATCGCCCACTGCCCCGGAACAATCCGATCAGAGCGCCCCATGGGGGCTATCGGTAAATCTTTAACATCAATTTTAATCGCCGCAACATCCGTTAAATCATCAATCCCTTTAACTTTACCTTCAAAAGTGCGACCATCTTTGAGGGTAACAAGTACAGTTTCGGCCCCATCAACTACGTGAGCATTAGTAATCAACCGACCATCGGAAGCCACAATAAAGCCGGAACCCGTTCCTCGTCGTACCCGTTCGTTAGACTCTGGAACTTGGTCGCCAAAAAATCGCTTAAAAAGTGGGTTATTCAAAGCACCCGGCCCATTTTTAGATGGACGAGCGGCATCAATTCGCACGACAGCCGGGCCAACAATTTCGGCGGCTTCAGCAATAAAGTTCGGACTGCTGCGTTCAACCACTCGACTTTCTGGAACTAGAGGTTGAGTGTCAGCCGGTAGCTGACGAACCACAGGAACAGCAAGAGAGTTTTGAGTGAAGTTTTTCGCTTGCAGATACCGATTTCCTAACCATCCTGTGCCTCCACCGATGGAGAGTAAAGCGAAGTATACTGTGAGTTGTTTTATAGACAAGTTCATCTGCACTTTTCCGATGGATACGTCATCTCCCCAAGCAAAAAATCTGCTGGAGTCTTTACTTAAAGTTGGAAATTAAACAAGCGGGTCGGGTCAACCTTTTTTTGAACCTATCACGCTCAAACCGTAAAAGATGTCAGCGATAAACGGTAAGCATCCAGA
>CAZNCM010000557.1:0-304 GCA_964571155.1 uncultured Lyngbya sp. | reverse complement strand
AACAATTGTCGATCAGACCAGAGTTCTCGGTTAGATTCCCGATTTTCCTTTCCTGCTTTCACCCGTTGATCAGACCTGTGTTGACTGAATTAAACTCGGGGGAGAGGAAAGATACCTATGAATTATCTCCTGTTTGATCTCATAATTCCAATTTAGTCTAAAAATCTTTAAGCTGAGAGAGATAGTTTTTAACTTTTGACTCCTTTGGGATCTCGGTACGGTAGGATCAGGAGAGCGTGAACCCTTTCTCAACAGGACAATGATCCCGATCCGATCACTCGATTTTCGGGTTTTGCTACCCAAT
>CAZNCM010000556.1:926-2888 GCA_964571155.1 uncultured Lyngbya sp. | reverse complement strand
CATAGAAATTGCGATCGCTGTGAGTATCCATCCTAATACTGCTTGAATAATTGCATAACTACTAATTTGCAACCTTTGAATTTCTTCTTTACTCGCGGTACTTTCGGTTTTTAAATGAAATTGTTCGTTTAAATTTTCCTGAGACCATCCCAGAGGTAACGATGAAAAATTAACGATTAATTGACTTAAATCTTGAGTCTGATCGGATAAAAATTCTTGTGCGGAGGGTTCTACAGGTTCATCGGCAGCTGAAGCCGTCTGACCTTGATAAAATTGATTAATTTCTTGTACTAACTGAACTTGTAAAAAGGGTTCTTTGTATAAACGGGTGGCAATATTTAAAGTATCCGCATTTAAAATTACAGCAAATATAAATCCTAAAAATAATGTTTTCCGTTTAACCTGACGTTTATAAACCCCAGACGTTCTATCCATCGCCTGAGAAAACCAATTCATTATTTCGGCTTCCAACGCTTCTAAATAACTGCCAAACTGATTCTGTTTTAACTCCGCTCTCACGGCTAAAACTTTAAATAATTTAATCACCTCTAACGGCAATATTTGTTGAATGGAAGATGAGTTTAAAGCTTCAATAAACTGTTGTGACTGTAAATTCGCAATATTAGAGTTAACAGAAGACTGTTCGAGAATATTATCAATTAAAGCAATTGCAAAAATATTATTGGGGATATAAGACGGCCCGACAAAGTTATCTCCCTGTCCGACTTTATAATCTTTCAAAGATTTAATTAAAGGATGAGTATATAAAAACTTCGCCATCTTTTCGCCCAAGATCGAACAAATCGAACCGTATAAATTTTTAGCCCGACTATCCCAAAACAAAGTTGATAAGAGTTCTTGAAGATCCGAAACAAACAAACTCAAAAGCAAATAAACAAAAAATAAACCGAGAGCAATATTTAAAACCGAAGGTAAACTCATATTTTTTTCTAAAAATTAGAATGAGGAGGCATCTGAAAACAGCACCTCCACTTTATCATTCAATTTCAATTGTAAAAACCGCTATAAATACTTAAAGTTGCTGACGAACCCGTTCCGTTAATTCCCCCAACGCCTCCGAAACTTCCACCTCAAAAGAAATCGGATCATCCAAACGCCGAATTTCGGGAGAAAGACTCGCCACCGAAGCCGCAGTCCGTTTGGCAATTGTCTCCAATGGTTCGGGAGAAACCATTCGTTCACCGGCTTTAACCACAAGCTGCATTAATTCCACCTGAGAAACAGAGTGACCATTTCCAGACTCTATCTCGGGTCTTTCTTCATCCATCAAAACCAAACAGTCGCTTTGAACTTCCCCTTGTTTAAAGGTGCGAATAATTTGCTTTCGTCCCGGATAAGTTCCCTTACCACTGGATTTTTTCATCACCGGATGATCATCAACTTCAACCAACTTATAAACCCCATTCACCGGAGAACCACTGACCAGTTTTGTCCCCAGTCCATAACCATCAATTTCTGCATTTTCAGCGTTCAGTCGGGCAATTTCATACTCATCAATATCTCCACTCGCAAAAATAGAAACTCCCGGTAAAAGCGATCGCACCTGTTTAGACAATGAAGCTAAATCTCCCGAATCTAATCGTACTCCTTTTACATCCATTTCACCCTGTTTAACTTTCTCCGCTAACCGACGGGCCGCTTCTACGGTATCATAAGTATCAATTAACAGTGTCGAACCCGGAAAATGGCGATTAAATGCTGCAAATGCTTCATCTTCTCCGCCTTCTAAAGCACCCACCGCCATGATCAACGAATGCGCCATTGTTCCCACGGGTTCGCGTCCCAATTTTAAGGCCGCCAACACGTTAGAAGTTGAGTCTAGTCCTGCCGCTAAAGCCGCTCTAACCGCCCAGACTGAGGCTTGAGGACTAAATGCTCGTCGGGTGCCAAATTCTAATAATTTTGCTTTTGAGCCGGCTACATCCCGCAGACGTGCCGCAC
>CAZNCM010000556.1:280-915 GCA_964571155.1 uncultured Lyngbya sp. | reverse complement strand
AATAGCGGTTCCTTCGGGGACAGCCCAAACGTTTCCCGTAAATTTGGCATTTTCTAAGAGTGACCAAAAGGCTTGAGGGGCGTTTGCAAAGATTTTTAGCGATCGCAAGGCTTCTATTTGAGCGCTGCTGAAATGAAATTTCTCTAAAAAGTCTAAGGCTTGGGCAAGTCCCATCGCAATTAAATAGCCGTAATTTTCGGGGAGTTTGCGGGTAAACAGTTCAAAACTCGCCCATTGTTGATCAACTCCTTCTCCGGCATAACAAGCGGCCATTGTCAACTCGTACAGGTCGGTTAACAGGTTATTGTCCTCGGAGGTGAGGGTGAGTTGTTGGTCTTCGTCGATCGCCTCTTGGGGGCTTGAGGACAAACGTTCGGGCTTGGTTCTCATGGGATGACTCCTTGGCTTTATTTTGAGTAAATTATAGTAATTTCTACCAAATCTGTCTAGTTTTTCTCTGAAGGAATGAATCAAAACCCACGAAAAAATAGGCGTTTGACAGAAATTTTTCCTAAAAGGATATCTGAAATCGGCTAGATTTATGGTAGTTTTAACTTAAATCTATCTCCACTGAAGGACAGCCAAAGAGGGGTTTTTCTAGGGGTAGATAGATGTTAATTGTAGAGATAGCGCAA
>CAZNCM010000556.1:0-270 GCA_964571155.1 uncultured Lyngbya sp. | reverse complement strand
GTGTTATACTAAGCGTAGTCGGAATGAGTACGACTTAGTAATTGAGTTTGGAATACTATGATGGTAAAAATTGTCGGAATTGGTGGAAGTCTGCGTTCAGAGTCCTATAGTCAGCAGGCGTTAGAAATAGCAGCACAACGGGTGGAAGTCTTGGGTGCGGAAGTAGAAATATTAGACTTGCGTCAGATGCGTCTACCTTTTTGTGATGGGGGAAAAGAATATCCCGACTATCCCGACGTGGAAAAATTGCGAGAAACAGTTAAGCAAGCC
>CAZNCM010000555.1:1787-2892 GCA_964571155.1 uncultured Lyngbya sp. | reverse complement strand
GAGAAGATGTACGGTCATTCTCCTTCGGGTTTATTTGGCTATTCTCATCTGTTGGGCGGTTATGCAGGCGGACAAGCTGAATATGCTCGTGTACCCTTTGCGGATGTTGGCCCGTTGAAGGTGGCTGATGGCTTGACCGATGAACAAGTTCTGTTTTTAACGGATATCTTTCCAACAGGCTATATGGCGGCGGAAAATTGTGATATCGAACCGGGCGATACAGTAGCGGTTTGGGGATGTGGCCCGGTTGGACAGTTTGCCATTCGCAGCGCCTTCATGTTGGGGGCCGAACGGGTGATCGCTATTGATCGCGTCCCGGAGCGATTACAATTGGCTGAAAAGGCTGGCGCCGAGATTATCAATTTTGAAGAAGTGGACGCCGGAGTTGCATTGAAGGAAATGACGGGCGGACGTGGCCCTGATCGCTGTATTGAAGCGGTGGGTATGGAGTCGCACGGTATGGATGCAATGGGAGTGGTTGATAAGGTAAAACAGGCGGTTCGTCTGGAAACTGGACGACCCCATGCGTTGCGACAGGCGATCGTTGCTTGTCGGAAGGGCGGAACGGTTTCGATTCCCGGTGTTTATGGCGGTTTTGTTGATAAAATGCCGATGGGAGCGATTGTGAATAAAGCGTTAACGCTGAAGTCTGGACAAACTCACGTTCATCGTTATCTGCGTCCACTGATGGAACGGATTCAAAAGGGTGATATTGATCCCACTTTTGTGATTACCCATCGTCTCAAGTTAGAAGAGGCTTCTCAGGGTTATGAGATTTTCAAGCATAAGAAAGATAACTGCATTAAAGTTGTTTTGAAGCCTTAGTTTAGACTTCCCGCACCTCAAAATGCGGGGATTCTTCTCAAAAAGAACGACTATTAAACCAAGTTGTATCTAAATAATCAATCCTGGCGAGTGGACTCAACGCTGCCAAGACTTGTTCTCCATAACTACGATGTAAAACCCGACTGTCAAACAACGCTACAATCCCTTGACAGTCTCGCACAGGGGCAACAGCCCGTTGTAACTCATTTAAGGCGGTGGGAAGGAGATACAGCCGAAACCAGTCGAGATGATGGTGTTTGTAATAACTGACTCGCCCTGC
>CAZNCM010000555.1:0-1777 GCA_964571155.1 uncultured Lyngbya sp. | reverse complement strand
CACCAATGGATGTTCTAACGAAGGTAAAGGTAAAGTGGCGATCGCTAACAAATGAGGTGGGGGAAATTTTCCCTGATGTTGACGCCAAAATTCCCAACCCGTGACTAAAATTCCTGGCCCATCAACTTTGGTCGTTTCCACCTGGACTCGCGAACCAAACTCTGCGGCAAACACAGCCCCGATCTGAGTTTTTAGGGGTGTATCCTCAATGAGTAACACTGTCAATCCCTCGATGGTCTCACTCATGCAAAGTAAGCCGCGAATTTCCTCAATTAAAGCCGCTTGAAATTTGGGTGTATTCGGGAGTGGAAGGCGTGAGGGAAGATAAAGTTGAATCAGTTGGGAATTGCGATCCGGTGAAAACTTCACACCCGTAATGTCTCCGAGTCCCACTAATTGACGATAAGTCGGGGCAGTTTTCTGCAAGTCTAACGCCCCTCCAATCAAGACAACAGGTTGTAATAGCCAAATCTGACTCAAGGATGAACTCACTTCAACCGGACTACAATACAGGGAAAAAGTGCATTGATCCCGAAATTGAGTCCAAGCGTCGGGAACCGCAGGAGAGACAATCTCAACTAAATTTTCGTAGAGTTGCTCTAAAATCGCTTGTTCTGCTTGATCTAATAAATGACAGTGGTAGGGATTGGCCGGACGTTGAAAAATGGCTTGGGTGAGGTTAATTTTTGCCTCGCGGATCAGATCTGTGTATTCGGGGACTTGTTGGTAGAGTTGTGTCCAATCTTGGGGTTGAATACAGGCTGTTAGTTGTTCTCGTGTCCAGGTTTCTAAGTCATCGACTCCATCAATAATTGTGGGAATATTGGGCGGAAACCGTCGGAACCTGCCTAAGCGATCGCTTAACCATTCTTCGGGAGTGGTGAGTAAGATCCCCTGAAAGTTGGATTCTTGGGGCCAGCGATCGCCTTGAATAATGGGTTGAGTCAGATGAGCATCGAGCGCTTGGGATTCAAACAATTGAGGAATTTCTTCTTGTTGGAGTTCTGTTAACAACCACTGGGGAGCAACAATTAAGGCAGGTTCCGACCAAATTAAAACAGGAATGAGATAGCTAAACCGATAAGAATGATGGTGACTAACCGGACTGACCCCAGTTTGAATCAAAGCACTGCGGCCAAGTCGCAACGCTCGCGCTACTAATCGGGCCATCGTTAAATAGTGAGGCCATGAGGTTTGACCTGGCGACTTTCCCACCGAAACACGCCGCGATCGCAGAAAGCTTTGCAGTAAATTATGAGCTTCTACCTCGATCAAGAAAATTAAAGCCTTAGCGAGTGGAGAACTGGAGAACTGATAGGAGCGGATGGTTTAACAAAGCAATTGGTGAGTGGAGCATCGGAAATGATTTTACAGAACCACCCCAACTCAATCGATCAACCTTGACTTCTAACTAAGATAATCAAAACTATCGACAAAATCAATCACCTGTTCTCCATCAAAGAGGATGGGTTCGATAAATTTACTCGAGTGATTGTCTCGTTCTCGATCAACAATAGAGGGTTTAAAGCGCTTACCGAAATCGCAATGGGTGTGGACAGTTAACTTTTTTTGACTGGTATTCGTTAAGATCATTTGAGTGGGACGGTGAAAAAAGCTAGGGATTTGTTCAGAGCGAATTGATTTGACGACCTGTTTGAGATCGTGAGCTTTAGAAATCACTTCTCCCATCGCTGCTAAGACTCGAAGTTGGTTCTGATTTTTTTCGCTGCGATCTTGCAAATTGCGAACTAAACTGACAATATTTTTTTGAGTTTTA
>CAZNCM010000554.1:0-2902 GCA_964571155.1 uncultured Lyngbya sp. | reverse complement strand
CTGTGAAAGGGTTTTAGGATCTAGAAATGTCCTAACTTAAATGCGTAGTGCTATAAAACATAAATATAGCGCGAAGCTCTATAAACTTTGTGTAAAAAGACAATAAAGTTGTACACTAGCCAATGAAGTTATGCAATCAGGAGGTAAACCTTATTGGCTAGATTCTCTATTAACTCAAGTTCTCGAAAATATAGAGGTGCGTTTCTTAAATCTGATTCAAAAAGTACAGAAAACTAAATCATTCTATTTTGAAAACTTTTTAAACTTATTCTTCTATTATATAGAATTGAGAGCAGTATGAGTCTCCGCGTTCAGACTCATGGGCGATTTGAATTCTATAGCGCTACGCGCAGGCAAAAGGCAAAAGGCAAAAGGTGAAGCACTGCCTCAACTTTTCGCTTTTACCAATGTCCTAACCTTTTTGAGTACCGCTATTAAAACCAGTTTTCTATTGTATACAAAAAAAGTTAAATAAAGATTAAGTAAAGGTTATTTAAAGTTTAAACTTTTTAAAAATATCGTTATTTTGAGAAAATTCAGTCTTTAGTTATAAAAATAAAATAAGTTTTTTCTTGTAAATCTATCTGATGAGGGACAGAGAATCAGGTTAGTTTGACTTAACTTTAAGGCATTCACACAGATAGCAAACTCAAAATCGATATTCTTAGAGCTTTAGATCAAATCTAGTCTGTGGAATTGTTCAAATTAAATTATTTTTGGGGTATGACTTCTAATGCTCAGAGTTCTCGGGAAGATGACGATAATCGTTCCTCACGTGAACAGATAACAGATCAAACTTTTTTTTGGCTCAATCGGATTCTAGCATTTAGTGTCGCTGCCGTTTTAATTTGGCTAGCAATAGAAGTTACACTGGCGGGTGTTCCGGCAATTAAAGAATTTGGAGCCAGCTTTTTAACCACCAGTGCCTGGAATCCTCCAGAGGAGAATTATGGCATACTTCCGATGATTTATGGAACAATTGTTAGTTCCTTAATCGGTTTATTAATTGCAGTCCCGATAGCGATTGCTAGTGCTGTGGTTTTGAGTGAAAACTTTTTACCCGTTTCTATTCGGACTGTACTCACTTTTCTAGTGGAGTTATTAGCTGCAATTCCTAGCGTTGTTTATGGATTATGGGGAATATATGTTCTGATTCCATTTTTGCTAATTGTAGGTGGATGGCTACACCAATATTTAGGCTGGATTCCATTATTTAGCACCCAACCAATCGGCCCGGGAATGTTACCTGCCGGAGTGATTTTAGCCATCATGATTTTGCCCATTATTACGGCTATTTCTCGGGATTCTCTGGCTTCATTACCGCCCGAATTACGCAGTGCCGCTTATGGGGTGGGTTCAACTCGATGGCAAACTATTTTTAGCATTTTAATTCCGGCTGCATTTTCAGGAATTGTAGGCGGCATTATGTTAGGTTTAGGCCGAGCTTTAGGAGAGACAATGGCGGTTACGATGGTAATTGGAAATAGCAATGACTTGAGTTTTTCTCTCTTTGCACCCGGAAATACAATTGCCTCTTTAATTGCCAGTCAATTTCCTGAAGCTAGTGGTTTACAAGAATCTTCTTTGATGTATGCCGGAGCAGTTCTATTTGTAATCACATTAATCGTTAATATTTTAGCGGAATGGATTGTTCGTCAGGTTAAAAAATACTAGGAGATTTATTAATGACTTCAGGAACAACAGAGCAAAACGGTTTTCCCAATGAGAGTATCGAAACTTCAGGATCAAATTTAAGCAATCTGACTGAAAAACTCTTAACTGGAATAGCTTTTTTCATGTTAGGTTTGGCTATTTTACCTTTAGGGCTAGTCATTTCTTATGTAATTTTTAAAGGATTAAGTCGATTTAACTTGGCTCTTTTTACTGAAATTCCTCCCACTGCAATGCAAGAAGGAGGAGGTGTTGCTTCAGCGATTGTTGGAACAATACTTCTGGTTGCTATTGCCAGCGCAATCAGTGTTCCCATTGGTATTGGAGCAGGGATTTATCTGTCTGAATTTAGCTCAAAAAAAATAGCGAAATGGATTCGCTTTGCCACGAATGTTCTCAGCGGTGTTCCTTCAATTATTGTCGGAATTTTTGCTTATACGGTAGTGGTTTTAACGATGGATAAATTCTCAACTTTAGCCGGAGGATTTGCCCTAGCAATTTTGATGCTTCCCATCATTGTCAGAACCACAGATGAAGCATTACAACTCGTCCCTCAAGAGGTTCGTTGGGCTTCGGTTGGTGTCGGAGCATCGAGTTTTCATACTGTTTTACAGATCGTTATTCCGGCAGCTATTCCTGCTATTTTAACCGGAATTACTCTGGGTGTTGCTCGGGCGGCAGGGGAAACAGCACCTTTGTTATTCACCGTGATCTTTGCTCAAAGTTGGCCGGATAGAATTATCGATGAAACTGTTCCTTCAATGTCAGTTTTGATCTATAACTTTGCAACGGCTCCCTATGAAAACCAACAAGAAATTGCTTGGGCTGCTTCATTAATTTTGATTTTGTTAGTTTTGTTTGCAAGCATTCTGGCTCGATATTTTGGTCAGAAAGGAACTTATTAGGTTTTCAACTCATTCTTCACTTTAAACTCGGAGGTAAATTATGGATAATGATTATTTTGAGATTCAAGAAAATACTGAGAAAAATAGAAACAGACCGGAAAAAAATTCAATTGAAGTTCGAGACGATACCCAAACGATGAGACAGAATAATCACTCCTCAGAAAATCGTGACTCTCATGGGAGTCGAGACGACAATAATTCACAGAGAAATAGAGAACGTCACAACTCCCAAAATAATCGCTCTAATCAAAGCACAAAGACGTTCAATAATAGTGTTTTTACAACGGAACAGTTAAGCGTCTATTACGGTGATACCTTAGCCTTAA
>CAZNCM010000553.1:1806-2940 GCA_964571155.1 uncultured Lyngbya sp. | reverse complement strand
TTAGGCCCTGAAACCACTGTAAAACCAGGTAACAACGGAATATCCGTCGTACCGCCAAAAGATTTGAAATTGGTGAGTTCTACGCGCTTGATGTGAACCATGTACGCTTTGGAACTATACCTGTGCCAACTGTGTGTTTATCTTCAACAGGGTAGCACAGTCGTTGTCCAATTCGTCATCGCGATCGCGAAAACCTCTACCAAAAAACAAAAAAAATCCCTCAGCCGAAGCCGAAGGATAATTGATCAGGGTGCATCTACTATCTTTTGTTTCTGTTGGGGGTATGGGGTTTCCGGAGAGTTTAGAATGTTTTTTAGAAAAAGGTGCCATCGGGAATAAATATAATTTCACTGTCTGCGATTTCTTGTTGTAAGTCTGCGGGAATTGTTGTTCCTTAAAAATTGAATAATATTGACTGATTATTTAGATTAAAAAATAGAGGGTTTATCACCGACTCATCAATATTTAGTCTCTATTTGTAGAGTGTATTGATATAATATCAATGATTGAGATGGGGGAGTTATTCTTTCAAAAAAAATCCCCTAACCGAAGCTAGGGGATAACCATCAGGGTGCATCTACTCTTCTATTTACTTCTGATCTGATTAGATCGGTTCCGGATAGGTTATGAAATTTCACGATTAAGGCAGTTAATTTAGATTATTTGTTAGAAAATATACATCTAGCTAGAACACACCTCGACACAAAAAAAACCCTCAGATTAATCCGAGGGCTAGTTGATCGGGGTGCATCTACTCCTGTTCTGTTATTCGGTAAATATCAAGAGACTTCCGGAATATTTGCAGAATTAATTTGATATCAATTTAAGTTGAATGATGGCTAAATTGTGAAAATTTTGGGAACGTTTTCGGCAAAAAAAATCCCCTAGCTTTCGCTGAGGGAAATTCATCAGGGTGCATCTACTGAGTGATTCTTCTATTGTATATTTACCCATTCAGGATAATTTCGTTAGAATTTAAAAAATAAATTGTCTTTTGTCTGCGTGCTAATGGTTTAATTAAAGCCTGCAACCCTTGAAGATTGCAGGAATTGAACATGGATAGATCAAGTTTCTTAAGCAATGATCGTGTCGGGTTTGACATCAAATACAGCTACCGTCATATTTTTAACGGAG
>CAZNCM010000553.1:674-1789 GCA_964571155.1 uncultured Lyngbya sp. | reverse complement strand
TTGATTTTTTGAGCAAGTCGCATTTGAGAAATAGGTTCTCTTAACAGCTTCTGGGAACCCGCCATCAAATCAGCCATTTCTTGGCTAACACATTGAATATGCAACACTCCCCAGCGACGATAGACTTTGCATTTTGCTAAGGGTTGAAGTCGTTGCAGTTCTTCGTGATTTTCACGATAGAAATCCCAAATTAACCGGGTTAATTGTGAAGGTCGTCTCATATCACTAAAGTTTATCAAAGTTAGATTCAACAGTGAGACACTGCGTTAATTAATTGCGTGTCTTTTTTCTAGTATGAATCATAAATTACCCTGGTTATCCATTAAATTAGTAAAGCTGAAATAAGACTTAACAGGACTTTTCAAACTGTAAACTCTTAGATCAACTCACTTAAATCCTGTAAATTCAATCTCCTCTTGCTATTGGAGGATCTGTTTATTTTTTTTATGCAAAGAAAATCAGAGTAAACTTTACATAAGTTTATACAACTTAACGAGTTTGTATCAATTTAATCTCCAATTTGTATCGTATTTAGCTGTTCTATTTCATCCTTTTGGGTTTTACTTCTCTTACCTTAGAGAGTAGACCTTTGACGTGAAAAAAGAATTAATCACCACAATAAACAATCAAATCAATCTCAATATCACCCAAACCTGCAAGCCCAAGAACCCCGACAGTGGTGCGACAGGGTAAACGTTTTGAATTAAAATAAGACGCATAAATTTGATTAACACTTTCATAGTCGCGAAAATCTGTTAAAAAAATTCGTGACATCACAACCCGATCAAAATTCGTTTCGACGTGTTCGAGAACTAACCTCAAATTTTCCATCACTTGTTGGGTTTGTTGTTCAATACTTCCTTTGATAATTTCTCCCGTATTGGGATCTTCAGGAAGTTGTCCGGTAACAAACAAAAAATCTCCCGCCCTGACAGCATGAGAATAGGGTGCAACGGTTGGTAAAATCTGATCGGGTAGGGTAATATACTCAAGCATTGTTAATTAAGTGCGACAGAAAATCTTAAAATTCTGATTTTGCGAGTCTGTTGATTTTACCCCATACATTGCCTTCAATAACTTAAGGACTAAATTTTTAACTTGTAAATTTTATTTTC
>CAZNCM010000553.1:257-664 GCA_964571155.1 uncultured Lyngbya sp. | reverse complement strand
AGGGGGAACTGACTCGTGATAGGATAAGGGTTTTGCACGCACCCCTCACAAGTATTGCAAGGAGATACCCACTATGGCTCGTATGTATTATGATGCAGATGCCAATCTAGATTTATTGGCAGATAAAACAGTTGCAATTATTGGTTATGGTTCCCAGGGTCATGCTCACGCCCTCAACCTCAAAGACAGTGGCATAAACGTAGTCGTCGGGCTGTATCCGGGTAGTAAGTCCGCCCCCAAAGCTAAAGATGAGGGGTTAACGGTTCATCCTGTAGACAAAGCCGCAGAGATGGCGGACTTAATTATGATTCTGCTACCGGATGAAGTGCAGAAAACCGTTTACAAAACCGAAATTGAACCCCATTTAAAAGAAGGTAAGATCTTAGCCTTTGCTCATGGTTTTAACA
>CAZNCM010000553.1:0-247 GCA_964571155.1 uncultured Lyngbya sp. | reverse complement strand
TTCACTTTGGTCAAGTGGTACCTCCGCCCGAAGTCGATGTGATCATGGTTGCCCCCAAAGGCCCCGGTCATCTGGTTCGTCGAACTTACCAGGAAGGACAAGGGGTACCCTGTTTGTTTGCGGTGTATCAAGATGCTTCGGGTCAGGCCCGCGATCGCGCTATGGCCTATGCAAAAGGAATTGGGGGAACTAGAGGGGGAATTTTACAAACCACGTTCCGCGAAGAAACCGAAACGGACTTATTTGG
>CAZNCM010000552.1:0-2958 GCA_964571155.1 uncultured Lyngbya sp. | reverse complement strand
GAATCAATCTCTGAAAGCGGGTTATCAATGCTCAGAAAATACAGCTTGTATTACTCCCCTTCGCAATGAAGCCAATACTATGGGTAATAATGGCGGTGGACGTAATCGCTCCTATTCCTCCTCGAGTCGTGGCGGTGGTCTCGATTCCTCGACGATGGAACAGGTCAAACAGCTATTAGCTCAGGGCTACAAAATTGGCAGTGAACACGCTGATAAGCGTCGCTTCCGGACTAGCTCTTGGCGGAGTTGTGCTCCCATTGACTCCAAAAACTTCAACGAAGTGATCGCAGCTCTCGAAGCCTGTCTCCAGGAACACCAAGGGGAATATGTTCGCCTGTTGGGAATTGATCCTCAAGCCAAGCGTCGGGTTTTAGAAGAAATTATTCAACGTCCTGAAGGCCCCGTTCAAAAATCTTCTAACGGGAAAGTTTCTGTCTCTGCACCTTCGGCTCCGGTTCCCAGATCTCATGTCAGCCCAGTCGTCAACAGCAGTGTCACGACTAGCTTGAGTGAACAAATCAGTCAACTCTTGTCTCAAGGCTGCAAGATTGGTCTAGAAAATGCTGATAAGCGTCGTTTCCGTACCAGTTCTTGGCACAGTGGCCCGGCAATTGAATCGACTCGCCTCCCCGAAGTAGTATCACAAGTCGAAGCCTTTGTCAACGAACATTCAGGAGAATATGTGCGCTTAATTGGGATTGATCCAGTTGCCAAGCGTCGGGTAATGGAAGAAATCATTCAACGTCCTGAAGGCAAGCCGGCTCAGTCTACTGCGCCCAAATCAACGGTTACACCGACTTCTCGGGTGGCTGCCTACAATAGCCCCAAGACTGCCGCTCGTTCGGCTAGCAGTAGCCATAGTAGCCTCAGTTCAGAAACGATTGCCTCGATTCGCAGCTTACTGGCTCAAGGTCACAAAATCGGCACCGAACACGCCGATAAACGCCGCTTCCGGACTAGCTCTTGGCGGAGTTGCGCTCCCATTGAGTCCAACCGTGATGCAGAGGTGATCGCAGCTTTAGAAGCCTGTATGCAAGAGCATAGCGGTGAGTATGTGCGCTTAATTGGGATTGATCCCAAAGCCAAGCGTCGGGTGATGGAAGAAATTATCCAAAAACCCAACTAACTCAACTGGCTGCTGATATTTCTAGAGGTTTACACTTAATGTATAGGTCGCCACCGCAACCCCTGAACAATGCCTCTGCTTTCGTGAGTGGCGATGTCACAATTGACCCCAGTGTTGCGATCGCAACGGGAGTGATCCTACAAGCTGATCGAGACAGTCAAATTGTGATTGCCACTGGGGTTTGTGTCGGGATGGGAGCCATTATTCATGCTCACCAGGGCAAGATTGAAGTTGAAGCCGGAGCAAATATTGGTGCAGGGGTTTTAGTGGTGGGTCATGGAACAATTGGGGCAAAAGCTTGTATTGGAGCGGAAACAACGCTTCTCAATCCGGCGATCACCGCCAAACAGGTTGTACCCGCAGGTTCAATTATTGGGGATGAATCTCGTTCTGTGACCCTTTCTTCTTCTTCCGAGGAGGAGAAAAGTGATTTGGGTGAAGTTCAAACGTCCTCAACTGAGAAAAGTGATCCGGGTGAAGTTCAAACGTCTTCAACTGATCACACAAAAAATTCACACTCAGAAGAATCTTCAGAAGTCTCGCCGAAAACCTCGTCAGTTTTAGACTCGACTGCGGCGACTTCTATAGAGAAATCCCCCAACCCGACTGCAAGCGTTGTTTATGGACAAGTTCATCTCAATCAGTTGTTAAACACACTACTTCCCCATCGTCGATCTCTCAACAACTCCAACTCAACTGATCGCTCTCCCTAAAAATTAGTAAAATAGAGAGAGAGCGGAAATTGACCATTGGGCTATGGGTTTCACAGAGTCGGAGAATTACACGCACACTAGGGTGAAGGGGAGAATAGACAAGACAATCAAAATGTTCCGGGCGTTGTGAAGTGTCTCTGTGCGCCTATGCCCCTTTGCCCCACTCCCTTGAACTGAAATCTCTAGTCCAAACTCCAACAATCGCGATTCATGGATGCACACCTGCAAAAATTTACTTCCCCTCAACAGATGAAGCGACCCGAATACCAGGATATGGCTTTGGGTCTGGTTGAAACTCTCAGCTTTCCCGCGATTGTGGGGACGGCTGACATGATGCTGAAGTCAGCAGGTGTTCATCTGGTTGGTTATGAAAAAATTGGTAGTGGTTACTGTACAGCAATTGTACGCGGTCGCATTGCTGATGTTCGGTTGGCTGTTGAGACGGGAACAGATACCGCTAAACAGTTTAACCAATTTGTTTCGTCTTTGGTGATTGCCCGCCCCCTGCCCAATTTAGAATACGTTTTACCGATTAGTGCGCGTTTATCTCAACTGGCTAGCAGTGGCGGTCAAAGTCGCTTGAGTAACCAAGCCGTGGGTTTAGTGGAGACACGCGGTTTTCCGGCGATGGTCGGGGCTTGTGATGCGATGCTGAAAGCGGCTGAGGTTTATTTGGCTTCCTATGAAATGATTGGGGGGGCTTTATGTACGGCGATTATTCGCGGTTCAGTCGCCGATGTGGCAGTGGCGGTTGAGGCCGGAATGCTAGAAGCTGAACGGATTGGGGAATTAAACGCTGTGATGGTGATTCCTCGACCTTTAGATGATTTAGAACAAACTTTGCCGTTAGCGAGTTGTTGGATAGAAGAAACACGTCAGCCTTTAACATTACCTGTAAATGTGAAAGAGACAGAGAAAGAAACGGTTAAATTACCCAATTTTCAAGAACTGCCTCAATACGTCGAAGAAGAAAATAATTATTTATAGCGTTTTTCAATTCTTTTGAGGTACATATTTCAAATTTTTCCACATGAGATCGTTCTTGGTTGCGTTGGATGACTTTAGACTGAAGTTCCCCGTTGACAAAAAAGCACAACCTATGCAGAGCAAGGGATAGCT
>CAZNCM010000551.1:0-3010 GCA_964571155.1 uncultured Lyngbya sp. | reverse complement strand
GTATTATATTACATATATAATACATTTTTAAACTAAAGTCAAGGTTCATTTCTATTATCTCATAAATTTCTTTAAATGTTTCATAATTAATTCTAAAGTTTAGACGACCCATTGGGCCGTCTGGCTTGGATGAAATCAAATCGAGTCGTCCTGACGTGACGTTAATATTTAGTCTTCATCAAGTGCCGGAAATGCTTCTTCTAACATCCACAATTTATTTTTATTTTCAATAAACCAACTTCGGGTTTCCGGGGTTAACTGTTCCCAAACTTCTGCCATCGGTAAATGAGGAGAAGCATAGCGATATTTCTCTCCTAAAAGTTTAAGATTTTTTTCAACTTCAATCGGAATACCAAATTCTTGCCAATCCGCATTCACAACTCGACCTGTAATTCCTCCACAAGGATCAAAAATGATTTGTGCGACTCGAATCAGATCGGCAAAATGCCTTTGTCGGAGTCCGGTTTGTTCTTGAATGGTTTGAGTTTTGGGGTTACTTTGGGTCATTTTTCTCTATTGTGTGTGGCGTGGTATCCTCTTTATTTTACAATGAACTTTCCTCCTAAACTTACTTTGTCTTAAGATATTTTTTATAAACTGGATAACTAAGTCAGCATTTCTTCGCTCTATTTTACAGTTTGACAAAAAAAATTGTTTTTATGTAAATCTTCGTAAATCTAGTCTTAATGGATATTCAGAATTGAATGATAAAGATTCTCGATCAATGGTTGTCTCTGTATAGCCTTGATCAACCCATGGCTCCAAAGAGCTTATGACTAAATAATTTAGCATAACTTTAACAAAAGCAACCCAACTTTAAGTTTAACTTAATCTTCGACCGATTCAACTTGAAAAAAAACTTAATATTCACGAGATTTAGGGTTGAACTTGACGACATTCTACTTAAATGATACAGATTCAAATCACTGAATTTTAAGTGAAAAGTCGCCGCTCTCAACCCCAAAGAACTCAAGCGCTTAAAACGTAAGATTCATCTCAAATACCCTCATCAAAAAAGCAAATCCATCTGCTAATTCTTCAATAATTTTTGCCGTCGGTTTACCCGCACCATGTCCGGCTTTTGTTTCAATCCGAATTAGCACCGGATTATCCCCAACATGAGCCGCTTGTAGGGCTGCTGCAAACTTAAAACTATGCGCCGGAACGACGCGATCATCATGATCGGCAGTTGTAATTAAAGTCGCCGGATAAGCCGTTTCTGGTTTCAAATTATGCAAGGGAGAATAAGCATAAATTGCTTTAAAATCTTCTGGGTTATCCGGCGAACCATAGTCCGAACACCAAGCCCAACCAATTGTAAATTTATGAAAACGTAACATATCCATCACCCCCACTGCGGGTAAAGCCGCCCCAAATAAATCTGGGCGTTGAGTCATACAAGCCCCCACTAATAAACCGCCATTACTTCCCCCAGAAATCGCTAACTTTTGCGAACAAGTATATTTGTTTTCTATCAGCCATTCTGCCGCTGCAATGAAGTCATCAAAGACATTTTGCTTGTTGTGTTTGGTTCCGGCTTGATGCCAATCTTCCCCATATTCACCCCCGCCTCTAAGGTTGGGAATGGCATAAACTCCTCCCATTTCTAACCAAGCCACGCGACTAATCGAAAAATTGGGGGTTAAGGACGCACTAAATCCCCCATAGCCATACAAAATCGTCGGATTATTCCCCTCAAGAGATAAACCTTTTTTGTGAGTAATAAACATCGGGATTTGAGTCCCATCCTTACTTTGATAAAAAATCTGTTGAGTTTCGTAATTTTCTGGGTTAAAATCAACTTCCGGCTGACGATACAAACGGCTTTCTCCTGTTACCATATCGTAGCGGTAAATCGTCGTGGGTGTGGTAAAACTGGTATAGGCATAAAATGTTTCTGTGTCCTGACGTTTACCACGAAATCCTCCTGCTGAACCAATTCCTGGGAGTTCGACTTCTCGCACAAAAGAACCATCCAGATTTAAGATTTTAATTTGAGTGTGAGCATCTTTGAGATAAAAAGCCACAAACTGATGATTGAGAACATTAATTCCTTGCAGAGTTTCTTCAATTTCTGGGATAATTTCAGTTCGTTCTCCACTCTCAATATCGAGGGAAATCACCTTCCCTTTCGGAGCATTCAAGTCCGTTTGAAACCAAAACTTTGTCTCTTGATAATCAAGAAAATTATATTCAGCTTCAAATTCGCTGATCAGTTCAATTACAGGTGCATCGGATAGAGTTAAATCTTTGTAAAAAACTAGATTTTTAGGATCAGTTCCTTGCCAAACCGAAATGATCAAATATTTGCCATCTTCTGTGACTGAACCACTAAAACCCCATTCTTTTTGATCTGAACGTTCGTAGATTAAAATATCTTCGGATTGAGGTGTACCTAAACGATGATAAAATAGTTTTTGATAGTAGTTGCTATCTTCAAGTTTAGTGTTTTCATTGGGTTCGTTGTAACGACTGTAGAAAAAGCCTTTGTGGTCGTGTGTCCAAGACGCTCCCGAAAATTTAACCCACTTTAAATGATCGTCGAGATCTTGTTTGGTATTCACATCTCGAACCTTCCACTCTTGCCAGTCTGAACCCGACATTGAAATCCCATAAGCCATCAAATTTCCATCTTCACTAATAGCAACCCCAGACAAGGCAACGGTACCATCTTCAGATAACGTATTGGGGTCTAGTAAAACCTCGGGCTGATCTTCTAAATGATCTAAAACATACAATACACTTTGATTTTGATAATAAAAATAGCGATTTCCCTGTTTATAAGGTGTGCTATATTTAGCAAAATCCCAAAGTTGAGTCAGGCGTTGTTTCAGCTTTTCTCGGGCAGGAATTTGTTGAAGATAAGCAAATGTTATCTCATTTTGGGCTTGAATCCAGGCCTTTGTTTCTTCTGAGTTGGGATCTTCGAGCCAACGATAGGGATCGGCAACTTTTTCCCCATGATAATCATCAACGTGATCCCCTTGGCGAGTGGTCGGATAAGTTAAAG
>CAZNCM010000550.1:648-3020 GCA_964571155.1 uncultured Lyngbya sp. | reverse complement strand
CCCTTTTTTCAGTCTAAACGCCTGGAACTCTACGCCAAAACTATTCGAACTCTACTCGATAAAGGATTAGCTTATCGCTGCTACTGCACATCAGAAGAATTAGAGCAAATGCGAGAGGCTCAAAAAGCCAAAAACCAAGCCCCTCGTTATGATAACCGTCATCGGAACCTCACCCCCGAACAACAAGCTGCATTTGAAGCCGAAGGACGTCAAGCGGTGATTCGTTTCAAAATAGACGATGAACGCGAAATTGCTTGGAATGACTTAGTTCGAGGTCGAGTCGTCTGGAAAGGGAATGATCTCGGCGGTGATATGGTCGTCGCCAGGGCATCAAGTACGAGTAAAATTGGTCAACCCCTTTATAACTTGGCCGTTGTCGCCGATGATATTGATATGGGAATTACCCATGTGATTCGCGGAGAAGACCACATTGCTAATACGGCTAAACAAATTCTGCTCTATGAAGCGTTAGAAGCCAAAGTCCCGGAATTTTCCCATACACCGCTGATTTTAAATCAAGACGGGCGTAAACTCTCGAAACGAGACGGTGTAACTTCGATTTCTGATTTTCAAGAGATGGGTTTCACCGCTCCTGCGTTAGCGAACTATATGAGTTTGTTGGGTTGGACTCCACCCGACTCGACTCAAGAAATTTTCTCCCTGAGTGAAGCGGCTAAACAGTTTAGTTTTGATCGGGTGAATAAAGCGGGCGCAAAATTTGACTGGGATAAGTTGGATTGGTTGAATAGCCAATATATCCATCAAATGCCTGTCGGAGAACTCACAGATTTGCTGATTCCCCAATGGCTTGAGGCGGGATATGAGTTTGATCCCCAAACGGATCGCCCTTGGTTAGAGACTCTTGCGGCTTTGATTGGCCCGAGTTTAACTCGTCTCAAAGATGCTATTGCAGAAGCAAAATTGTTCTTTTCTCCGGTTGTAGAACCAGACGAAGATGCTCAAGCTCAAATCCAACAAGAGGGAGCCTTAACAGTTCTGCAAGCGATTTATGACAAAGTGGATTTTGATCAACCCCTGACGAGTGATGGCATCAAAGAAGTGATTAAAGGAGTTACTAAAGAAACAAAGTTGAAGAAAGGGCTAATTATGCGATCGCTAAGAGCCGCTTTAACCGGAGCCGTTCATGGCCCGGATTTAACTGAATCTTGGGTACTTCTTCATCAAAAAGGGGTTGATCAAGTTCGCTTTGAGAAAATCTTGAATGGTTAATTTTTCTAGAGGCTAATATTATGGCAGATTCTTCCAAATCCAAAAAACCTGATTCAAAAACATCTGGCGTCGGATTCCAAAAACTGGATAATGAGGCTGATTCCAAAACATCTGAGTCCTCTAATTCAGAAAAGTCCGCAGAACCGACGGCGACGAATAAAAAGCCGGAACCTGAAGTTCCCACTGAGTCTATCTCCATCTCTCCTGTCACTTCCTCCGAACCTGCTAAGGCGGAAACAAAACCGGAAGTGGCACCAACACCCAAGCCGCCTGAACCGAAGCCGGAACCTGTGAGTGCAACTCAGCCTGCTGTTGAACCGAAGCCGGAACCTGTTAATGTGGTGAAGCCTCCGGCAGAAACCAAAGCTGAACCGATCAGTGCTTCGATGCACCCTCCTGAAGTTAAACCCGAACAAATGAGTGCGCCCATGAATCCTCCCGAAGTTAAACCCGAACCGATTAATGTTGTCAAGCCTCCGGCAGAAACTAAAGCCGAACCCCTAACGACAGCACCGACTGTACCTGTGATTTCAGAAGCACCTGAAACCGTAGAAACTTCTCAACTTGATGTCCAAGTCATTAAGGAGAAAGTTCTCCATTTTATTTCGGATTTACCTGAAATATTCAGTAATTTCTTTGGAGAGTATCAACGTCCTCTCTGGACAGTGGTTGGATTTGTTCTAATTATTGTTACGATCAAAGCATTGGTCGGTGTATTGGATTCGATCAATGATGTTCCTTTGGTTGAGTCTACCCTAGAAATTGTTGGGATGGGATACTCAGGATGGTTTGTTTATCGCTATCTATTGCGTTCAGAAAATCGTCAAGAATTGCTAGCTAAGTTTCAATCTTGGAAAGCAGAATTTTTGGGTCGAGAAGATTCTTAAAGGGGTTTTCAGTCTCCAAAAAAATTGAAAATTTTTCAGTTGACGTTTCTAATTTCAATAGAGACAATGGAGACAATCAAGATGGATCTCCAGATTGCTCAGACTCAAAAGAGAGAACCTATCGACTCGAAGTAAGAATTGATTCCCCTAGCTTTGGTTAGGGGAGTTTGGATTCTCAGGAATCAGGGTTTAGCTGAAATGAATTTAGGTCAAATTCTACTTCGTTAAAATTCTCCTCAAACTTACCCTCAACTG
>CAZNCM010000550.1:0-638 GCA_964571155.1 uncultured Lyngbya sp. | reverse complement strand
CTCCAGTCACACTGATATCTCGTATGCCGTCTTCTGCTTGAAAAAATAAAACTTACCCTCAACTGCTGATCAATGACAAAAGATCAAAAATTTAATTTACTAGCGTTTGGAGCGATTTTTTCGGTAACAGGGTTGTTACTTCATCTTCCCACACAGGCACAACCCCTGCAATATAAAACGACACCGATGTTTGAAAATGTTAAGTTGACTCCTGATTTTGCACCCGATCCGTTAACAGTTAGAGGTTTAAGTGGAGGGCCTATTTCTGCTCAAAATACCGCAGGTCGAGAAGAAACTCCGACCGGGGCTTGTATGGGTTTTGTCGATGAAAAACCGGATCACAAAATTGTGTTAACGGATTTTTTTAAGTATCTCAGTTTGCGAGTTCAAAGTAGTGAAGATACGGTGTTAGTCGTTCGAGGGCCAGGAGGAAGTTGGTGTAATGATGATTATCTAGATATGAACCCCGGAATTGAGGGTCAGTGGCTTTCGGGAACCTATGAAATTTGGGTCGGTTCCTATGAACCTGATAGTTATCATCCTTATGTCCTAGAAATTACACATCAACAACAATAAAAAGGTTTTTTGATATTTATTAACAGCAAAAGATAGCCATTATCTTGATTAATAAGACTTGA
>CAZNCM010000549.1:0-3038 GCA_964571155.1 uncultured Lyngbya sp. | reverse complement strand
CGATCGCCGAAACGTTGGTTGTGTTGAGAGACGGGTCGGCAACTTGCAGTTAGTCTGAGTAAGGAAAAATCCTGCAATTTGTAATACAATTGCTTAAGAATAATATTCAGAGCCGCTTAGACTGCGAACGTTAAGCCTTGTTTGAGTAATCAACGCTTTGATATCGGCATCGGACGGGATTTCTTGAGCCGCAATACTCGCTTCTTCAACAATTGTATTGCCCTGAATAATATTTTCGTAAACCTCATCCTCCGTTTCTGCGGTCAACTCGGTTTCATAGTGAATTACGATCCAATAGCGTTTTAATTCAGTCATACAACTTCACAATTTCAAGGGTTTATCTTCTAATTATTAATGAGAATGTAGATAAAATCACGATTCAATATATAAAGCAAAGCAAGTCGTTCGTGTTACCAATTACAGTGGATTTATAGATTGGATTTGCCAATCTATATTGGCAGAAAATACTACAGAAGAGAAAAGCAAAACTGGTTATTGATGTTGAGGTTATCGGTTTGCAGTTTATAGGTCGAACATGGATTAATTTTTTTATTTACATATAAAATTTGAAATTAGTCAGAGGCTCTCTATCAGAGGGAATCTCTCGCATAATATCTCCTACCAATTGGGAAAATGTGATCGTTATTGGTAGCAGCCCACCTAAATGTGATGAGTTCCAATTCATTTTGGTGAGAATGAGAATTTCTTTGAGCAATGTTTCTCGTGGGGTGTCATAACCAATATGATCGGCAATCTGAATAGGCGAGGGAACGTGCATTCCATGAAATTGGTTTAATTCCGCAATAAAGCCAGTCGTGTATAGGTAATCCATATCTTCAATAGTAAAACGAGTATTGCGTAACGGTGGATATTTATTTGCTATAAGCAACCTTACCGTATTTTGACGGATTAAGGAAACCAGATCGTATTGATTCACATACTTTCGTAAAGCCTGTTCAAAACCATTTCTTTCGGCAGGCCAGTAGCGAGATGTTTTGTGGACAACTACACGTTTCGGTAACTGTCCCATTTCTTCTTGGTATTTAGTTAGGACTAGATCCACAAGTCTCGTTGCTTGCTCTTCGGTCAGATGGGGAGACTGTGTGCCTTCTTTTTCGGCATCCCAATAAAACTCATGTCCTCTCAGTACAAGCCCATCACCGTGTTCGTCAAAAGCTTGAACAAGGCTTGTCTGCATGGTTGATAGAGTCGAACCCAAAGGACGATAAAAACTAATACCAATATAACAACTGCCCGGTTGAAGACCTACAGGCCCCCAAGGAAAACCACCAGCCTTAAAATACAACCCCGTGAAAAAATTCCAGGCAATTTTTGATGGATGGTCTTTGTCTCGTCCATCAAAAGTTGAGAGTTGCGAAAGTTGAGTAGGAATGCGGTATTTCATTGCCATTGACTTGAAGGCACGACGCAAATCTCGGTGAGTTTCTCCCCACCGGGGATCATTGTAATCAGCGACTCGGCATTTTTTAATTAATTGCTCAGGAAGTGTTACAATAACGTATTCAGGGGGCTGGTCTTTTCTGGATAACAGGTTTAGTTTACTTTCTAAAAGTTGAACAGTTGCTTCAAAGCGATCGCGATCTGATTGAATCTTTAAAACATCTTCAATTTCAGAGCGATTCAGTTGACCAATCCAAGCTCGGTCAAATACTAATTCAGAGAAAAAGCCGCGTTCTTTTTGGTATCCCGGAAAAGCCAAATGTTTCGCGTTGCCTTCAACTCCTTGAATACTCTTCTCTATCCATTGTTGAGCAACTTCTATTGTTTCGGCAGAACCAATAAATCCAACACGAACAAGGGATGGGTGTCGCCGCATTGGGCTGTAGGACTTCGGACCAAAATTTGAAATGCCGAACTTGGGGTCGATATGTTGCCGATTATCAGCAAAACAGAGTAAAGGTTCTCCTAAATACTGACAATTTATTTTTGGAAGATTGTAAGTATCATTCATCTTCAAACTCCTGTCCTTGATCGAAAATACTCTCTGATTCTTCCCAACTATCAGTCTGTGCTGTGTCCTCATTCTCCAAACGTGCTAGTGCAGCCCAACTAAACAGATCTTCTGGATACTCTACGTTTTTGAAAGGTTTGGCATATTCTTCAGGGATTCCCGGCCATTCAATTTCTGCTTGCATCATTGTAGTTGAGATTATAATTCTTTGCTTTTTTGTACCAAATGGAAGAATGATTCGAGGTTTTCCATCGCTGAGAAAATCTCTCCAAAAGTTGACATCGCCCAATAAATCATAGTTAAATTGTCTCGATTTTTTATGTGTAACTCTGCTGCCAATTTTATGGGCTTCTAGTCGATTGAAACCATCCTTCGTTAGCCGCATTTCGGGACGAATACTCAAGCACCAATGTAGAGCGCTTACCTGGTGAAATTTTAAAGCAACAGCCAGATGATACCAGTAACGTTTGGGTTCCTTCGTTTTCTTAGCAATCGGTTGCCATACCACTTTCCTTGTTGCTTTAGATTGATTGAGAGGTCGATAGTTAACTTCTAAGGTTTCTCCCAATTTTGAGGGCTGAAAATAATATCGACGGTGGATTTTATCTAAGTGAAGACCTTTCCGACCTGTTAGTTTATTTAAGGAGTAGTTAAGCAAGGTAGTAAACCACTTTCTTTGTTCTGGATCTTCACACCACTCATGCACATCATAACGCTCAACTTTTTGGTTGCTCACGAGCTGACGAAAAGGCCCGTCTTTGGCGTTCAAATCTTGAAAACAGAAGAGCATACCACCTCGGAGAAGGAAAGGATACATCTCACCTTTATCGACAGGGGGAATAATTTCTTGAGCAGCTTCTTTTGCTTGTAAATCGTTGTATTGGCAAGGAACACCGTAGATGTAGCGAGGCATTACAACAACTGGAAATAGCGTGCTGTAAACTGTCTCTCGAACGTAGCTAGTTTTTTGATTACCTATCTCCGGGTCTTTACTACCAATATACTCCTCTATTGACGCTCCCTCGCTAAAAGCGAAGGATTCTCAGTTCTTTGAGCGAACTTACCA
>CAZNCM010000548.1:2331-3085 GCA_964571155.1 uncultured Lyngbya sp. | reverse complement strand
CCTTATTCTGTCACACCACTGTATTTTATGAGACAAAGCCACAAACTGTAAAGTTTCGTGACAAATATGAATCTCATCTTAACCAGTTGAAAACCAACTTTAAATTTACCCGAAGAAGGAGAAAAATTCCATGTCCTCTCGTTTAAAGTCTCAGTCTCATCTCTGTTCCAATGTACACCGAATCCTCAGTTTGTCGGTGAGTGTTTTGATTTTATTGGGTTTTGGTTCCTCAGCCCAAGCTAGACCCAATTGGACAGGAGGAGGTCGTACACCGGGGTGGTTCCCTCAACAAAATGATGATCGCCGTAATATCCCTGTTCCCGCCCCAGAAACGAACGACACAGAAACAGAACTTCCTTCAGACCAAAGTTCTCCTATCCCGGACTCAACTGACAATTCTCCAATTCCGGTCGAAGAAATTGAAACCGAAACCGCAACTGAACCTCGGTTTAGATGTGAAGTCATTGGCGGAGAGTATACTGTGATGTATTATCCCGTCAGTCAAGACAATCAAGGCTTTGCTTGGGCTGTTCCGGGTGAAATGGGAGGGGGTTGGACACCGGATCGTCGTTGTAACGAAATCAGTCGCCGTCTGGAGTCCTATCGACCGGATGGACTGTATGAATTGCTCACCGGGGTTGAAAACGGCTATAACGTCATCTGTGCGACAACCGAAGATGTGCCAAGCTGTCGAATTGTGTTAACAGTACCGACCGAAGAAAACCCGCAATTGGTACGCGATCGCATTTTCCAA
>CAZNCM010000548.1:1233-2321 GCA_964571155.1 uncultured Lyngbya sp. | reverse complement strand
GTTGTTGCCGATAGCGGTACCGCCACCCAAGCCGTCTATACCCTCACCGATGAAAACAGTACAGGTGATATTATTCAAGGAATATTCCGAGGGGGTACGGGTCGCAACTCCACTCAACGGAATCGTTCCCGAGGTATTAACCTCAAACCCTTTCTCGCCCCAGAAGATCGAGGAACTGGCACCCAATTACAATCACCCAATTCCAATCAATAACCCAAGTGTGGTAAGTGCAGCACAAATTTAAGTCCTGCGGTTCTCGGCAAGACGGAGTTTGTTAGATAGTGAACAGTGAACAGTCAATAGGTGACAGTAAACAGTAAACCCGTGAAAAAATTGAGAACAGTCTGCGGTGTATTTCTCAAACCCACTGACAAACACACTGATAACTGTAAACTGAAAAAACTCTAGTGGCGAAGTTGCTCTATGCGCGTTGGCGTAGCCTGCGGTAAAGCGGCTTACTTCCTTCAACGCGGGGAAACCCCAAGACCGGAGTGAGCGCTTCCTGAGCTGCTTGAGAAGCAGCAACGCAAAGTGGGCGGTATCGGTTTCCGGAGTCCGTGTCGTTTGGGGTCTCCCCAGGCGTTTATACCGGACGTTCCCGCTCAACTTTGTAAGAAGGGTCGCACCGCAAGAGAGCACTTCGCGCTGGTCACTGAATAACTGATAACTGTTCACTGAAAAAGATGCACCGAACCAAAATTGTCGCCACTATTGGCCCTGCAACCCAGCAGCCAGATGTTCTACGCGCCTTGATCGAAGCAGGTGCCACCACCCTCCGACTCAACTTTTCTCATGGCACCCATGAAGATCACCAACGTAGTATCCGAATGATTCGGCAAATTTCCTTTGAACTGAATCAACCCGTTGGCATTCTTCAAGATCTTCAAGGCCCAAAAATTCGTTTAGGTCAATTTGAAAACGGTTCTATTGTTCTCAAGCGAGACGATCCCTTCATTCTCACTTCACGTCAGTTACGGGGAACCCAAGAAATTTCCTCTGTTACCTACAAACCTCTGGCGGAGGAAGTTCCTGAAGGTGCAGACATTTTGCTTGATGATGGCAAAGTCGATATGAAGGTGGAAAAAATT
>CAZNCM010000548.1:0-1207 GCA_964571155.1 uncultured Lyngbya sp. | reverse complement strand
GTTAATTTTCCGGGTGTTTATTTATCGATTAAAGCCTTAACAGACAAAGATCGGAAGGATTTGATGTTCGGCCTCGATCAAGGGGTTGATTGGGTCGCCCTCAGCTTTGTACGAAATCCTCAAGATGTTTTAGAAATCAAAGAACTGATCGCCAGTGCCGGCAAAAATGTTCCTGTAGTAGCGAAAATCGAGAAACATGAAGCGATTGAACAAATGGAGGAAATCCTCACCCTCTGTAATGGTGTGATGGTCGCTCGGGGCGATTTAGGGGTGGAACTCCCGGCTGAAGATGTTCCGATCTTACAAAAACGGTTAATTGTGACGGCGAACCGGATGGGAATTCCGGTGATTACCGCGACTCAAATGTTAGACAGTATGGTGGGCAATCCTCGGCCAACTCGGGCGGAGATTTCTGATGTTGCCAACGCAATTTTAGATGGTACCGATGCAGTTATGCTTTCTAATGAAACGGCGGTGGGTAAATATCCAGTCGAAGCGGTGGCAACTATGGCTCGAATTGCTCGCCGAATTGAAAAAGAAGGGATTACCCGCAATATTTCTACTGTTGCTGATACCGGGCGCTCTGTTCCCAATGCGATTTCGGCGGCGGTGGCTCAGATTGCTCACCAACTGGATGCGGGGGCGATTATGACGTTAACGAAAACCGGGGCAACGGCTCGAAATGTTTCTAAGTTTCGCCCGGCGACTCCTATTTTAGCGGTGACGCCTCACGTGGAAGTGGCAAGACAGTTGAGTTTGGTTTGGGGGGTTAAGCCGTTATTGGTCTTAGATTTGTCTTCGACGGACCAAACGTTTCAGTCAGCGGTTAATGTTGCTCGGGAAAATCACTTACTTTCTGATGGGGATTTGGTGGTGACAACAGCGGGTACTCTCCAAGGGGTTCCGGGTTCGACGGATTTGGTCAAAGTTGAAGTGGTTAATGCTTTGCTTGGCAAAGGAACGGCTGTGGGTCAGGGGTCGGTCACGGGACGGGCAAGAGTGGCAAAAGAGGCATTGCAACTGAGTGATTTTAGTTCGGGTGATATTTTGGTTGTTCCTCAAACGAATGCGGATTTTGTCGAGGTGATTCGTAAAGCTTCCGGTATTGTCACGGAAGTCGATAGTTTAACGTCTCATGCGGCGGTGATTGGTTTGCGTTTGGGTATTCCGGTGATTATCGGGGTGAAGAATGCCACTGATGTGATTC
>CAZNCM010000547.1:0-3109 GCA_964571155.1 uncultured Lyngbya sp. | reverse complement strand
CGCTCTTTCAGAATCTTACCCCGATTTGAAAGCAGACCAGTCAATGGGACAACTGATGGAAGAATTGCGTTCTACGGAAAATCGGATTGCTTTTGCACGACAAGCTTTTAACGATGCTGTCACTTTATACAACACCAAACGAGAAGTTTTTCCGAGTAATTTGGTCGCCAGTAGCTTTAACTTCCAAGAAGCAAAATTACTCGAAGAATCCTCCCCAGAAGTTAAAGAAGTCCCCCGCATTTCCTTCTAACTATGAATTTCTTTGAACACCAAGATCAAGCCCGACAAAATACCGTTTATCTGATCTTCTTATTTGCAGTTGCGATTATCTGCATGATTGCATTATTGTATGGGGTAGCGGTCTGGGTACTGATGGGAACACCGACTTGGGAACCCGAACTCTTTGGAATTGTAGCGCTGGGAACAATTACCTGTATTGGTGCCGGAAGTTTCTACAAATTGATGGCATTACGGGCGGGTGGGAAGGTAGTTGCTGAAGATTTGGGCGGGGAATTAATTGACCCCATGACCGACAATCCCTCAGAACAACAATTACTCAATATTGTTGAAGAAATGTCGATCGCTTCGGGGGTTCCCGTTCTTCCCGTTTATGTTCTCTACGACGAACGGGGAATTAATGCTTTTGCTGCGGGTTTTACCCCCAATGATGCGGTAATTGGCGTCACGCAAGGCTGTCTTGAACAGCTTAATCGGGATGAATTGCAAGGGGTAATTGCTCACGAATTCAGTCATATTCTCAACGGAGATATGCGGCTAAATTTGCGATTAATTGGCGTTCTTCAGGGGTTATTATTAATTCATATTCTCGGGCGGATGATGCTGCGGGGGAGTTATTATGGCGGTTGTTCCCGCTCGGATAAAGATGATAATTCCTGGTGGGCGATCGGTTGGGCAATGTTAGCATTGGGTTGGATTGGTATGGTATGCGGACGGTTGATCAAAAGTGCTGTTTCTCGCCAGCGCGAGTTTTTAGCCGATGCTTCTGCGGTTCAGTTTACCCGCAACCCGGACGGTATTGGGAATGCGTTGCGAAAAATAGGCGGGTGGGCGTCGGGTTCAGATATTGAAAATCCCCATGCAGAAGAAGCAAGTCATCTGTTTTTTGGGGAGGCTTCTCGGGGATTATTTAGCAGTTTTGAACAGGCTTTTTCGACTCATCCTCCACTGCAAGAACGGATTAAACGTCTACAAAATTTTGCGGGTCAAACCTCATTCATTCCAACACAAACTCGCCCTTCGGTTTCACCTTCTTCAACGGATGAACGAATATCAGGTTTTGCGGGAACTTATCAGCCAACACCCCCAAAAGCCAAACCGTCAAAAGCGTTATCGGTATCGCCGGATCGGGTTGTAGCCGGAATTGGAACGACTGACCTCAAACATCTTAACCAAGTTCATCAGTTTCTCACCGAACTCCCCGAACCCGTGCGAAAAGCGACCCGAGAACCCAACGGAGCGATCGCTTTAATTTATAGTTTACTGTTAGATTCAGACCCCAAAATTTGTGTTCAACAATTGAAGCTATTACAACAGGTTCAGTCTTCAGAAATTGTCGCTCAAGTTCAAACCCTTCAGCCTCATTTACAAAGCATCGATCCGCGAACTCGTTTACCGTTAATTGACCTAACAATTCCTGCCCTACGTCAACTTTCTCCTCAAGAATGCACTCAGTTTCTTAAGCACGTAAAAGCCTTAATGCGGGTTGATAATAACCTCACTCTTTCTGAGTATGCGGTGTTTATTGTGTTGCGCCAACGACTGAGCGCCTATTTTGCGAAAAAACCGGATCAAAATATTCAGTTTACTGATATCAAACAAATTTGGTCTGATTGTATGATTCTATTATCGGCGTTGGCGAAAGCCGGACATGACTCCTCTGATGCGATCGCGCAGGCGTTTCGAGCGGGACTGTTTCGACTGCCCCATGCCAGCGGACAAACTTTGCCGAAAGAACCTGTAGAATATACTTTAGCGCAAATTGGTAACAGCCTCAAGCGCTTGGAATTGGCAACCCCAAAACTCAAACAAAAGCTGGTTGATGCTTGTGCTTATACGGTGTTAGCCGATCAAAAGGTAACGTTAGAAGAAGCTGAACTGCTAAGGGCGATCGTCATTTCTCTTAATTGTCCAATTCCACCCTTTTTGGATGCGCCTCGTCGTTGATGTTCTCCTAAAAAGGATTGCAAATTTCTCTATAAAAATCAATAAAAAATTTTAATTCCCGACCCGGTTATCTGTTACCTTTTAAAATTGAGAGAATCTACCCGAAAATTTGGGTCAGGATGTTGTCCAGAAAAATTTTAGCTTCACAGCGAGAAGCCCAACACCTGAAACGCAGTGTCAGTGTGGGATGAATCGCCCTTGAGGTTGTTAATTCTCCAGATTGACTTATAATAAATTGCATTCGCTCTAATTTGCCGAATGAGAAACGTAGCAAAAGTCAGACTATATCCAACAGATGAACAGAAACAAGCTCTTGCAAAAGCGTTTGGCTCTGTCCGTTGGGTGTGGAATTACTGTCTTGCGCTAAACAACCAAGCCTATAAAGAAACAGGTAAGGGAATCTCAGGAATGCAACTGAAGAAACAGTTACCAATTCTTAAAAATAAGGAAGAAACAGCTTGGTTGAAAGAAACCTATTCACAGTGCTTACAGCAGTCTGTATTGAATCTTTCCAGAGCCTTTGTCAACTTCTTTGAAGGTCGAGCCAAGTTCCCTCGGTTCAAGAGTCGCTATGAAAAGCAGTCTATTCAGTATCCTCAGAACGTCAAAATTGTTGACAGTCATTTAAGTTTTCCCGTGATTGGAAAAATCAAAGCCAATATTCACAGAAAATTTGATGGTAACATCAAAACAGTCACAATAACAAAGACAAGAACGGAGAAGTATTACGCTTCAATTTTATTTGATAACGAGGAAGCTGAACCGCAGACTTCTGACGAGGGAAAAGCGATAGGATTAGACTTAGGACTCACCCACTTTTTAATTACAAGCGAGGGATCTAAATACGAAAATCCTCGGCACTTTAAAAAACATGAACGTAATTTAAAGCGAAAGCAGCAGAAATTATCTCGTAAGCAAAAAGGTT
>CAZNCM010000546.1:704-3121 GCA_964571155.1 uncultured Lyngbya sp. | reverse complement strand
GCGACGGAACCAAATAATGGGTCTTGGCAACTTTTGGTGATCCTCAAACATGGCGATCGCCCACATCCATGCGATCGCAATTAGCTTTTAAGCGATCGCGAGAGCGCAACCAGCAATCCCCCGACTATACGATGGGTTGCTTCTCTATTTGTGGCATTATTACGTTAATCACCTGTTCTCCAGGTCTCGACAACTTTAACTGAGTGGTTAAAAGAGCATCCAGGTGTAGAAATCGTTTCACGCGATCGCTCCAAAACTTATGAAAAAGCTATTCTACAAGGCGCACCGGATGCCATACAAGTTGCCGACCGTTTCCATATTTTACAAAATTTAGTTGAAGCCCTCGAACAAGTCTTCGGGAGCCATCTTCAAACACTTAAAAAGGTAGAAAAACTACACACAGGTTCTCCAGTAAATGACCCCAGCAAGGTTGAAGTCGTTGCGGTACCTCCTGCCTCCAATCAGACTCAAAAAGAATTATCCAAAGCGACTCAACGTCGAGAAAGAAGGGTTATTATTCATAAACAAGTATGGGAATTGCGCCGTCAAGGTTTGTCAGGAAAAGCCATTGCCAAAAAGTTAGGTATTGGAGTTACCAGTGTATTTCGATATTTACGCCATCCCCAATTTCTTGAACGCCAGGGTCGTAGTGACCGAGGGCGGTCAAAATTAGATTCATATAAAGATTATATTCTTCAGCAGTGGAATCAGAATTGTTGTGAAACTGCGATGACAAAAAAACTGTTTGAGGACATAAAAAAACAGGGTTATTCCGGTAGTTATGATACGGTAGCTCGTTACATTCGTCGCCTGCGTCAAGCGACAGGAGTGGAATTGAGAAAGCGTATAATTAATCAACCATTACCCCAAGTTACTGAGCTATTAAGAACAGCTTTAACACCCAGTAATGCTACTCGGTTAGTGATGCAAAAGTCAACGGTTCCCTGGATTTCAAATCCAGGGCTTGCCGTTGACCGCGTGCTGCGGTTTAATCATTTAGATGCCAACAACCAACAACTGGTTATTTCATTAAAAAGTAGCTCATCTGAATTGGAAGAGGCTATTCAATTGGCGAGGCGACTTTACAGATCTTGTCAGACAACGAAAACCTAAAAAACTTGATACTTGGTTGAAGCGTGCTGTTATAGCAGTCGCCACAACTATTAGGACAGCGATCGCAAAACTGACTCAATGACATCTCGTAAGCAATCAAACTGGTCTAATTGGTGACGAATTCGACTTTTTAGCCAAGACCAACATTTTTCAATGGGGTTGAGATCAGGAGAATAGGGTGGTAAGTACAACAGGTGACAACCTACGTCCTGAATCAATTGCTGAATACGTCCACCTTTATGAAAGGTAGCATTATCCATAACGATAACCTGCCCAGGTTTCAGTATTGGTAACAAACAATTTTCTAGCCAGGTCTCAAACACAATTCGATTACAGGCTCCATCGATAGTAAAAGTTGCCATCAAACTTTGGTGACACAGAGCAGCAATCATATTGATTCGCCCTTGACGTCGCCCGGATTTGAGTGCATGAAAACGCTGCCCTTTCAGATTCCATCCATAGTCATACTCCGGAACGCCTATCCATTCCAGATTCATCAACATAGACAATTTTTTCTGTAGGTAAAATCGACAACTCCTCTAGAAATTTTTGTTGTTTAGCTTCATCTCTTTCTCGGTAACCATAAGTCTGTCTTGAGTGCGTCTTACATTCTGGGGAGACCCCAGAATTACGCACTCGCTTTTTTTTCGTGTGAAGCCGATTTTCTTTAACGCTCTTGAGATTGTGCGATCGCTAATTTTCTCTTCCCAAAGTTGAGCCATTTCTACTTGTGTTTTATCTCCATGAACAACAGCAAACTCTCGAAATTTCTCCCAGTTCGTGATTTTATGGTTACTACCCTTTGGTTGATTGGGCAAAGCTTGATAGTCTCCCGTTTCAGCTTTTCGCAGAGCGCCATAAGTCAATGGTATTGCGACTGATATTGAACAGTTGACTAACTTCACTTTTCTTCCCGCCGTCTAGTTCAATGGCTTCTATCACTTTTTTGCGGAAATCGTAACTATAAGGTTTGGGCATGGTTGGCGATCGCAATCAGAATAGTCTTTCTATTTTACGTCCTAACCGCTCTGGCAGTTGCTATACAAGTAGTCTCTCTCCAATTCAGCGTTTTGCGCTCCGTTTACAATCGGACTATGATTCGGTCAAAGCAGGTGTAACTTTCTCAATCAGTAATGGCCCAGTTGAAGGTCACATTAATCGATTAAAAATGCTAAAACGACAAATGTACGGCCGCCCTAATCTGGATTTGTTAAGTCGAAGGTTTTTAATCAAGTTATAAACATTTTCTTAGCTGAGAAGATATTTCAGAAATCTTGATATAGGCGATCGCCATGTTTGAGGAT
>CAZNCM010000546.1:0-653 GCA_964571155.1 uncultured Lyngbya sp. | reverse complement strand
CCCCGTTTTGCTTGAATCGTTCGGTATCCTAAGCCACATAAATCCGGAAATTCAATATAGATAGGAGAAATCCGAAAATGAGCCGCTATTGCTTGAATTAAAAACAGAACTTTATAACTTTCTGACTCCACCCATTCCCATTCTTGAAATTGTTCTAAAATCCCTCGATGAACGGGTTGCAATTCTAAACAATCCTCTACTTCATTTGCAGAAAAGATATGACGAAGATGAGGAACTGTTGATTTTCCTTCAAATTTTTCTGGAGTTTGACAAAGAATTAAAATAATAGATTTGATTTGGCTGGCTAACTTTTCACTTAATGTCTTATAATAAGTTCCAATTCCACCATTTCTAAAAATACCTTCATATTCAGAAGTGACAAGAATAGCATTGTTCTTTAAACTGGCTTAACTCCGCTTGAGTTTGTTCAGATTGTTCTTTCTCCTGTTGCCGTTGAGCTTGAGTTTGCTGCTGTTGATGTTCCAACTGCTTGACTTGTGTTTGAGTATGTTCTAGTTGTTCTTCAAATAAATTAAGTTGATTTTGAGTTTCCTCTAACTGAGTTTGATAGTGCTGGATTTCTGCTTTAGCCTGAGAGTATTCATTATTTAATGTTTCTAATTCTGCTATCTTCTGATCATATTGTTCTTGGA
>CAZNCM010000545.1:0-3147 GCA_964571155.1 uncultured Lyngbya sp. | reverse complement strand
CCCCGGTAAAAAGGGAATTAAATGAGATTTAACCCCAATTGGCCCCATTCCTGGCCCACCGCCACCGTGAGGAATACAGAAGGTTTTGTGTAAGTTTAAATGACAAACATCGGCGCCAAAATCGGCCGGACGACACAAACCAACTTGGGCGTTCATATTCGCCCCATCCATATAAACTTGACCGCCATTGTTGTGAATAATATCACAAATTTCTTGAATTCCTTCTTCAAAAACGCCGTGAGTCGAAGGATATGTTACCATCAACGCAGCCAAATTTCGACCGTGTTTTTCGGCTTTAGTTTTGAGGTCATCAATGTCAATATTTCCCTCAGAATCGCATTTGACAGCAACAACTTTTAAGCCGCACATCACCGCACTTGCGGGGTTTGTTCCGTGTGCAGATTCAGGAATTAAACAGATATTACGGTTGGTTTCGCCTCGTTCTTCGTGGTAGCGACGAATCACTAATAAACCTGTATATTCCCCTTGAGAACCTGCATTCGGTTGGAGAGAAATTCCATCAAATCCAGTTATTTCTGCTAACCAATGTTCTAATTGTTGGAACAGAACTTGATAACCGACGGTTTGAGATTTGGGGGCAAAGGGATGAATTTTACCAAATTCCGGCCAAGTTACGGGTAACATTTCTGCTGCCGCGTTTAACTTCATTGTACAGGAACCCAACGGAATCATCGAAGTTGTTAACGATAAATCCTTGTTTTCCAAGCGATGCAAATAGCGCAATAATTCCGTTTCCGAATGATACTGATTGAAAGCGGAATGAGTGAGATAGTCGCTAGTTCGTTTAAAAGCATCTAGCAGTGTAGAATTTCCGGAGAGTTCATCCAGTCGGAAAGGCAGTTCATCGGTATCGGAGAAGATTTGCCACAAATCAATTAAATCTTGAATTGTTGTGGTTTCATCTAAACTAATCCCGACGGTATTTTCATCAATTTTTCGTAGATTAATTTGATGAACTTTTGCCGCATCGAGAATTTCTTGTAACGGTTGGGAACCTAAATTAATTCGCAGGGTATCAAAATAGGATTCATTGCTAATTTCATACCCCAAACGTTGTAATCCTCTAGCTAACAATGTGGTTAACTGATGGATTTTTTCGGCAATTTGTTTTAACCCTTTTGGCCCGTGATAAACCGCATACATTCCCGCAATAACTGCTAAAAGAACTTGGGCGGTACAAATATTGCTGGTGGCTTTATCCCGACGAATATGTTGTTCACGAGTTTGTAAAGCTAAACGCAAAGCCGGGTTTCCGTTTGAGTCTTTTGACACCCCAACTAAACGTCCTGGAACTTGTCGTTTATAAGTTTCTTTGGTGGCAAAATAAGCCGCATGGGGGCCGCCATAACCGAGAGGAACCCCAAACCGTTGAGTATTTCCGACGACAATATCCGCCCCAAATTCACCGGGAGGCGTTAACAAAGTTAAGCTTAAAAGATCAGCTGCTACAGTAACTAATGCCTTGTGTTTGTGGGCGGTTTCGATAAAGTCTCGGTAGTCGTAAATTGCCCCATCAGTTGCGGGATATTGTAGCAACGCCCCAAAAATAGGAGTTTCAAAGTCAAAGGTTTTAAAATCCCCAACAATGATTTCAATTCCCAACGGTAACGCCCGAGTTTGAACAACGTCTATCGTTTGGGGATGACAATCTTCAGAGACAAAAAAAGTATCTGCTTTCTTCGCCTTAGAAACGCCATAACTCATACTCATGGCTTCAGCCGCAGCAGTCGCTTCATCAAGTAAAGAAGCATTAGCAATTTCCATCCCCGTCAAGTCAATTACCATCGTTTGAAAGTTTAATAACGCTTCCAAACGACCTTGGGCAATTTCGGCTTGATAGGGAGTATAAGCCGTGTACCAACCGGGATTTTCTAACAGATTGCGTTGAATAACTGGAGGCGTGATACAATTAGAATAGCCCATCCCAATAAATGAGCGAAAGATTTGGTTTTTTGAGGCAATTTCTTTTAATTGGGCGAGGGCGGCATATTCACTTTTAGCGATCGGTAATTTCAGGGAACGGTTGAGGCGAATTGAAGCCGGAATGGTGCGATCAATGAGTTCATTGAGATTGGAAAATCCCAAAGTTTCTAACATTTCTTGGATGGCAGCAAAGTTCGGGCCAATATGTCGCTTTAAAAAAGAATCTGTTATAGTAGTCAATTGGGGTTCATCCTCAGAAGTTGGAGAACTTGAATAAAATTGATGGGTTTTTGTAACGGTAGATGGAGTGTTGGCTTTTTCTGGATTGGACGTTGAATGAAAATCTAACATGAAACTTTAATTAAAACTCCAAAATGTGAATAGTATGGACTTGAGGACTACAGAACAGCCACATTGACAATAAAATGACTTCTCATTAACAGAAAGAGTAAACCTTCCCCTCTGTTCTTCAGCCTGATGACAGGTTATGAAATCATTCAGATGAGATATACAGCGTCCTTATTTATTTGTAACAAATTTTCTCACCAAGGAACTAGGAACTGTTGCTTGTGATACACTTAATACACTTACTTTACAAATCCATACTCAAAAACAACTCCTGGGGTCGCTGTTATTGAAAAACCGTTCTCCCTGATTAGTTCAGAGTTGTGAATCCTAGATTTTTTGTTCCTAGTTCCAATGACCTAAATTCTACTCACCTTCCACAAGCTGTCGATACTCCTCTGCTGTCAGTGAATCATCCAAGTCACTAATTTCATCAATGCGAACTTTGATCAACCATCCCTCACCATAGGGATCGTCGGCAAGCTGTTCGGGCGATTCTACCACAGCATCGTTACATTCGACTACAGTACCACTAATGGGAGCTTTCAAATCTTCTACTGCTTTAACCGATTCTATTGTCCCAAAAGATTCGCCTTTCTCAATCGCATCATTGACATCGGGCAATTCTAAAAACACAATATCCCCAAGCTGTTCAACGGCGAAAGCACTTACTCCTACCGTGGCAATTTCACCATCAAGTCGGACATATTCATGGGTATCAGCGTATTTTAGATCTCCAGGATATTCTATCGTCATAATCATTCCTCACAAATTGCAAAAATTCAGCCTAACACTGCAAACTTAGCTACAGAGTGACATCCTCCCACACTGAATCGAAAATTACAGTGTGGGCTTCCA
>CAZNCM010000544.1:0-3157 GCA_964571155.1 uncultured Lyngbya sp. | reverse complement strand
AAGCGATCGCTTCTGTCTCCAACTTCCCTTTAGATTCTCTTTATAAATCAGCTCTGAGCCGTAATAAGAACAATATCACCAGCAGAACGACGTGCTAAGATTCTAATAAAAGTAGCGATCGCTGTTGTTTCTGTTTTACCTGTACCTGGCGGCCCTTGTAAAAGTTGAATCCTTGTTTTTAGTCCATCTATTATTGCTGCGATTTGCTTATAATCTAGCTTTTTACTGTTTGGCAATGGTAAAGTTTTGAGTAAATTACGATATTGTTCTAAATCACTTGCTGAAAGAGCAGTTTGTGGTGGAATCTGAGGATTTTGTGGAGCCAACCACTGAAAAACAGGATTTCCTTGACTATTTTGTAATTTTTGATCGACCCTTCCAGCAACAAAATCTGATGGACTTTCATCTAGAGTTGCTTTTTCAAAAATTTGCGTTGCATTTTGATAAGACTTACTATAAAGTTGATAGGGTTTTTGATCACCAGGAATAACCGAAAGCTCTATCTGCTGAGTATCCCAGTCAATTGCTTCTACAACACAGGTACTTCCACCATACAAAAGTTGATTAATTGTTTGACCTCGATGTCGATCATCAGAAGCTGGACTAAGCCTAACAAAAGAACCTACATCAAGGGTACAGTTAGCTTGCAAGATTTCAGAAGTCATACTGTATTTATCAAGATTAATCTTTGCTGTTAATTTATTACCCTGTGACACTACATTTTTGACAGGGATTGTTCTCCCCAAAGAAACACGATAGATAGGTGGAACTAAATGACTCGCAATCCAATCTGTTACTTTAACGTGCTGATCCAAACGAAGAAAATCAATAGCTGCTTGAGCAGCATCATCTATACCCAAACTGAAATCCGGCAAATCATCGATGGTCAATGGTTCTTTAGTTATTTCTGAATTCTTAAACCGAATTCCCTCTTCAACCCATCTGATAGCATGAGTGCGAGCGCGGAAATACTCTTTTAAATAATTCGGTTTTTGTGCTTGATTGTAACGTTCAATAGAGTTTTTTAATTTGGGTTCAAGTGTTGGGTCATTAGGATTGGGAAGTTGTCGCCAACAAGCACGCCAATAAGCTGCACTTAGAGAGTTAAAGTATCTTAGGCGAATCTCAAACTGATGTTGACGAATATTTTCAGAATTTGATGTTGCCCATTGATTATTACTATCTACCTCTAAATGATTTTTAAAATTAAAAATATCTTGAGAAAAAACCCCATCTAAATCAACAAGTTTTCCTGCAATCTTGCGTCGCCAGTGGTAACGTCGTCCAAACCACTTCAGAGAAGTTACAACGGCTAAATCTCTCCCTGTCCACCCTAAAGCATAACGACGATCTACTTCATCATAAAGACAAGAGTAAATTAGTTGTTCTAAACTTTCACGATAACCAAGTAACTCTCGTAAATGACTCAATAATTGGGAACTAACACGAGAACAGCCCTCAAGCAATTGGGTCATTTCTTGACGTGACCAAACATAAAAATGAATGGGCGCTTTTTCAGCTTCAGCAACTTCAGCGATTGCGTCAACTAATTCTAATAAAAATCCTTGTATTAGTTCTTTTTCAGAACCGTTATCTTCTTTATAGTCTCCTGTCCATGCTGATGTTTTGAACTTAATTACATCTACGCCTTCAAGTTCTTTTTCTTTATAAATAGGTTGATCGTTATCATCATGTCCTTCTTCTATATATTCTTTGATTTTAGGGTCTGGTTGCCATTGGCTATCTTCATTTTTATCAAATTTCGGATCTAATTTTCCTTCACTTTTAGTGACATGAGCAGCCAGCGCACCTATGCGATTTTCAACATAATCATACTCAACTGTAAAGCAGGTTCCGATTAAGCATCAGATAGTGCTGCATAAACAGAGGAAGAATTACCACCGGATATTCGCTACCCTGACTTTTGTGGATAGAAATACTCCAAGCCAAAGCAATCTCATTGAAGTCGGCGTAGTCATAGGTGACAAGGCGATCGCCAATACCAACCACCATTTCTTGTTCGGTGGTGTCAATAGTTTGAATAATCCCCAAATCCCCGTTAAATACTTCCCGTTTATAATCGTTCGTTAGTTGAATTACACGATCGCCTTCACGAAAAATACTCGCGCCCCGAACCACCTCATTTTTATTGGGTGAGGGAGGTAGATTGCGTTGTTGCAAGACTCTATTGAGGTTGCGGGTTCCCAACAATCCTCTCGTCATCGGACAAAGCACTTGCAAGTCCGAAGTGGGAATAAAACCCAGACCAGGGATAAACTGTTCGACCAAATCGCATATTGCTTGAACCCCATGCTCCGGTTGAGTTCCTCCGTCGTGCCACAAGCAGTCACTCGTTCCCTGGATTTGAAATCCAGGGCTTGCGAGTGCCTTCCGCGGTCGGTTTGGGGGGAATGGGAAATCGGTTCGAGTTGGGGGAACTGCCCCCGGTTAATTTGGTGGGCGCTGGTAACAATTGCGCTTTGAGTTGCCTGCCGAAACACTTGGGTTAGCTTGACTACGGGGATTTGACCCGAATCGATCAAGTCTTTAAGAACGCTTCCAGGCCCCACACTGGGCAGTTGATCGCTATCGCCGATCAGCAGAAGTGAAGCCCCATCCGGCAGCGCTTTTACCAACGAGTAAGCCAGAAAAATATCCAGCATCGAAGTTTCATCCACAATCAAAGCATCGCAGTCGAGGGGATTATCCCTATCGCGTGAAAAATCCATTGTTCTGGGGTCAAATTCCAATAATCGCGCCAATATCCTGTGATTTGCAGCGTAAGTCCTGCTTGAATGTTGGCGAAGTTGCTGATAATTGTGGTTAGGTTGTCGGATTTGGGAAGCTTGAGTCGGGCAACGGTGTAGCCGGATTCTTCAGAATGAAAGGTAATCCGCTCGACTATTCCGGTTAAAGTTTCTGTGGGGGTCGTCGCGTTGGCTGTAGAGTGAGAACGCATTTTAAAAAAGGTAAATTAGAATTAGATAAACTATTGAAAAGCTATCAGACCTTCCGCTCAAATCGGGGGGACTTGTACTCTAAGGCAAGTTGAATAGATTTCCATTAATTTTAGCATAAATTATCAATAATTTGGGGAATTTTACAGATGGATCATTCTCCTATCCTAGATTGGTACTATCATCCAACGCCCCATCTT
>CAZNCM010000543.1:0-3163 GCA_964571155.1 uncultured Lyngbya sp. | reverse complement strand
TTTCGGGTTGATGGCGATCAAGTAAATAATCCACACCGACAACGGGGGAATCTAACAGGGCGAGTTGGTCGATAATTTGGGCTAAATAACTGCGATTCATCGGCCGAGGATCGGAGATTTTAGCCCGTTTAATCGATTCTTCGTCAATGGAAACCATCAACACTTTGGGCGAATCATTCGGAGTTTGAAGGGTAATTTGACGATAAACCGACTGTACCCACAGGCGTTGGTCGAGTAACAATTCCTGCACCGACAGTTGCCAACTTAATCCACACAATACCCCCAAAGCGATCGCTTCTGTTTTGGTGGGCAACCAGTGTTTGAGTTTTTGTTTCCAACCGTAGGGTTTGAGATGAAAAACAGGGGCGTCTGGATGCCGAAACAGAGAGGGAATTAAATAAGCCGATGGGTAGGTTAACTGTTTTTCGAGTTTGAGAAACTGACAGGCCGCCAGCATCGCATCGTGGGCATCTTTATATTCTGCAAGACTGCGGAGAAATTGCAATAAAAATTCTTGAGCAACACAATTATGAACAGGTTCACGCATAACCGCAACTTGGCTTAAGCCCAAATTAATCAGAGAATTGGCTAGACTTAAACCCATACAGGAGTTGAATAAAGCAAATTGTAGTCCCCGTTGCATCGCCAAAGTTAGCGGTTTTTCAATCTCACTCAGAGATAAGGAAATATTCGGGGCAATGGCAAGTTCTCCTCCGGTTAGAGTCGTTTCGTTGCTATGACCTGCAAAAAATAATACATCCCAGCCTTTGGGATCAGTAATGGCTGTGGCAATTTGAGTTTTCAATTCTGTAGAACTTTGTCCGGGTTGCCAACCCACAAACTCAATATCAGCAATGTAAGAGAGAGATTCTACCGCTTGTTTATCGGCTTTAAAATCTAATCCGGTATCATCTCCCAAAATTGCTAAAACTCGGGCTTTTCGCTGACGAGGCGAGGGCTGAATGCTTTTGGATCGAATGTTAGCCGGGGTGCGAACAATCCGAATTTTTCCCGGTGCGGCAAATTCAGTCCCAATTTCCCAAGCTTCCCATGGGAGGCGTGATAAGTTTAGGGGAGTGATACACAGACACAGTTCGACGTGCCAATGATCAGAAGCGGCTTTCGCCAGAGTAGCTCGGATCTCAAACAAGTCTTGGTGTCGTAACCAGCGATGAAATTCTGAGAGGAGTTTAGCTTCAGCCTCAACCAGTTTAGCGTGCCAATCGACAGTAAGGGAAAGTTGACCTGTTCCTTCGACTCGACCTCGCAACGCTTTTTTATAGAAGTTTAAATAAGTTTGTTGCCAGTCTTGATAAAATCGAGTCAGCGTTTTTGGATAGGGAATTTTGATTTCTAAGTGTTGTCCTTGACCCCAAGATAATTCAAAGAGACAAATTTGTTCAACAAGTTGAATTTTTAAATTAAATGAGGAAATAGTTTGATTCATCTTGATGGAGGATGTGCAGACAAACAACTTTAGACTTGTGACCTTTCGTCGGGTTGATGATCGGGATAACTAATATAGACATCGGATCTCACGTCTCTCCTGATACCCAATATCCAATTCCCGACTTCTCTGTGACAATTTTAGCTAACTTCGGTTTCCATGACCTGAAACAGTTCCTGAACACGCTGATACAGTTTTATGCCCTGATCGCAGATGTTGAATCGCTGATAAACTGAAAGGATATGAGGTAAGTAGTTTTCTTTAGACTGGGAATTTTGAATTTGTTCAAAGAGTTCCAAAGCTTTAAGATGATACCATAAAGCCTGAGAAATATCCGCTTTTTTGTAGCAAGCGATTCCGATGTAGTTCATCAGTTTGGCTTGTTCTTCGAGTTGGTGATGTTGTTGATAGATTTGGATTGCTTTTTTGTAAAAGTCAATTGCAGTTTTATACTCTTTGAGACTAAAGTAAACAATCCCGATTTGCCCAAGATTTTTTGCGGTTTCAGAATGGATTTTAACCAATTTTGCAGAATATTTGTTTTCACCTCGATCCTGATTTAGCTCGGCTGAACAGAGCTTTTGACGAATATTGAGAGCTTGATTGAGAAAGGCTAAGGCTTGTCTGGGTCGATCTAGATGATATTCTGCTAATCCTAAATTATGCAGAGCGGCTGCTTCATGGACACTATTTTTTAAGTTTTCTTCTTGAAGGGTATCATTGAGATCTTGAAAAATTAGTAAGGCTTTTCGGCAGGATTGTAGGGTTTGTTCAAACATACCCAAGTGATTATAAATTTCTCCTAAATAGTTTAAAGTTATTCCGATGCCGTTGAGATGGGAAAGTTTCAGAAAGTTTTCTAGGGCTTGAGCCGAATATCGTAATGCTTGAGAATATTGCTTAGTTGCACAATAAACCCGAGCAATATCATTATAAACAGTTGCGACTCTTAAAGAGTTTGAGTTCCCCTCAGCGAGTTTGATAATTTGTTTGAGACAGTTAATAGACAAAGTATAATGTTTGAGAGAATAATGAATGAGTCCGATCTGATGTAAAGCCTCAACGTGATACTCTATACTTTCTGTCTCTTGAGCAATGGCTAGTACCTGTTGAAAGGTGTTGAGTGCAGGTAAAAGTTGTTCTTGATTTAACTGTTGAAGTCCAGTTTTACGGAGAACTTTTAACCGAGATTGTAGAGAGGAGGTAGATTTCATAGTCATTTCCAAGAGAGTAGCAACGTAGACGAGAGAATCAAAAAATTTTAGAATCTATACAACCGCTTATCGTTATCGATCCGCCAAAATCAAAGGATTGAGGTTTGGAAGTGAATGATCAGTTTTTGTACCTGTTTCCAGCGTAGCCGAAGCAGTCGCCGTCACAAAAGCAATAAATGCACTGAGGATTAATTTTTCAACTAGGGTGGCTTGCGGTTGCATGGCTTCCAGACAATTCTGCAATTGGGTTATCTACAGTGACATATGTCTCAAAACAGCAAGCTTATGCACTAATGGGGAAAGAAAAAGCCATAAGCTAGATAGAGTCAGCATTACAGCGAACTGACTTGCGGAGTTCCCCACCGACAGTTTAAATATAACTGTATAACACCTAGAAGCAACGGGAATTATCAACCGGAGTCTGTCCAATCTAATTAACGCTAGTTCCTGATGGGGTGATAAGCAGGCTAGAAGATTGACTGGACAATGTTTAGAGCAGCTT
>CAZNCM010000542.1:0-3176 GCA_964571155.1 uncultured Lyngbya sp. | reverse complement strand
AAAATTGTCGAGCCGACAAATTAATATTGATCGTCAATTCTTCATCGGCTAAACCCTGATTTTGCCAGGTTTTTAACTGCTGACAAGCTTCTTCTAAAATCCAATATCCAATCGGAATAATTAAACCGGTTTCTTCTGCAACTGGAATAAATTCAATTGGTGAAATCAAACCTCGATTGGTATGAAACCAACGAACTAATGTCTCAAATCCTATCAATTTATTAGTCTTTAAATCAATAATAGGCTGATAATTTAATCTAAATTCATTCAGAGAAATCGCTTTGCGTAAGTCGGTTTCAATTTGAAAGGTTTGAACAGCTTTCTGGTGCATCGTCGGGTCAAAAACTTGATAGCGATTTCCCTGTTTTTTGGCTCGATACATCGCCGCATCTGCATCTCGGAGAATTTGTTGAGGTTGAGTGTAGCTCCCGTTACTCAGAGCAATTCCAATACTAGCATTAACATACACATCATATTTTTCCAATTTAAAAGGAGTTGATAGAGTTTTCATCACTTTTTCAGCGACTTCTATAGCAGGTTTAATCTCTTGAATATCTGTCAGGAGAATCGCAAATTCATCACCGCCCAACCGTGCTAAAATATTAACCAGGGGGAGAGCATTGCTTAACCGATGAGCCACAGCCGTTAGCAAACGGTCTCCGACCGAATGACCGAGAGAATCATTAACGACTTTAAAGCGATCGCAATCAATATAAAGTAACGCAAATTGATCAGAAGAATCAGTTTGATTATTGTTTAAAGCTTCATTTAAACGATTGATAAATAAAGCTCGATTGGGTAAACCTGTTAACTCATCATGGAATGCTAGTGTGGTGAGTTGAGCATGAACTTCTTCTAACTGTTGAGTGCGTTCTTTAACCTGCTGTTCAAGCTCTGTATTAAGTTGAGAAATCGTTTGGTTAATCGCTTGTAAGGCGAGATGATGCTCTACCCGAGCTAATACTTCTTGAGATTGAAAAGGTTTACTAATATAATCTACCGCTCCGACTGTAAAGGCTTTGACCTTATCAAAAACATCATCCAGCGCACTCAGAAAAATCACCGGAACATCAGCCGTTTTCGGATCAGCTTTCAAGCGAGAACAGACTTCATACCCATCGAGATCAGGCATCATAATATCTAACATGATCAACTGAGGTAATTTAGCCTGAACTGCTTGTAAAGCCATCGTCCCGTTAATGGCTTGACGCACCTCAAATCCTTTGCGAGTGAGTAATCTTGACAACAGACGCAAATTAGCGGGTTGATCATCAACAATGAGAATATCAGAAGTGTTGAGGGGAGGAGTTTGTTGATCCATCTTGAGGAAAAATAAAAGTTAGTCTGTTCACAACCTAGATTTGAAAAAATAGAAAATACACATGAGTGCCAACTTTCAGAAGTCATTCTCCAATCTCCCCATTATAATCTTTGATTGAACAGGGTAAACTGTCAACAATCAGGGTACCAAATCGATTCTACCTTGTGTGCGATCGCATGAGCTTCTTTTTGGCATTGTTCAACCGATGGAGTCTCTAGTAAAACCGTTACATGACCTAATTTTCGTCCGGGACGGGATTCTGTTTTACCATACCAATGAACAAAGGCGTTTGGAATTTCAGCGAGTTGCTGTTGTTTTTCCCCATACAACGGTTGTAATGTTCCGGATTTCACCCTCGCCTGTTCATAACCCAATAAGTTTATCATAACTGCTCCAGGACAGTGCATTTGAGGATCTCCTAAAGAGAAACCACAAACCGCTCTTAAATGTTGCTCAAACTGAGAGGTATGAGAAGCATCTAAAGTAAAATGACCAGAATTATGAGTGCGAGGAGCAATTTCATTAATAAAAATCTGACCTGAAGCCGTTAAAAACAACTCAATGCCAAACACACCAACCGCGTGTAAACTATTCAGTAAGGTGTGTGCGATCGCTTCAATTTGAGCCGTCAAAGTCGGAGTAATCGATGCCGGAGCAATCACCCAACGACAAACTTGATCAATTTGACAGGTTTCGACTACCGGGTAAACCGCCACCTCTCCCGTCACCGAACGAGCCGCAATCACCGCTAACTCTCGTTCAAAAGGAACAAATTCTTGCAATAATACCGGAGAATCACCTAACTTTACCCAAGTTGAGCGTAAACTCGCCTCATCCTCAAGAATGAAAGTTCCTTGTCCATCGTAACCATGACGACGGGTTTTCAAGACCACGGGAAAACCCCAAGCTTTTTCAACCGTTTTCAGAACTTGATCTTCTTCTTCATCCTTTGTTAAGGCTTGAAACTGAGGAATTGGCAATCCCAATTCTTGCAGAAAACAAAGCTGATCATATTTATCCAGTAAAACCCTTAACGCTTCCAAACGGGGACGAAAACAGACTCCTTGTTGAGCGAGGGGAAACAAACTCTCGAGATCAACAAACTCATTTTCAAAGGTAATCACATCACAGTGATTGGCTAACTCGGCTGTCGCTTGAGCATCTTCTATCTCTGCAAAGACTGTCTCTGTCGCCAGAGAAACTGCCGGATCATTAGCATTGGGAGTTTGCACCACCACAGAAACCCCTAAAGACTGGGCTGCACTTGCCATCATTGAGGCTAACTGTCCGCCACCAATCACACCAACTCGCGGTCGAATTTGAAGTTGTTCTGCCATGACTGGCTTCTCAATGGATTGAAACTACCCCTTATTTTATCGGTAAACGGTAAACTGACCGTCGAAATTAATAAATCTTGCTCAAAATTACAAACAATTAAGTCTTCACTAACAATTGGTTCATTTGGCTTGGAGTTGAGGAAAATTGAAATAGATAGACTCTAAAATACAAAAAACAAACGTTTACCAAGAATAGTGAAGAACTTTTAGCCCGTTATGCCTCCGGAGAGCGGAATTTTCGGGATACAGACTTGTTTCGAGCTGAACTAAGTAACGCTAACCTCAGTGGGACGAACTTGTTTCGGGCGAACTTGTTTCGGGCGAACCTGTTTCGGGCAAACCTGTTGGGGGTGAGTCTGTTTAACGCCAACTTGATCGGGGCTAACTTATATTGTGCCAACCTGAGCGGGGCCAACTTGAGCGGAGCCAACCTCACTAGAGCCGATCTCACCGGGGCGGACTTGAGTGGGGCGGACTTGAGTGGGGCGGACTTGAGCGGTGCGATTTTATCGGGGGCT
>CAZNCM010000541.1:0-3200 GCA_964571155.1 uncultured Lyngbya sp. | reverse complement strand
GTAGTAGGTCGAGTAACGGTTCTTTGGTGAGGTCGTAGTTTGATAGAGAATTCATCGTCATAAAGTAACCACAATAACTAACTTCCTCATCAAACTTATCCTTAATCACCCAACAATACTGCTGTTGTGAACGGAAACATAACCAGAGGATAGGTTTTTACTCATTAGACTTGACAAAAAGTCAATCATATAGATTCCATCCTTCAGTGAATCATCTTAAAGGGTGGAAGAATGAACTCTTTCGCGCTTAATTTGCCTAAGTTTTGATTGGAACTAGGAGAGGATGTGATCGAGGAATTCTTGGGGAATGTCTTGATAGTTCTCTAACAACCAATCGGCGATCGCTAATTTGAAACAGGAATACTGACTCGGACGGCGATAGTTTCTACCTCGCTCAAACCAACGCTGAACTGTACCGGGAGTGCAGTGACAAATATCAGCCATCTGTTGATAACTGATATCCCACTTTTGACGAAATTCTTGGGGTGAAATTCCCAAACTCGCAGCACACAGGCGAGCAATTAATTGCTGTTGCTCGTCATTGAGAGAACAGGTCGAGTTCATCCGGATTTGGTTAGTAAGGCTTTTGAGAACCTTCAGAAATTGGCTCGGACATAATTCCAACTCGGTTGTACCGATGGTTTGACTCAGAGATAGAGTCGATCATTCTCAATTTACATTAATGCTCGAATTCGCGCAAGCGCGAAACCTCGAAACAAGGGAAATGCTCATGCGAGAATCAAAATATGAGCAAAAAAGATCCTGGGATGTCCGAACTCAATGGCTACATCCCGAAAGAGTTAAAATTGAAGTTTAAGTCCCTCTGCGCTGCACAAGACCGTTCTATGAGCGAGGTCTTGGTGGAGTTGATTACCAATTGGATCAATGAACAAGAGGAACAACAAGAGCTTCTCGCAGACGATGAGGGCAAAAAATAATGCGTGGGAGAAGCCAGAAATCCTGTCTTCTTCAACGCTGATTGATTTCAGGGTAACATATAGTGTGCAAAACTACACTTATCGTGTCTGGACTAATCGCTGCGACTCTCTGACGATTATTCTGTGAACCAACAACAGAGTATTGAGTATCGATTCGGGAGAGCAGTCAGACGGAGACGGCGGGAGCTAGACCTGTCTCAAGAGGAATTGGCAGAGCGTTCTGGACTCCATCGCAATTACATTTCAAGTGTTGAGAATGGACACCGCAATCCGTCCTTGAGAAATATTGAAAAGTTAGCAGAAGCATTAGAGATGACAATTTCTGATTTCTTCAAGAACTATGATGTTGAGAAGAAGCAAAAAGAGTTTGAAGATGATTCGCGAAGAAAAGGTAACCAAACTTAAGCGATTAGTTACGTTTGAGGTGGCGCATGAGAGTTTGACGAGGCTACGGGAGATTGAGCCTCGGTTTGTTGAACCGCAGGTTAAAAGGCGGTTTATGTTGAAGTGGGAGGAAAAGGTGGGAAAATTACAATTGGTGGAGTTTGACAAGGAAGGGGCAATCGCGTTCCTCGATTCAGGTCAGCCTGTTATTCCCCTGTGGATGGAGGAGATTCATCAAAGATTACAAAGCCAAATTTAATAAATTTTGTCTATGATATGTACATTAATATTATGAAACTAGGGACAATTAACTTCAAGAAATTCTTAGAGAACACCCAAGGCAAAGTCAGAGGCATAGTTATTACAGATGCTAAATACAGAACTTATGCAGCCGACTATCGATGGGAAGAAGATACAAACGGAGGTCTAATAGTTTATCGCTTAGATGGAACTGGCGAAAAAGTTCATCTCAAGTCAGTAGTTGAATTAGATGAAAGCCTAGTTTCCTTCTTTGGATTATATAGTGGTGATGGTTCTAAAGGAAGTGCAAATCTTAATGATATTGGCATAATCATACCGACAATTTCCTTTTCCCAGACGGAACCTAATCTGATTAAATTTGCCGTAGAACAATTTCGCATTATTTTTTCTAATTCTATTAGATTCACTTTTTCTCTGGGAGAAGATAGTGCTTATTTTATGGCTGGAGAAGGTAAAAAATTGCTAAATAAGCATTATAAAGGCTCAATTCCTAATACTCCTCCTTTAAACCAATCAAAACCCAATTTGAATGAAAAAGATAAAGAGTATTTAAAGGAAAAGCGCGACCCAGACTTAGGCAATAATGAAGATAACTTAGCTTTCTATTACTTCCATAAATCAGCAATGAAATCTATTTTGGAAACAGTTAAACGAGATGAACTTAGAAAAGTTGGGGTTGCTTTAAATATTCATGATAAAGTGCAAGCATCTTTACGTCGTCCCTTTAAAAAAGGAGCTAGAACTTTAGGTGGTAGTAGTCGTGCTGATTAAATTCATGTTGGTGGGATTAGAGGAATAGGAGAACTATTCTTGAAAATACTCCATGAAATTGAAGATTCAATTATTACTGATTCTCAAATTTCAACTCAAGGATTAATTGAATGGAATAATCAGCCCTCTCAAATTGGTGAAGTTATTGATATTAAAGATTTTTTTACCAATCATAATTATGGAAAACTTGGGAGGAAAAGACCAGATCTAAAACAACATAATTTATTGCCCGATAGTAAGTTATTAGGTAAATGGAGTAGATCAAAAGAAATTAGTCTTAACTCTCAATTACAAATAGACCCCTTATGGTGTTATACATCAGGATTATATTTAGCAGAAGGAACAACTAAAAAAGAGAAACTATTTTTAATGTTTCAAGAAAATGTTACTGGATTAGCTTTTGGTTTTACATCCTCAGAAAATAATAGTCTTGAATTAATCTTAAGAGCATTAAATAAACTGTTCGATAAAGATGATTGCTTAAGTTCATGGAAAGTCAAAGTAGGCTCACAATATTTACCAGAATTAGTAGTAACAGGGTTAAAAAATGGAGTTCCGATACTTAGAGGAGGGAGTAAAGGGCAAGGAAAATTAAGAACAATGGAAATATCTTTAGCTATCAAAGAATGGTCATTAAATTTAGCTCCTTGTCTTCAAGATTATACAGATAAATATTCTCATGTAGAACTAACAGGTGCAGGTTTACCAAGAATTGATTTTTCTGCATCTTCAGTTCTTTGTAAATGGTATTTTCCTTTAGTAATGTATGCAACATTTGGTCAAAAATATTCTATAGCGCTACGCGCATACATTAGGACAATTTTTGAAGACAGCATCCACACATTC
>CAZNCM010000540.1:0-3211 GCA_964571155.1 uncultured Lyngbya sp. | reverse complement strand
GCAATAGCTTCAAGCTGTGGCATAAGTTTATTAGCTCCTCATCACAAATGAGTTCAATGAGTTTACGATTGATTTTGACAGAGCGCGAGATCTCAAAGGATCAAGTTCGCTCGAGAGCGGGGCATGGTTTAAGATCTGATTCGATCTCAAATGCTTAGTCTAACGCAAACATACGTTTTTTTAGGGTTCAGTGTTCACCCGATCGGGAAGTGATTCGGCACTAACATCAGATCTAGTGTTGATCTGATCACCCTCAGAGGAGAGGATTGAAATCACACTCAATGTTGATCGACCGATTACCCTTCCTAACTTAGGAGAAAATACTGAGCCTATAGTTACTTTACCTATTTAAGCGAAGATTTGGCTAATTTTGTCCCCTCTGAGGAAGGATTGGTCAATAAATTCATCTAAATTCCCATTTATATAAGTTTCACTTAATTGTTTGGTTTATACCTCATACAAAACTTATGATAAAATTGATACAATCCTCAAAATTCCTCAAAAGCTTAAGTTTAGCTTTACTATTGCTAGGAGCAGTGATCGTACTCCTACCGCTCGTCATTGTGGTGCTGACTTCATTTTCTCGCGTCGGCTCTGTTAACAATTCCGGAGAGTTTACTCTGGCGAACTACCAAGAAGCATGGGCTAGGGGTAATTTTTTGTTAGCCTTTGCCAATTCTACTCTCGTTGCTTTGGCTGTCACTGGATTTCAAATCCTCACTTCGGCTTTAGCGGGTTATGCGCTGGCTCGTTTACAGTTTCGCGGACGACAGGCGGTGTTACTGATTGTTTTAATGTCTCTGATTATACCCTTTCAGTTGTTGGTGATTCCTATTTTTCTAGTTCTTAAGTGGGGAAATCTGATCAATACCTACGCGGCTTTAATCTTACCGACTGCTGTGAATGGGTTTGGGATTTTTCTCCTCCGTCAATATTTCCTAACCATTCCCGTCGAACTAGAGGAAGCGGCTACTCTTGATGGGGCGAACCGTTGGCAAATTTTGTGGCAAGTGATTCTTCCCTGCGCGAGACCTGCATTAGTGACTCTATTTTTGTTTTCCTTTATTGGGGAGTGGAACGATCTATTTAAACCCCTGGTTTTTACCACTCGGCCTGAACTCCAAACTGTACAGTTAGCTCTGGCTGAATTTCAAGAACAATTTACCAGTAATTGGTCTTTAATGATGGCAGCAGTGGTGATTTCGACAATCCCTGTTGTTGTTTTGTTTCTTCTGGGTCAACGGCAATTTATTCGTGGTATTGCTGCGACTGGAATTAAAAATTAGAGTTCATGGTTGCTCAAAACTAACCTTCTGTGTAATGTGATGGTGTGCATTAGCTCTATCAACCCTAGATTAATGTTGGAGTAGAGAACCCATAAAAAAACTTAAATGATGCAACCCGACCATTCAAAGCCTTCTCCGTCTCAACCTCTCCCGGACAATATTCGCTTCTGGTGTTGTACTCGCAGATCATCAACACTCAATACTCAGTATGCTCCTTCTATGCGTCGTCGAGGCTTAAGCGTCTTGGAAATCTATTTTTGTCATCTGCGGGGGACTCTGCTGGTGTGGGAGTCTTTACCCAATTCCTCTCTCCTCCCCACCAAACTCGCCACTCGCCTCACTCATCTGGGTCTGATTTAACTTGATCGTTTTGCCGTTGTGAAGAATTGCTTTTCTATTGTCCAACTCGCTCAATTGCTAAAATTGACCGAAAAACCCTGATTTTAAAATAAAGCTCAATTAAGTTGGATTGTATAGAACCTCTCATTAGGAGCAATAGAAGCAATGACGGCAGATCAATTTCAAGTTTTAGTCGATAGACGATATGCACGAGCAGGATTTGTGATTACTCAACTGATTGAAACTGAATGGCGACGGGTACTACGAGAACTCGATGGTCTGGATGTAGACGGCTGTGAGGTCGAAAGAGCTGCCTATTTGGTTGGACAATTTCAAATGCTGGATAAATTAATGGCGGCGTTGTCAGAAGGGAGTTTGAGTTCTGATTATGAAATCGAGGCTCAATGGCGTGAGAAACTCGTAGAACGGGTTGTTGAAGGATTTAATCTAGATTTTAATACCCCTCAATCTTCACTGAGAAGATACAAAAGTTTAGCTCAACAAGTCGCTGAGGTTTGTGGACTAGAGGTGATTGAGGACTAAAGTCTTGATGAAGAAGCTCGGGGAGGATCAACTCGCTCTACCGCTCAATCTCATCCTCCCCCATTCTTCAAATTTAAGCTGAGAGTTCCTGCACTAAGACAAATGGATCGACAATCAGTGCATTGAACCGTTGAGATCGGTTATTGTTCCACACACTGACCTGCTCCATAGAGGGTTTGTAAATGAGTTGTTCATTGATCCAACTCTGTACAGAGGATGTATTATCGTTGGCGATCGCCTCCCCAACATCGAGTAAATCAAGGTCTTCGTTGACCACTACAACCACTTCTCGTTCGTGATGAGGAATCAACCATTCCCATCTCGCTTCATCTAAATTTTCTGCAAGTTGTTCTCTCAATTCCGGCATAATCTTTCCTGAGTTCTTCACCACAGTCTTAAAAGACGTTTTATTAGTCTAACGTTTATGGGGATAATTTTGTTTAGATGACCCAGATTGAGCTATCCTCACCAAACAATCTAACGCTGACAATCCAACTGAATACCAGTTTAGTGGTAGGCGTATTAAGCGAGGTTTGTACAAATCTAAACACGGATTTCTCGTTAATGCAGTAGTCCACGCGGCAGCAAATATAGGAAGAAAAAGTAGCCTGAATGGTTTCACACCGGACACCGATAGCGGTATCTTTGGCTATGCCTTTAAGAATCACTATCCTTTAGAGCAGTGAGTGTCAAAATCCATCGCCTTTGCTTTTCCCGCAGCCTTAATATACTCGCGCAAATGCTCCATCACTTGTTTCTGAACTTCACTCGGTAAAGCCTCTACCATCTCCACCAAATCTTTGATTGCTGCTGATGACATCGATTCTACTCCGTTGAAGGATTCTATTATTTATTTTAGACTTAAACCGGGTATTTTCAGCGGGAAGTGATGGGTTATAACTGCTAATCCCTGACCGTCACACAATTGCGATTATTACGCTTAGAAAAGTATAGGGCGCTATCGACTCTTTTGATTAGACTTTCCACCGTATCATCGACTCTGTATGCAGAAACACCAAAACTAGCAGTAATTGTCTTTTCAA